>JAYTPC010000001.1:0-1135 GCA_043747425.1 Bdellovibrionales bacterium
AAAAGTGCCATTGTGTTCGGGCAAAATGAAATGCCTGCTTTTAACTCAACTCTACGCAAATAAGAGTAGTTACGCAATTGTAAAACTCTCTGCACAACAATTAATCGCGCAACATCGGCACTACATCAATTATACAACCGCACAAAAGTTCCAAATAAATTTTTTAACTAAACACTTTGATTTTCGTGACTTATCGTCACAAAATGAAAGTATCAACTCTCATTCAAAAAATCTAACATCATTTCATCTATGTTATCTTTAAAGCTCTCACCTCTACCTCTACTCCAAACGATCTTGTTTATTTTCCTTCGCAACTCACCGAAACCACAACATTCTTTTTCACCGTCACAGAAAGACATTTTCATAATTTAAAACACCAATTAAAGTTTAACTTAACACTGTTGCATTAAGAGTCTGCTTTAAGGCACCGCTCGTCGCTTTAGGCCACTCCAAACCTTTATTTGAAAAAATTAAATTCACAAACCTAAAGCGAAAATGCCATCAACTCCATACAAAACGAATTATTCGTTCTTCTAATCTAATCATCTACAAATAAAGAGCACCTAGACGATTGTAAAAAGATTTGCATGAAAATTAACCGCGCAATTACCAGCACTACTGCTACACGTCAACAGCATAATCACACGAAAGTTCCAAGCAAATCTTTTAATTAACACGCTTTGAGTTTCGTGACCCGTCTCCACAAAATGAAAATCTCAATTCTCATTCAAAAAAACAAAAACCGATCTCGTCTTCATCATCTTCTAAGTTTTTCTCTCTATTCGCAACTCAAAAATCCTATTTCTTTTCCTTCGCAACGCATCGGAACTACAACATTTTTCTTTACCGCCAAAAAAGACATTTCCATGACTTAAGATACCAATTAGAATCTGATTTAACACCTTGCGTTAGAGCCTAAAGGCAAACAAAAAAGATTACTACTCATTACTCAAAACTTTTATTCGAACAGATTACATTTTCAAGCATAAAACGAAATTATCATCGAGCTCAGACAAAACAAAACGTATGCCTTTTAACTCAACTCTAAGCAAACAAAAGTACTTGCGCAATTCTAAAACTCTCTGCACAACACCGGCACTACCTCAATTACAAAATCGCACGAAAGTTCCAAATA
>JAYTPC010000002.1:0-57418 GCA_043747425.1 Bdellovibrionales bacterium
TTGTTTTTCAGTGTTGAAATCAACTAAAGTTTACGAAACTGGAAAAATAATTATGGATTCGACGCGATTAGCTCAGATTAGAAAAGAATTTTACGTTTCTACGCGTAAACGGGTCGAGACCATCATCGGGCGAGAAAGCCCTGATCTAATAGTTTATCGACAAAAATATGAATCCGAACTCATTCGGCTAAAATGCACCGCCGTGAATAAAAAACAGTTTATGTCGCGGTTGAAGCAGGCAAATATCATCTTAGTCGGAGATTTTCACGTTCAAAAACAGTCGTCCAGAGGTTTGTTGCGGCTTCTCAGAAAAGTAAACACGCGCTTTGTTCTTTGTGTTGAATGTCTAACAACGGCAGATCAGCAGTATATTGATCAATATCTATCTGGAGAACTAGTTGAAAAAGACTTTCTAATTCGCGTGGGATGGAAACAAAAATGGTCGTTTCCTTGGGAAAATTATCGGCCACTTTTTAAGTGGGCTCAGGCCCATAACGGCTTGGTTTTTGGTATTAATGCCGAATCTGGGTTAAAATCTTTATCTGCCAGAGACAAATACTCTGCCATGCAGATAAAAAGAATTCGATCGAGGCATCATGGAAGTCAAATCTTTGTTCAATTCGGCGATCTGCATTTGGCATCAGCTCATTTGCCAAGGCAAATAAAAAAACAGCTGCCAAAAGATAATTTATGCACGATTTATCAAAGCCCAGAAATAATTTACTTTCGCATTATGGAAGAGCAAAAAGAGCAATCCACTGACGTGGTTAAGTTATCAGAAGATCAGTGGGCTCTGAATGTTTTACCTCCATGGGTGAAGTGGCAAGATTTTTTACTTTATTTAGAAAGCAATGAAAATAGCAGAGGTAGCAGCTCTGATAAAAAAATTAAAAAATCTGACTTTGATTTAACAGATAATGTATCTCATTCGGTGGCACTGTTGTCGGATTCATTTGGTTTTAAAACCAACACAGCTTCATTATCGGTGTACTCATCAATGGATGAATCGTTTTTCGATCAAATTGACACGTTATCCATCAACGTCAGAAAACGCATTTTAGAAAACGTTCAAGAAGGTCAATCTTTTTATATTCCAGAGCTACAGATCGCCTATCTTTCACGACTATCTGTGAATCACGTTTCTAAAATTGCAGCGCAATATATTTATTTTGTACAAAAAGGGTTTACCAAGACTCTGAGTGACCCCCGGAAAGATTTTTTGAAACTGATTTGGTTAGAAATGGTGACTTACCTCTGTAGCAAAATTGCAAACCCGAAACGAAAATCAGACACATTGCAAGACATCAGGTCTGCTTTACAGAAAGAACAGTTTGATGACCGCGGAAAAGAAGCGTTAATGCTTTCCTTGAATCAAAAACTATCTGAACTTCATTTTATTTCTTCTAAAAAAATCAGAAATATAAGTGCTTTTCAAACGAAAGTTTTAAACAAAAGAAGCTATGTGATTGCGTCTCAGATTTTAGGTGGCATCATGGGAGAAAAATTTTACTCGGCAATTATTAAAAAACATTTAAAAATGCCACTGGATAAAAAAGTCATTTTTAAGGACTTGCAGTCAGCGCACTTTTCTGAAGTTTATTTTGAAACCTTAGAGCTGATTGAGTCGTGGCCAATATCATTTAAAAGTAAATTTGATAAACTTTAATTTTGATTATTTTACAGACTCTTTAAAATCTTTTCCCGGTTTAAATCGTGGAACTTGAGTCGATGGAATTTTATAAGTTTGGCCAGTTTTTGGGTTTCTTCCAGTCTTAGGCTTTCGTGTCGTTTTACAAAAAGTTCCGAATCCGACCAGTTTTACTTCTTCGCCCTGAGACACCATTTTTTGTATCACTGCCAAGGTGCTATCCAGACAATTCTCAGTTTGAGTTTTTGTTAATTTAGAGCGCGTCGCTATCGCTGAAACCAATTCGGCTTTATTCATAGTTCGCTAGAGTAAACCGGTATCAATTCTTTTGTCATGCTTTGGCGCGATTCATTAGGACTAAAAATTTCTGAGTCTAGATTCAAAATGTGAAAGAAGTTGCCTTATTTATTGTCTTATTTTGAGACACGAATATTAGTCTCAACTTTGGTACTGCCGTAGCCGATCAGTTCAGTATGAAAAAGCTGGACCCATTCTACATGCTTATCCTTTTTATAGTTTCCTGCTTATCCACAGCATACTTTGCCTTTGATTACCATCTTTCAGGCATCACGTTCGAAAAGCAAAAAGTGCGTGCATTAGAAGACCAAGTTGTTCAACTTCAGCTAAAAAACGAAGCATTATTGTTGCAAGCGGGTGGAAGCGGTTTGTTAGGTCGCCAGATCGCTAGCCTAAAAAACGGTAAACAAATTTCTTTCGACGAACTTTATGCTAGTCAATTGGAAGATGCCAAGCTTGGCCAAAAAACCGAAGTGATGAAGCAGGTTACCGAGAAAATAATCAACAATTCTGCAAATTCTGAACTGCTAGCCCAGGCTTATTTCGAAAGAGCTTCTTTGTCTTGTCAAAGCAGTAGCAACAGTTTCAAAGATGAAACTTGTTTGGAAGATGTTGAGACGATCGTAAGCCAGTTTCCAGAATCAAAATGGGCAAAAGAATCTTTAATTTTGTTAAGTTCAGTTTACACCAAATTAAGACGATTTAAAGAAGCGGAATCTGTTATTAAAATCGTTAAAAGTGAATTCGCTCAAAGATGAAATTAACCCGAACTCTTTTCACTGCGATTTTTACCGTTACAGTGATTGTTTCAGTTGCTTTAGAAGCTCGTGTAACTGTTGTTCCTGAAGACTGTTTTCTTAAAAAACAGTCTCCTTGCCTGACACAGGTCGATGAAAGTGAAGAGACCTTAAGCGTAGGCAAAACAAGTCTTAGAATTAAAGCGGGTACAATTTTACACTGGAAGAATTTTTCAGAAATTTCTGTAGATATTTTAAAAGGTGCTTTTCATATTACCGGAAGCGAAAATGCTTTAAAGCTAAACGAAATTCCAATTGCAAAAAAAAATCAGATGCTAACAAAACAAGAAAATTTGATTTTAAGTCTAGATCTGGATTCTTTTATTTTATCAACATACGATTTATCTGCTCAACGAGCAAACACAGTGCTGCAGAGAACTAGTTTTCTTGAAAAACCTGATTTTTTGAAATTCACAGCGCAATTCTTTGAAAGAAAATCAGCTTTTGTTGCTTTTTTGAAATCCGTCGAGCCATCCTGGAAAACAGAATTTAATCATAACACCGCTAGCCAATCCAAAATATTAAGCCGTGCTGTGGCATCGGTTGAAGAATCTGAAAAAATCGAATTGCTGGAAAAAGAGCGTTTGACTCAAGAATTAAAAAAAGTCCGAGAACAGTTTTTTTATAGGACTTTTTACCGCTAAGCCTATAGTCTTTAGAACATATGTTATTTCATCGAAGAGCAAAAATAGTTGCAACCATTGGTCCCGCATCTCGTGATCCGGAAAATTTAAAAAAGGCAATCTATGCCGGAATGAATGTCGCAAGACTAAACTTCAGTCATGGCACACATGCAGAACATTTTGCAGTTATAAAAAGTTTAAGAAAAATTTCTGTTGATTTAAAAACACCTGTTACAATTTTACAAGATTTGCAAGGACCTAAGGTTCGCGTTGGTCTTTTTGAAAAAGGTTCCATTTTACTAAAGCCAATGGAAACAGTGACGGTTACGGTCGAAGATGTTCTGGGTAAAGAGGGCTTAATTCCAAGTGACTTTAAAGAACTTTGTTTAGCCTGTAAAAAAGGTCATCACATACTTATAGATGACGGGCTGATTGAACTTGAAGTTTTGCAAGTGGGCTCAAAGTCATTAGAAGCAAAAGTTATTTACGGTGGAATTCTAAAAAACCGTAAAGGTATGAATCTTCCTGGAATAAATTTACCAGTTGAGGCGTTAACTGCGAAAGACAAAGAGGATTTAGAATTTGGTTTGCAGAATGGCGTCGATTACGTTGCACTCAGTTTTGTGCGTCATGCAAAAGATATTCGTCAATTGCGAGACATCATTGAAAAACACAATTCTCCAGCCAAAATCGTTGCGAAAATTGAAATGCTAGAAGCACTTGATAACTTAGAAGAAATCATTCGTTTAAGTGATGTGGTGATGGTAGCTCGTGGTGATTTAGCCGTAGAGATTGGCCAAAGTCGATTGCCTCGAGAACAAAAACGGATTATCAAATTATCAAATCAGTTGGGAAAGCCTGTCATTACAGCAACCCAAATGTTAGACTCAATGGTTGAGAACCCGCGACCTACCAGAGCAGAGATAACGGACGTTGCTAACGCAATTCTTGATGGTACTGATGCCGTCATGCTATCTGCGGAATCGGCCAGCGGTAAGTATCCGTTCAAGGCCATTCGAACGATGCATGAAATCATTCTTGAAGTCGAAAAAAATGAAGAAAGTTATTATAAAATTTCGTTAGACAACGAACTGCTTAGCACTCCTGCGGCAATAGCAGCTAGCTCGGCTTTGACTGCACTAAAATTAAATGCATCGGCGATTGTTTGCTTAACTACGAGTGGCAAAACAGCACAGATTATTGCGAGCTTTCGACCGAAAGCTCAGATCGTAGCTATGACAAAAGATCTGAATGTATTAAACCGACTTGAAATGCTATGGGGCTTACAAACATTGCATTTAAATCCGTATGAGAATTTGAAAGATATTTTATCTCAAGTCGAAAAGTTACTGATTGAAAATGGATTAGCCAAGACCGGAGAAAGAATTATTTTAACTTTAGGCCAGCCAATTGCTGATCACGGAAAAACCAATGCTATCCACGTTCATGTTTTAGGTGGCGAAGATTACCAAAAAGTAGCAAACGAAAAACTGCCGCTGCGTTTTGCGCAAGCGGCCGTAATTGATTAAATTTAACCGCAGCGTTTCCAATTCAGTTTTAAATTTTGCCGAAATGAAGTGTCTGTCGAATCGACGATCAGGCGCACTGCTGGCCTAGTTAGTTCACCTAGTAAATTACGAACACCAATGATGGATTTAATTTTTATTTTAACATCTTGAGTTTGGTTTGAACAATTCGCTAAGCCAAAATTTGAAAGTTGGTCGACTTGATTTTTGACTCCGTTCAATAAACTCAACAACCCCTTATTTCGCACCGTCGTCACAAAGTTTTGATTCTTCGGCCCACGCACAAGATTCTGATCAAAGGCAATGCCGCGTCCACCGTAAACTTCAGCTGAAATAAGTTGGTAAGCCAAGGTCATCTGATTCGGTAATTGAACAAAACCACGGTAATCAACGGAATCAAAAGTAAAATCCCAGCCTGCTGGAACTTGCACAGTGACGTTGATAGTGCATTTTTTTTCTGCCGATTTTGATTTAGATTTTTCAGTTCCTTTTCCGATTTCAACGGCAAAGCGGTCGTAAAGCACGCTTAAAAAATTTAAATCTGATGTGATTAATGCATTCGCTGAACCTGCTTCGCAACCAGAGCCATCTATTTCGATACTTTTCACTGAAGCAAATGGTGGTGTTTGAGCTTGTGTCAACGTCGCAGACAGTAAGGTAATTAATACAGAAAATAATCCAATTAAACTTCGTAGCAGTGTCGTTTTGTTCATAAATCCCCCGTAATACTGGGGTTTGCAACAACAAGACCAGTCGATTAAACCACTATTTTTTTACATTCTGGGTGAATAGACATTTTACCTTCAGTCGCATTCACAACCTGAGCTGCCGTCATGTCCGGAGCATATTCCAAAAGAACAAATCCTTGTGGCGTAATTTCGATAACTCCAAAGTCAGAAACTATTTTTTTAATACAGCGAACTCCCGTTAAAGGTAACGTGCACTTTGTTCGAAGCTTCGATTGGCCATCACGGTCCGTGTGCTGCATGGCCACGATAACGTTTTTTGCTCCGGCAACAAGATCCATGGCGCCGCCCATGCCTTTAACCATTTTACCTGGTACCATCCAGTTTGCGATACTTCCAACTTCGTCGACTTCCATGGCGCCTAAAACTGTTAAATCAATATGACCACCGCGGATCATTGCGAAACTATCAGCGGAACTAAAAAAACTGGCGCCGCTTATTGCGGTGATTGTTTGCTTACCAGCGTTGATCAAATCAGCATCTTCAAAGCCTGCCTTCGGAAAAGGTCCCATTCCTAAAAGACCATTTTCGCTTTGTAACATAACTGTTTTTGTTTTTGGAATGTAGTTCGCTACTAGCGTTGGAATACCGATACCCAAATTGACAGTAAAACCATCTTGGACTTCGTCTGAAATTCGTTTGGCAATTTGTTCGCGTGTTAGTGGCATATAAAGTCCTTAAGTGATAACAGTGCGTTGTTCAATTCGTTTTTGATAATTTTTCCCTTGAAAAATACGCTGCACATAAACTCCTGAAGTGTGCACGTGATCTGGATCAAAAGTTCCAATCTCAACAAGCTCTTCGACTTCGGCAATCGTGATTTTTCCGGCTGTTGCAATCATTGGATTGAAATTTCGCGCGGTTTTTCGGTAAATCAAATTACCAAATTTATCGCCTTTCCAGGCTTTTACGAATGCAAAATCGCCCAAGATGGCTTTTTCTAAAATGTAATCACGACCGTCAAACTGACGGATTTCTTTTCCATCAGCGATTTTTGTTCCCACGCCCGTCGGAGTATAAAATCCGGGAATACCAGCACCACCAGCGCGTAAACGTTCAGCCAAAGTTCCTTGCGGACAAAACTCAAGATCTAATTCACCAGACATGTATTGTTTTTCAAAAGTGGCATTTTCGCCGACGTAAGATGAGATCATTTTTTTGATTTGCCGCGTTTGTAATAATAAACCTAAACCAAAGTCATCGACTCCCGCATTGTTAGAAACGCAAGTGATATTTTTTACTTTGGAATCTCTGAGTGCCTCGATGCAATTTTCTGGAATACCGCAAAGTCCAAAACCACCAACTAAATAAGTCATGTTGTCTTGAACTCCAGAAAGAGCAGAAGCGGCATCAATATATACTTTTTTAGACATAAATTACCTTGGTTAGTTGCCTGAGTTATATTTTTCAATGATTAATGAGACTGCTTCCCCGCCACCGATACATAACGTCGCTAACCCACGTTTAAGACCGTGCGTTTTTAGAGCGTAAAGTAAAGTCGTCAGAATTCGTGCGCCGCTGGCACCGATCGGGTGCCCAAGTGCGATGGCACCGCCGTGAATGTTCGTGCGCTCTGCAGGTATTTCTAAACTTTTTTGTGCGGCCATTGGTACATTTGCAAAAGCTTCATTGATTTCAAAAAGGTCGATATCTGAAATTTTAAGGCCCGCAATCTCAAGCGATTTTTTTATAGCGCCTACGGGTGCAGTGGTAAAATATTTTGGATCTTGTGCAAACGTCGCATATGAAACAATTGTTGCTAGCGGAGTTAACCCTCGTTTTTTAGCTTCAGTTTCGCTCATGAGCATTATGGCTGCAGCACCATCGTTGAGCTTCGAAGCGTTCGCAGCCGTAATGGTTCCATCTTTGTCGAAAGCAGGCTTTAGACCCGGCATTTTTTCAAACAATGCTTTTCCAGGTTCTTCATCAGTGTCGACGACGACGGGTCCTTTTTTTGATTCTATTTGCACAGTAGCAATTTCAGCTTTGAAATTTCCAGCGGCCGCTGCTTTTTGTGCTTTTTTATAAGAATCAATTGCAAAAAGATCTTGAGCTTCACGAGTGAACGAAAACTCTTTGGAGCAAATCTCGGCAGCATTTCCCATATGAAAATTGTTATAGGGATCCCACAAACCATCTTTTATCATGGAATCTGTTAAACCCACTGAACCCATGCGAAATCCAGTTCTAGAATTTTCTAGTAAGTGCGGCGCAAGGGACATATTTTCTTGCCCACCGGCAATAACTATTTTGCTATTTCCTAAGCGAATAGAATCACTGGCCAGCATCACAGCTTTCAAACCTGATCCACACACTTTGTTGATTGTTAAACACGGAGTCGAATTCGAAAGGCCTGCACCTAGTGCAGTTTGTCTTGCGGGAGCTTGACCAACACCAGCAGTTAAAACCTGGCCAAAAATAACTTCATCAATTTCTTTTGGCGAAATACCCGATTTTTCTAAAACTGATTTTATGGCTACAGATCCTAACCGGGTTGCTGGGACTAAAGAAAGCGATCCTTGAAAACTTCCAACCGGTGTTCTGCTTGCGGCAACAAGAACGACTTTTTCCATTTGATCTCCTGTGTAAAATTAAAACACTATCACATAAATTTTTATTTTAAATAGCTATTGACAGTTTGCTTTGAATCCAACAAGGGTAATTCATATGGCAAAATCAAAACAAAATGTAAAATCAAAAAGTGCTAAAAAAGAAATCAAAAAACCGGCAAAAAAGCCTGATATTAAAGCTAAAAAGCCCGCTGTTGTTATAAAGGTTAAAGCGACTGCCAAAAAAGCAGATATTAAGCCTTTGAAAGATGCAAAGAAACTAGCCGTGCTGAAAGGCAAAAAGCCTGAAGACCTAAAAGTAACGCCAATAAATAACGCAAAAGCTAATGCAGCAGTCGTTACAAAGCCGCCAGTCAAACCTGTGACAAAGCCCGTAAAACCGGAATCAAAATCGAAGTCGAAAGCAAAAAAAGTAGAAAAAAAGGAAGATGAATTTGAAGATGACATCGTTGGCGATGATTTCGGTGAAAGTGAAATTGCTGAATATGAAGAAGATTTAAAAGCCGTTGAAGAAGATGATATTGATATAAACGACTTGGTTATAGATGATTCAGAAACAGAAGAAAAAGATGAAGAGATTTATTTAACAGATTCTGAAGGTCGAAGACTTTGCAAAGTGCGCGACTGCGATCAGGTTTCTAATGTGGACGGATACTGCCGGTATCATTACTTGCTGTTATGGAAGAAAATCCAAACTCGAAAACACATTCTGATCGACGGAAAATTAGAAAAATACGTCGAAGACTTAATGGCACGCTATCCAGATAAATTTGTAGAAGTGATCAAGAAGGATTTGAAAACAGAAAAAGATTTCTTATCTGTTATTCAAGAACTTGAAATCGATGAATCAGCTCTGAATGAGTCTGAATCTGACGAAGAGGTTCAATCTTTCACTGATGAAATTCGTGGCATCGGAGATGCCCCAGGTATGGACGACGACGGCGACTTTTAGTGCAAGTCGTCCTTTTTCTTTTTTGATTTAAACATTTGTGGGGTTGGTGGCTGTAAAGGCTCCAACTCATCCAACTCTTCTTCGTCTTCATTAAGTAAAGTTTCTTCTATGCCTAATAGTTTATTGGCTTCAGTCTCAAGGTCAGGATTTTCAGTTGTGAATTGCACCCATATTTTTTGTTTTTCAAAAGGTATTTCTTTCCATAGATACGGAAGCTCATAATCTTCTTCTTCAGTTTCAAAAAATTCGATCATCACACTTGCGATCGCGTCCACAGCCAGGTGTATCTGAGGAATTGTATTCTGTAGAATTGCAGAGTGATCTAGAGAGACTTCGAAATTATGAAATCTTAGTTCCCCTTTTTTATGCACACCAACGCGAAGCAGTATTTCGCTCGGGTAGATACGACCCTGAACCAGTATTGTTTTTTCAGTCAGAAAGGTGCTGAAATTGTCTTCAAACACGGTTTTAATTTGATTGGCGAACTCTGGAGGTAAGTTGCTCCATTTTTTAGACTCTTTTTTACGTGGATTCATTCCTAATTCCTTTGTAGCGACAGTAAATTCATTACTCAAAAAAGACCAAGTGTTGACTGAATTTCAAGATGTTTCTATAACTCGAAAGCGACTCATTTAACAATGAAATAACTCTGAAATTAGGGATCATAAAGCATGAATAACTTGAACGCCTCCGAAGTCGATTCAGAGATTCCTTTTTCGAAACCGTCTGTTAACCAAGATATCGGTCTTGGCCGAGGCGTGTACGTTTCTACCTACGGCTGTCAGATGAATGTGAACGATACCGAGCGAATGTATTCCCTTCTGGAAATGGCCAACTTTGCAATTGTGAGTACGCCGCAAGAGGCCTCATTGATTATTATCAACGCGTGTTCAATCAGAGAAAAACCAGTGCACAAAGTTTTTTCAGAAGTCGGTTCTTACAGAAAACTAAAAGAAAAAAATCCCGATTTAAAAATTGGCGTCGGCGGTTGTGTTGGGCAGCAGGAAAAAGAAAATTTAATAAAAACTCAGCCCATGATTGATTTTGTTTTCGGTACCGACAATATCGATGTCTTGCCGCAAATTATTTCCGAGGTTTATTCCGGAAATAAAAAAGTCGTGAATGCGCGCTTTGAACACCGGGCCCCGTATCACATTGAAACTTTAGTCAGAAACCCAGGCGTATCTACATTTGTGAACATCACAAAGGGTTGTGATAATTTCTGCTCATTCTGTATTGTTCCGTTTACACGGGGGCGTGAAAAATCTAGGCCCATGTCACACATTTTAATGGACGTCAGGAACTTGGTTAAGCGCGGAGCCAAAGAAGTGACCTTGCTTGGTCAAAATGTAAATTCTTATAAATCAATCAATGATGACAGCACGGTATTTGATTTTGCAGATCTTTTAGAAAAAGTAGCTAAAGAAACTGACATCGAACGTATTCGGTACACGACGTCGCACCCAAAGGATTTTAATGAAAAATTAATGCATGTGATGGCCGATAATCAAACCAAAATTTGCGAATATGTTCATTTGCCATTTCAAAGTGGCAGTAGCCAAATCTTAGAGCAAATGAACCGCGGCTACACGCGTGAAGAGTACATCCAAAAAATTCAGACGATGAAAAAATTGATTCCGAACTTGGTGCTTTCTTCGGATATCATCGTTGGTTTTCCTGGTGAAACAGAAGACGATTTCTTGCAGACAGTAAGCCTTGTTGAAGAGCTTCAATTTGAAACTATCTATGCGTACATGTATTCGTCTAGACCAATGACAAAGGCTGCCAAATTTGAAGGACACCTGCCAGAGCCCGTTAAGAACGAAAGATTAAACAGATTATTTGATGCTCATGAAAAAATGGCATTTGCTTTGGTCAAAAAATATGAAGGACAAATACTTCAAGTACTTGTTGAGAAGAAAAATGAACAAGGAAAGCTTTACGGCCGAAGCACGCAGAATAAATCCGTTCACTTTCTGGGTAGTGAAAGCTTAATAGGTCAGACAGTCCCTGTAAAAATCACGCAAGCCTTTCCAAACAATATGCGAGGAGAATTGGTTCAATGATAAAACCTGATTATTTATTTTCAAAATTACAAGACGAGCGCGTCGATTTTGATGATAAAGATTTAATTTTACTTAAGCCTTACGGCCTTTCTTTAACAAATGATGCTGCTAGGCCTTTTCTTATTTTGAAAGATGAAACAGGCGACTGCGTGCTACCTGTAGCCATCAACCAGTTAGAAGCTGGAGCCACTCTAACCCAATCATCGCATTCAGCAATTCCAGTTTCAATGCACACTTTTTCTGAAAAACTTTTAGCTAGTCTTGATATAACAATCGATCGCTGTGTGTTTGTTGAAATAAAAGGGGTGCATCAGTTAGTTCGTATTTACATGACCAAGCATCCAATCTATCAAAGCATGAAGTTCAAAGCTGACGAAGTTATGAGTCTTTGTATTCAGTTAAAAATTCCAATTTTTGCTACAAAATCTTATATTACCAAATCCAAGATTATGAGTGCCGAAATTATCGGATTAAATAAAGATCTGGTTGAAAACCCAAACTTGTTGCAACGACAACATACCTATTTGATGTAACGTGGGAATCGTCAAAGCAAGGGGTGCAGAACCCACTTTAGCCGATGATGTTTTTGTTGCTGAAGGTGCGAAAATTATTGGTGAAGTTCATATCGGAAAAAAATCATCGATTTGGTTCAATACAACTTTGCGTGGTGACGTCATGCCGATTCACATCGGATCTGAAACAAACATTCAGGATGGGTCTGTCTTACACGGAACTTTCGGAAAATATTCATGTGTTGTTGGTGACCGAGTCACAATTGGGCACTCTGTAATTTTGCACGGCTGTACTGTCGGGAACAAATGTTTAATCGGTATGGGTTCAATTGTTATGGACGGCGTACAAATTGGCGATCAATCTATAGTAGGCGCAGGCAGTTTAGTGACCGAGGGTAAAACATTTCCGCCACGATCATTAATCATGGGGCGGCCAGCAAAATTTGTACGTGTTTTAACTGAAGCAGAAATTCTTTTTCTGGACCAATCTGCTGAAAATTATCTTTTGTATCAGACTTGGTATATATGAATGAGGAAAGATTATAATGGAATTGAGTAAAGATTTTAGTAAAGATTTTAAAAGAGACTTTGAACTGGCTTTAACTTTTGATGACATTCTTTTAGTGCCGCAGTACTCAGAAATTATTCCGACAGAAATAGTTCCAAAAACATTTTTTGCTAGGGATTTATATCTAAATAACCCACTGATCTCGGCGGCAATGGATACAGTGACTGAAAATAAGATTGCAAGAGTCATGGCCCAAAATGGTGGCCTTGGTATTGTACATAAAAACTTTTCGGCAGCGGCTCAAGCGTTTGAGGTTGAAAAAGTTAAAAAATACGAAAGTGGCATGATTCAAGATCCGATCACACTATCTCCCGATCACTACGTTAGTGAAGCCATTCAAATCATGACCAAATATTCTATCAGTGGAGTGCCTATCACAGTGCAAGGTAAGCTTGTGGGAATTCTTACGAACCGAGATTTACGATTTGAAACCAATATCAATCAGCCGATAAAAAATTTAATGACCAAAGAAAATTTAGTGACCACACATGAAGGTACAACTTTGGATCAAGCTAAAAAAATTCTACAAAAACACCGGATTGAAAAATTACCAGTTATAGACCAATCGGGTCAGCTGAAGGGTTTGATTACAATCAAAGATATTGAAAAAGCAGAAGCATTTCCGCAAGCAACAAAAGACGACAAAGGCCGATTGGTTGTTGGTGCTGCTGTAGGTGTGGGTGCTGATACTCATGAACGAATTGAAGCTTTGGTAGCCAGTGGTGTCGACGTAATCTGTGTGGACACGGCGCATGGGCATTCTAAGAATGTTATTCAGATTGTCGAGCATATTAAAAATAAATTTAAAGATGTTATTTTAGTAGCGGGTAATGTTGTAACGGCAGAAGCCACTGAACAGCTTATTAAAAAAGGTGCCGATGTTGTCAAAGTGGGTGTGGGTCCTGGAAGTATATGTACAACTCGTGTTGTCGCTGGGGTCGGGGTTCCACAAATATCTGCCATCATGAATTGCGCAGCAGCGGCGAAGAGGTTGCAAAAAACAATTATTGCTGACGGTGGTATTAAATTCTCCGGAGATATTACAAAAGCATTAGCCCTTGGAGCCAACACAGTCATGATTGGTAATCTTTTAGCAGGTGCCGAGGAAGCACCTGGTGAAATGATATTGTATCAAGGACGAACCTATAAGATGTACCGAGGCATGGGTTCTATCGAGGCCATGATGAAGGGTTCAAAAGATCGCTATGGTCAAATGGACATCAGTGAATTAGATAAATTAGTTCCGGAAGGAATCGAAGGAAAAGTTCCGTATAAGGGAAGCGCTTCAGGAATTATTCACCAACTGATTGGCGGATTGAAATCTGGAATGGGATATTTGGGTGCTAAGAATATTGATGAGCTGCAGCAAAAAGCGCATTTCGTGCAGATCACGGGTCAGGGTTTGAAAGAATCTCATGTTCATGATGTCAGTATCACCAAAGAAGCACCGAATTACAGGTTAGAGTAATGCCACTTAAAAAAAATGGATTTTTAATTCTAGATTTCGGATCGCAAGTCACCATGCTGATTGCACGAAGACTCAGAGACTTAGGTTTTTACTCCGAGATCTTTCCTTATAACTATAACATAGAGCAAATAAAGAAATTTAATCCAGACGGAATTATTCTTAGTGGTGGTCCAAACTCCGTTTATGACCCAGCAAGTCCTACTAGAGACGTGAAAGAATTAATATCTTGTGCACCAGTGCTTGGAATTTGTTACGGCATGCAATTGCTGGCAAATCAATTGGGCGGGAACGTGGAATCTGGAGCCACCAAAGAATATGGCTTAACTGAAATTGAATGGGACCCAGAAGCTCATGAAGTACTAAAGCTTTCATGGCCCGTGAAACATAAGATTTGGATGAGTCACGGAGACGTTGTCACCAAAATACCAATTGATGCAAAAAAATTATTAAAATCAGACAAACATATTGCCGGGTTTTATTCTGAAAAGTACTGGGCGTTACAGTATCACCCGGAAGTTTCGCACTCGGAATACGGCACAGAAGTTCTTAAAAAATTTGCCGACTGGATAGGTGCAAGTCCAACTTGGAAAAACGATGAAATACAAGTTTCTGCAAAAAAATATATCTTAGATAAAGTGGATAATGACAGTCATGTTCTGTGCGCACTTAGCGGTGGTGTTGATTCTTCCGTAGTTGCCACACTGTTAACGAAAACCCTGGGTGCAGACCGAGTTCACTGCCTATTTATAAATAATGGACTTTTAAGACAAAATGAATTTGAAACGGTTTTAGCATCCTATAAAGAAATTGGCTTAAATGTTGTTGGAATAGATGCCGAAGATTTATTTTTAAGTGGGCTAGTTGGAATTTCTGATCCCGAGAATAAAAGAAAAATTATTGGCAAGTTATTTATTGATGTATTTGAATCGGCATTAAATAAAGAATTGAAAGAGTATCAGCATAAAATAAAATTTTTAGCCCAAGGAACACTTTACCCAGATGTGATTGAAAGTGTTTCGTCTTTGGGTGGAAGTGTAACGATAAAGTCGCATCATAACGTTGGTGGATTACCTGATAAGATGAAATTAAAACTGGTAGAACCTGTTCGAAATCTTTTTAAAGATGAAGTGCGAAGATTGGGATCTGATCTTGGCTTAGCGAAAAATTTCATCGACAGACACCCGTTTCCAGGGCCTGGTTTAGCAATTCGAATCATCGGAGACATCACAAAACAAAAATTAGAAATCATAAAAAAAGCAGATCACATTTTTATAAATGCGCTTCGTGAATTTAATTTGTATCATAAGATTTGGCAGGCTTTTTGTGTTCTGCTTCCGGTACAAACGGTAGGCGTTCAGGGCGATTCACGAACCTATGAATTCGTCTTAAGTTTAAGAGCTGTCACTTCCGTCGATGGAATGACTGCTGATTGGTATGATTTTGATGCGCAGTTTTTGAAATTAGTTTCAAATAGAATTACCAATCAGGTGCAAGGTATAAACCGAGTTGTTTACGATATAACTAGCAAACCACCAGCTACCATCGAGTGGGAATAGGGGCTTCATGAGTTTTGTACATTTGCATGTTCATTCTGAATACTCTTTGCTTGAAGCCGCCTGCAGACTAAAGGGTATTGCTAAAAAAGCTGCTGAATATAAAATGCCTGCAGTTGCTTTAACAGATAATGGAAACATGTTTGGTGCGATTGAATTCTATTTCGCGTGTCTAGAGCAGGGTGTAAAACCAATTATAGGTCTAGATGCTTACATTGCTCCACATTCAAGATTAGAAAAAAAACAAGACCCTAACCAGCGTTACTCGGAAATTGCTTTAGGTCCACGTCGCTTGGTGTTCCTCGCGCAAAACTTTGAAGGATACCAAAATCTTTGTCAGTTAAGCACGATCGGTTACCAAGAAGGTTTTTATTGGAAACCTAGGATTGATTACGAATCTATAAAAAAATACAACGCCAATTTAATCTGTTTAACTGGCGGATTTCGCGGCGAGATCGTAGATACTTATCTGAAAGAAGGATCTGAGGCCGCATTATTAAAAATTAAAGCTTTGAAAGTAATTTTTGAAGATAGGCTTTATATCGAGCTTTGTGCAACCAGACCAGAGTGGAAAGCGATCAATGAATTTTTAATTGAGGCGGCACAAGTCACCAAGACTGAGCTAGTAGCAACAAATGACGTTCATTATCTGACGCAAGATGATCAAATTGCTCAGGAAGTTTTAGTTTGCATAGGCTCCAATAAAACGTTGTCTGACGATTCAAGATACACCTTAGGAAGTTCTGACTTTTACTTCAAATCTGCAGAAAAAATGCAAAATCTATTTAAACATATTCCACAGGCCATTGAAAACACTGTAAAAATAGCTGAACGGTGTGATGTAAAATTTAATTTAAAGGATGCGAACGGAAAAGCGATTTACCATTTACCTAGTTTTCCAACGACGGAAGGTCGCACGGTAAAAGAAGAAATGAAGTACCGAGGTGACATCGGTTTAGCCGAGCGTTTTGACGAAATGGCTGAAAAAAATATTATTTTATCGCCTGAGCGAAAAGCCGAATACCAATCTCGGTTGGAATATGAATTAAACGTCATCGACCGCATGGGTTTTAACGGATATTTTCTCATCGTCCAAGATTTTATTATGTGGGCAAAAAACCGTGATATTCCGGTGGGTCCTGGACGAGGTTCTGGGGCAGGCTCGATAGTGGCTTTTTGTTTAAAAATCACTGATTTAGATCCAATACCTCATTTTTTACTTTTCGAACGTTTTTTAAATCCAGAGCGTATTTCAATGCCCGATTTCGATATCGACTTTTGTCAGGACCGACGACAAGAAGTCATTCAGTATGTGACTGAAAAATACGGTGCCGAAAGCGTGTCGCAAATTATTACTTATGGAAAATTACAATCCCGAGCTGCGATCAAAGATGTCGGTCGTGTGTTAGGTCTTACATTTGGCGAAGTTGATTTGGTTTCAAAACTTATTCCTGACAAATTGGGTGTGACCTTAACTGAGTCTTTGGAAATGGAACCGCGCATTCGTGAGATGATGGAATCAAATCCCACAGTAGGCACACTGATGGATTTGGCTTTAAAAGTTGAAGGCCTAGTCAGACACGCAGGAATTCATGCGGCTGGTGTCATCATTGCCGATGGCAGTTTAGTTCGTCACGCACCGATGTATAGGGGCGCAGAAGAAGAAAATGTCGTTCAGTACGACATGAAGCACGCTGAAAAAATAGGATTAATTAAGTTCGATTTTCTAGGACTAAAGACTTTAACGCATATTCATTATGCGCTTAAGCTTGTTGAAAAAAACCGCGGTATAAAAATAAAAGAAAAAGATATATCGATTGATGATCCAAAAATATATGAATTACTTTCCAGAGGCGATACGGCAGGAGTTTTTCAGTTTGAAGGGGAAGGCATCAGTGATGCCACCAGAAAAATAAAACCCTCAAAGTTTGGTGATATAACGGCGATCACTTCATTGTATCGTCCGGGTCCGATGGCTAATATTCCTGAATTTGCAAAGCGCAAAAACGGCGAAAGTCCGGTTGAATATATATTACCCGAAACAAAAAAGGTTTTGGAAGAAACCTACGGCATCATGGTTTACCAAGAACAAGTTATGGGTATTGCTTCAACGATTGCGGGTTACAGTCTTGGAGAAGCTGATTTGCTTCGCCGTGCTATGGGAAAAAAGATTAAGGCCGAGATGGATCAGCAGCGTGAACGTTTTCTAACGGGTGCCAGCGAACGCGGTCATGACAAGAAAAAATCAGAAGAACTGTTCGAGTTGATGTTTAAGTTTGCGGATTATGGATTTAATAAATCTCATGCTGCCGCATACTCTGTCATTACGGCACAAACTGCTTGGGTCAAGCATTTTTACCCAGCAGAATTTTTTGCAGCACTTTTATCGACTGAAGTTGGCGACACGGATAAGGTCGTGAAATACGTGAAAGATGCGCAAAAACGCGGTTTAAAAGTCCATACGCCTAATGTGAATTTTTCAGATTATTTATTCTCAGTTAATCAAGATGAAATTTATTTTGGTCTGGGCGCCATCAAGGGTGTTGGTCAAGGTGCAGTGGAAGCGATCATTGAAGCCAGAGAAAAAAACCCCGAGAAAAAATTTAAGTCTTTAGAAGATTTTTTCAATTCTGTCGACTTACGCCGCGTGAATAAAAAGGTGATTGAAGGTTTAATAAAAGCTGGAGCTTTTGATCTTTTTGGGTATCACCGAGCGCAGCTAATAAATGGTTACAGCCAATTTTTAGATAGAGCTGTTGAGAATCAAAAAGACATGGCCAGCGGTCAGGTTTCACTTTTCGATATGAGTTCGCCAGAAGAAACAGTAGTTACTTTACCAGCTGTAAAAACCTGGAGCCGAGTCCAATCTTTATCTTTTGAGAAAGAAATATTAGGTTTTTATCTAAGTGATCATCCACTGCGTGGGTTCGAGAATTTCGCAAAAATATGGGCGACGTGCACGGTCTCGGAGTTACCAACATTAATTTCTGCGGAAGAATTGCAAAAGATTGCCGATGCTGGGAAACCCAAGTGGGGCGAAAAGAAAAATCAAAAACGGGTGATCGTTGCTGGATTAATTACAGATTACAAAGAATTGGTTACAAAAAAAGGCACGCGCATGGCGTTTGCAAAGGTTGAGGATTTAACCGGAGCCGTTGAGCTTGTCATTTTTCCAGATACATTTGCTCGGTATACAGAAATATTGAAAGAGGAAAAACCGCTACTGATCGGCGGCGGCTTAGAAATTGAAAATGGCAATGCAAAAATTATGGCCGATAGCTTTGCTTTGTTTGATGATGTTTTGAAAAAAACAAAAAAGATCTCAGTCAGGTTAGATAAGATCAATACCGAGGATTACGACAAATTAGATAGTCTACTGGTTGAATGTAAAGGCTCGACCAACGTAAGGCTTGTTATGAATGTCGATGGCCAAGACATCGAAATATTTGCTGAAAACCCCCATCAAATCGAAATTTCTGATCATTTTTTTGAAGGTGCCCGGCAGCTCTTTGGTCGCACTGACTTTATAGAAGTGCAAAAATAGGTTATTATATAAATAAGTCAGACGTCTTACTTCGTGCACAGGAGATTTACATGACAGCTAAGTTTTTAATCCCGATTCTTTTTTCGTTTTTATATTTTGGATGTTCTGGAAACCGAGTAAAACCTGCTGTCGTTGTGGATGAAATACCGGCAACGGCTTTAAAAAGACAAATCAAAGATGTCGATTTAAAAGCGCGTCTTGAAGATAAAGGGCCTAAAAAAAGAATTATCGTTTTACCATTCATCGATGCTGGTGCTGACAGGCCAGAATCGGCGCGCTCAAAAGCGCGCGAAGCTTTTATGAATGATCTCAATGGCACGGAAGAAATCATTGCATTAGATTCAAATCAGTTAAAAGTGGATATCTCTAAGTACATAGCAGCCAGCGGAGACTACGATCTTTTAAAACTTTCTAAAGATTCTCAAAATGTTGGGGTTAGTGCCTTAGTTGAAGGAAAGATTATTGATCTGCGAATTAAAAAAGATTCTGAAAAAATCGGCGTTGCGCGAAATTTAAAAACCACATTCGAAGCGGTGGTTAGGCTTCGTGTCTTATCTTTGCGATCTGGCAAAGAACTTTTTCACACCGTAAAAACAGTAGCCATCGAAGATGACAGTGTACGAATCGCCGAGCGTGCTTCGTCGGATTTGTTTTTTGTGAAAAATCCAGAACTAGTTACGATTCTGATTAAAGATGCTTTCTTGGATTTTACTCCGCAACTGATGGTAGCCATGAACGTTGTTGCTTGGGAGGGCCGAATAGCTGCGTTAAAAGGCGAAAAAATATACCTGAATGTAGGACGCATATCGGGCGTGCAGGTGGGCGATATTTTGAAAGTTGTTGAAGACGGAAGCGAAATTTATGACCCAGAAATTGGCTATCACATTGGTAAAGTATCTGGCCAAGCAAAGGGTACCCTAGAAGTTGTAAGTTACTTTGGACAAGATGGTGCGGTCAGTGTTATTCATTCCGGAGCAGGATTTAAAGAAAATGACCGAGTTGAGCTGTACCAATAATTTAGAATCTTCCTACTTAGGATTGATGGACTACGACAAGGCTGTTGCTATTCAGTTGTCGTTAACAAATTTAGCAAAACAGAAAAATCAAATCTCTGTGCTGGGCTTACATCACCCGCAGGTAATTACATTGGGTCACCGTGCCGAAGAATCAGCTGAAATTAATTTAAATCAGAATGTAACAAACATTCCTGTTTTGCGAAGTACGCGGGGTGGGTTAGCAACGATACACTCTGAAGGTCAGCTAGTGATTTATCCGATAATGAACCTGAAAAATTTAAAACTTGGAGTTCGTGATTACGTTCTTTTATTGTTATCAACCACTCAGGATTTACTTAAAACTTATGAAATCGATTCAAAAATCGATTTAAAAGGGGCTGGGCTGTTCACAGAAAATGGAAAAATATCATTCTGTGGTATTCAGGTTCATAACGGTATCTCAAGGCACGGAATCAGTTTGAATGTGCGCAATGATTTAGAGCTTTTCAAGTTGATTAGGTCATGTGGTATTCAAGATATGAAATTGGATTCTGTTCAAAATTACCAAGTCTATGACACTCTCGAAGAGATTTTTGAAAAGTGGATGATCAGCTTTCAAAAAAATCTGACATCTATAAAATAATTTTTAGATTTTGATTTTTACAAAAAAAAAGAGCCGTTATTTCTAACGGCTCTTTTTAATTTGGTATTTTAATATCTAAAGCTTAGTAACGCTTAGAGAATCCGCCGCCACCACCGCCGCGTCCACCACCGCCGCGTCCACCACCGCCGCCACCAGAGCGAGGCTCTTGAGGTTTAGCTTCAGAAACGTTTAAAGCGCGTCCAGACATTTCTTGTCCGTTCAATTTTTGAATAGCTGTTTGAGCAGCTTCTTCAGATCCCATTTCTACGAATCCGAAACCTTTGCTACGACCAGAATCACGGTCCATGATAACGTTAGCTGATTCGACTTGACCGAATTCAGAAAACATATCTTGTAAAGCTGTTGAATCGACTGCGTAAGACAAATTTCCTACGTATATTTTTTTTCCCATGTGTGCCTCCTATGAAAGCTTGGGGGCCATTCGCGGAGACCAAAGAGAACCTTTAGAACCTGACAGAACGGACTATTGAGACCTGATAAAACCAGATTTTTGCTTAAAAAGGAAGATAATTTTTATTTTTTTAGAAATTTAAGAGGATTCAATATTGGCTTTGGGCCAGTTGCAGTATTTTTTATCAAAACCGGACTTGTTAAGAGATTTTATGAGAAGAAACCTTTCAATCGATTTTAGATCCTGCTAAGACCCCAACCCATGAGTCACATTATTCTAATAATTTTAGGCTTTCTGTCCATTGCTTGTACCACGATCAAAAAACCTTTTCTTTATGAAGTTTCGAAAGGCAACGAGAAAGCCTATTTATTTGGAACCATACATTTAGGCGTTCCGGTTCAAGATCTGCCAATTGAAGTCATGAGTAAGTTCCAACAAGCCACTGTTGTTGGCTTTGAAGTTGATCCAAAGGCTGAAGCGACAAGTCCAAAATACGATGAAAAGGCCATTTTAAAAATTACCACAAATCAATTAGAATTAGCAGCTAACGCTTTAACTGAAGTAACAAAAAGATTCTCCAGGGAAAAGGGTCAACCGATTTCAAAATCAAATATTTTAGTTCCTAAGCCGAATAGAAGTTTTGGAAAGCGATTCAACGATGAAAACTGGAACTATTTGGTTAAGTCAGAGCTTGGGATGCTTTTCGCCGATCCAGCAGCAGAAGACGCGCTGCCGCCCGAATTAATATACCACTATCTTACAGCTAAATTAAAAAGAGAAGTCGAAGTTAGTCGTACTCAACATAGCAGAATGAATCTCAGATTTTCAATGGATGCAAACTTGATGGATTTAGCAAAAGAAAATAAAGCTCAGTTAATAGTACTTGATGATGAAGAATCATTGCCGAAATCATGCCTCGATTTGATGTATAATAAAATGATCGCAGATTATGTAACCAGATCTGAAGATAAAGTGCTCGCTGAGTTTGATGAATTGGTTTCGGCCTATAGGTCGGGCGAAGAAGAGAAAATAGCGAGCCTGGACAAGAGCCAAGACCCAACCACTTCAAAATGCCTTCTTGAGGATCGAAACTTAATTTGGCTTCCTAAGTTAACTGCAGAACTTGGTGATATGGAAGTGAACAAACGTCCACCACCATTCATTGCAGTCGGCGTTGCGCATTTAGTAGGGGATAAAAATCTTTTAGACTTGCTTCGTGCCAGAGGCTACTCAGTGCAAAGGGTCGTAACAGGGCAATAATTTAAGGGTAAAATTGGTCGTCCTTGTAGGACTCGAACCTACGACCCCTTCCATGTCATGGAAATGCGCTACCAACTGCGCTAAAGGACGAATGAATATTTGTCTGTAAAAAATAACAGGTTTAAAGCCGCGGTTCAAGCTTTCTTGCTTTTATATCTCGAATTGATTAAATCTTTAATTTATGAATAGTTTCAGTATTTTATCCATCTTGGTTACTGGTCTGACGATAGCAAGCCTGCACGCTGCGATACCCACCCACTGGTTGCCATTCGTCATTGCTTCAAGAGCTCAGAGATGGAGCTGGAAGAAGACCCAGTCCATTTTGTTAATAGCTGGCCTTGGACATGTCATTATGACGACCGCTTTAGGAGGAGTCCTCTTCTTTTTGGGGTTAGAGTTTTTTGAAAAGTATCAGGGATATTTTTTAATAATTGCCTGTTCATCGATTGGCCTTTTTGGTGTTTACCAATTGATACAGCACTTTCGGGGTCATAAGCATTCGCATTGTGATCACACACACGAGCATCACCACTTCGATGAAATTAAAAACGCCAACCAAGACGGCTGGGCCATTTTAAGTTTGTTATCACTACTGACTTTTTCGCCGTGCGAAAGCTTTTTACCGGTGTATTTATCGGCGGTTCACCTAGGTTGGTTCGGTTTTGCGGCGCTTAGTTTTGTTTTAGCTTTAGGTACATTGACTGCAATGCTGTTGTTAACATGGTTGTCGATGAAAAGTTTGAACCGATTCAAGATGAGTTGGCTTGAGGATAACGAAAAATTAATCTCTGGCCTTAGCTTAATTGCCTTATCATTTCTTGTTTTTCTGATCGAATTCCACCACCATTAAGTTTCAAAATAGGTGATTCTTGGATAAAGCAAAAATAGTTATTCCTTGGACTGAAATTGAATGGACGTCAACAAGGTCATCTGGTGCCGGTGGCCAGCACGTCAATCGAACCAATTCAGCAGTGCAGATCCGGTTTTCAATTTCAAATTCTTCTTTATCTGATTTGCAAAAATCAAAATTATTGGTTCGATTGGCGCACAGGCTTGTGCAGGACGATGAAATTTTAATTCGTATCGAAGATCAGCGAGATCAAAAAAGCAATAAAGATCGTGCCTACAAAATTTTGTGCAGCATGATTGCTTTGGCCCTGATAGACCCTAAAAAACGAATCGCTACGAAACCAAAAAAAAGTGCCGTGCGAACCAGGCTAAAAGATAAAAAACGTCATGGTGAAATTAAACGGAATCGTTCCGAAAAATTTTGAGTTTACAGGTCTTTAAAATTATACAGTTTTTGATCTAGTAAATGGCTTGGTTTTACATTTTCTAATGCCGACATGAAAGAGGATCCTAGATTTGGAATATCTTTTTCTAAATTAGAGATCAGAGTTTTCATTTTTTTTCTTTTAAGACCTTCCTGAGAGCCACAAAGATTGCAAGGAATAATAGGAAATTGCCAGATTTCAGCCAGTTCGATCAGATCTTTTTCTGGAACATAAGCTAGTGGTCTGATGATAACGTTTCGCTGATCATCAGAGCGCAACTTCGCTGGCATTGTGGCCAGTTGACCTGAGTAAAACAAATTTAAAAGTGATGTTTCAATAATGTCGTCTCGGTGATGACCAAGTGCCATCTTTGTGTATTTATTGTCGAAAGCATAATTGTACAAGATTGCCCGTCGTAGTTTCGAACATAATGAACAAAACACTCCATCTTTTATTTTTTCGGTCACAATAGAGTAAGTATCTTTTGAAATAATATTCAATTTTATATTTTCAGAATCAATCCATGATTTAAATGCAGCTGCATCAAAACCGGGTTGATTCTGATCTAGTAAAAGAGTTTCGAAAGTAAAATGAAACGGAGCTTTTTTTCTAATTTCTTCCAATAAAATAGCCAGTACAGAAGAATCTTTTCCACCAGATACACAAACCACGACCTTATCACCTTCACTGATCATATTGAAATCGCTAAGCGCTTTCGTAATTTGTCTACGAATTTGCAGAGCCAAAGGATGCTCTCGAAAAACTGGTTTGAACGGTGTACTTTGAAGTTCCATCTCTATCTCGCTTATCTACAGGATGTTTGAATGAACATTAATGGTTGGTCTGAAAAACGGCATTTGATTCTGTTGTAATAATTCCAAGGAACGTTGGCTAACTCTGTCGCCAACAACAAATTGTCTGCCATAGTTTTCAATAAAATAAATAAGCTTTATGGTAACTCCGTGGTCATTCATTTCTTGAAGGTAAGCAAATGGGCTGGGCAGGGCACGGACTTCAGAAATTTGACTAGCAGCTTGCTCCAGTAAATAAATTATTTTTTGGTAATCAGCAGAAAAAGGAAATTTGAAAATTTGGCTGCGCATAATTGGCTGATGCTCTGGTGAATAATTACTGATTTGGCTTTGAGCGATTATCTTATTTGGGATTGTGATCATTTCGTCTGATAATCCAACAAGCAGGGTGGATCTCCAGGAAAGTTCTTTGACTTGACCAACGATTTTAACGGGACCGTTCATGACTTCTAGCCAGTTACCAATTTCAAATGTTTTATCTATTTGTAACGATATGCCTGCAAATAAATTTCCAAGAGTGTCTTGTAGCGCTAAACCTAAGACAATGGAAAACGCAGCCGATGTTGCAAGCAGTGGAGTTAACTGCAAGCCCCATATGGAGCTTGCAGTCCAAAAACCGATGAGGATGTATAACAGCAACGAGAAAATATTTACCAATAGTAGCGGCACGCCTGCCCTCATTGAACCCAAGAACAGATACTGAAGCACCAAAAGCCGGCTGCATTTCACCAAGAACAATGATCCAGAAAAAAAACAAACAGCTGCTAGGTACGGTAAAAATCTTTTGATTAAATCAATGTGCAAGGCCTCGGTTGCTAAAAAAAACAAACCATAAGAAGCGCTTAGAATAAGAAAATAATTTAGTAAATTTTTGAACTGCTCTTTAAGGTTTCTGTGTCGTTCTGAGCTAACACGTTTTAAAAAAAATCGGTAAAATGAGTAAGTAATCAGACCTAATGTTGCCAATAAAATATAGGCTTCTAGGTCTATCAATTGCATCAACCTGGATGTTTGAATAAATCGGTCACTCATGGGACACAAGATTAACTAGTTTTACTGCATTTTCAAGTTCTAAAACTGGACCAATGTCCCCCTGGGTAGTAGTTAAATCTGACAAAGTCTTCTAAGATAGCAACTTGGGGGACAGCATGACGACAACAGCATTAAAAAAGCCCATCGGTGTTTACGTTTTAGCCTTATTGTTTTTACTGGCTCCTGCAGGTAATATCTTTATTAGCTTTGCTGGTTCTGGTTTACAGAATTGGTATGACCCATCCGTTTTAGCGGCTTTTCTGCAAAGCATTCCGCTACTTGATTGGGTTTGGTTGGGTTTATTATTTGCCACTGGAATTTTATTATTTAGACCGCATAAACTTTCTTGGTCGGTAGCTATTTTTACTTTATTACTTATACTTTTCATCAATGCATACCGACTTTATCAGGTCGACATGAACTCGATCGATCCGGTTTTTCTGAAAGTATTTTCCCTTTTAGCAATCATATGTACTTTAAGCGTTTTGGTTATTGCATTTTATTTTCGGTTTCCATATTTGGATAGAAGAGCCAACTGGCTTTCGAACTTACAGCGAGTTGATATCAAAACGTCAGTGCTTTGTGGCGGTGAAGCCGCAATGACTGAGTCTATCTCTACGTCTGGTTGTTTGATCCATTTTGAAAGTGCAAACCATTTTAAAAAAAATGACAAAGTGAATTTAAAGTTCGCCGAGATTTCAAACACAGAGATTCAAGGTGTTGTTGTTGAAAGTATGGACCGAGTCGCACGATTTGAATTTCAAGATTTAAACGCGGGGTTTAGGCAAGACCTTAACAAATGGCTGAAAAGTCGGGTCTAGTTTAAGTTGTTATTATGATACGCCGATATTTAGCTAGTAAATCGCTAAGTAGTGGTAGCAAAGGGTGAACACGATGAATTTATTAAAGATAATCAAATGGGCAGCTGTACAAACTGCATGTTTAACCATGGTCTTTTCACCGGTGGCTTACGGCTTAGAAGCCGAGAAACTTTCTAAAGCTCAGTTAAGCGCCTATGTGCAAGAATTCGGCTTAGATCAGAAAACCACGCTGGGTGAGTTTTGGCAAAAATCTAAAGCTTATTACCCAGGACATATGTACAAAGAAATTGAAGCTTTCGTGCAGCAAAATAAAAACGTAGAAATGCCACAGGTTGAAGTCAGCAGTTCTAAGTCAACAGACGGGGCTGAAGTTCCGGTCTTGCAGTTAACTCAAAACGGCAAAACCAACCGCATTCAATTTTTCAGTGAAAAACAAAAATGGGCAAAAATCGATAACACCACATTGTCTGCTGCAGATCTTGAAAGACCCGATGATGTTTATAAGCGCATGGTTGCGAACGATATCAAAGTTAAAAACCAATATGACAAATTGATCACCCAGTCACAAGGTCAAGAAAAAGTTCTGACTGCAGATCAATTGATACAAGAAAAAGATTTGGCTCGATTTACAGGTTTTCCACGCGTTAATCCAGTGATGTGGAAATCGTTAAGCTTGGAACAAAGAGCTAGTTACATCATTAAAATGCGTTTCATGTACATGTCGGCGCAAAAAGTTTTGGAAACGGAAGACTCAAAACCAAGTGCAAAAAACTTTATCGAACTTTTAATCGGTGGTCATGATGCTTTTGCGCAAAAAAAATCAAAGCCTGCTGTAAAGCTAGCTGAAAACTGCATCGTCGCGGGTTATATTGGTGCTGAAGATTACCGCGTTGATGATAAAGGAATTAGACGTAAAGTTTGCTCTTTGGATAAAGCACAAAGTCTTTATGACGGCGCAACTCCGCCGAACCATGTTCGCTATGCAAACATTGAATGTATTAATCAGGGAAATAATTTTCGTGCCTGCAATCCGATTCAATATGGTTTCCCAAATGGTAAGCCTATTTGCGTTGATCAAAACAAGGCTAGTTTTCAAAGTGCAACACACCGAGATAACGCGTGCGATAGTGCAAGTCCTTTATCGTCTGCTAAATTGGTCATGAACTTTAATGGCAAAGATTACTCAAACGTGATGCCGCCTTCAAAAAGACAAAAGTTAATTGAGGATGACCAGCGCGCCTCTGAATTTAAATACTCAAAAGACTTTATTAACGGAATTTTATTGCACAAAGACTCTCTGAAGTCAGGCGGCGATACAACGATTGCAGACATGTTTACAAAAGGCATTTGGTCTGCAGAACTAGATAAAGAATTAGTTTCTATTCAGCAGGCGTATGAGAATGAAATTAACAAAGCGATTGATTCATGTCATAAAAATATTGCTCTGAAACAAGTTGATAAGAACCAAAAAGGGGCTTGTGATCAATTGCACCGTCGTTGGTTATTCACAGAAAAGTTTGTGGCTGACCTTCGGTCAAAGGCGTGTCCCGATCCTTCAAAATACGTCGGAGCATACGACGATAAAGAAGCAATTACGGGTTCTGCAAAAACAGAAATGAATAAAAAACAGCTGGCTGATAGCGATGGCAGCGGAATGTGTAAATGTCCGGAAGGCGAAGTCATAAGCTTTAAAGGTCAATGTAAATCGAAGTCTGTGGTTGTAGTACCGCCAGTCACCAAAGAAAAAACGCCTGCAGAGGTTGTTGATAAATCGTGTCCGCTGGGAACAATCGGGTTTAAAGCTGGTAAAACAGAAGCTGATAATAAATGTGCGTGTGAGGAAAACAAAGACAAACTGATTCCACAATCGACATCTCCTGCTGATGTTAAAAAATTATGTGCGAAAAGTAATTTGTGGAAATGGATCTTTGGCGGCGCTTTGGCCTTGATTGTGATTGGAATAGCTAGTCGTCATAAAAACCGTGACAAAGCTTCTACTCAGTCAACAGCACCGGTGTGCGCTGGCAACAAAAAACTGATGGGTGCTGATTGTGTTTGTAAAACAAGTTGTGGTGCGGGACAAACTCAAAACCCAGAATCGTGCGGCTGTTCTGTGAACCCAGCGCCTCAGTCATGCACACCACCAATGGTGGGTATGGCACCGAACTGCGCGTGTCCTGCTTCCAACACATGTACGCCAGGCCAACAAATTTACAATCAAATGACATGTCAGTGTGACAATGTTGTTCAACCAGTTACTTGTCCGAATGGCACGCCGGCACCGAATAATAATTTAACTCACTGTCCAAAATGTGATGACGGGTCATACAAGACAACCATGGCTTGTCCAGGCGAGGGCGGAACTGGTGAAAATTGTCCGCTGGGTAATTGCAATGGTGGGGCTCCACCGGCAGTAAAAACGCAGAAATAGAATTAATATTTAAAGAAAATTAAAGGTAAAGAGGTTTTGCTTATGAAATTAATGAATCTTAAAATAAAATCACAATGGCTAGCGACGTGGTTATCAGTCATTACACTAGTTGCAAGCCCGGTTGCTATCGGAGCAGAGGCCGAAAAAATTTCGAAGCAACAAACTCAAGCCGCTTTAAAGCAAATGGGCCTTGATAAAGAGATAACTATTGGTGAGTTTTATAAAAATACGAAAGATCTGTATCCAGAAAGAATTCGTGCGCAAATAGAACCTGTCTTGATGAAGTACAAGAATATGAAAATGCCAAAGTTTGAGGTAGTTACTGTCAAAGGTACGAATGGAATTGATGTTCCAAACATTCGTGCAACAACTGAAAATGGCCAGTTGTACAATTTGCAACTTTTTGGCGAACAAGAAAAATACGCTAAATTTCAGAATACGAACTTAACTGAAATTGATATTATCAATTTCGATGATATGTTTGTGCGAATCAACGCCGGCGATCAGGCACTGAGCAAACAAACAGACGTTGTTGTAAAAACCAATAACACAACGACTGAATTTCCAAGTATCACTCAAGATTCTTGGGTGGCGATGACTCCGAACGAGCGCGCGGCCTACATGATCAGTCTTCGATTATTATGGAGTGATGCTAAAAAAGTTATTACTGAGATTGATTTAGAGAAAAGTAAAAAGAAAAATAAGAAAACATCTTCTCTACTGAACTCAATATTACCGGATGTGGAGGCTGCCGGAAAAACAGATAGTCAAACCAACAATGACTGTTTGGTTGCTGGTTATATTACTTCTTATCGCGGAGAAACTTGTGATCACAAACAAGTTCGGGCTGAATACCAAAATTCTCCGATCGTCGTCAAAGCCACCGAATTTTGTTCTCAGACAAAACAGTTTGCCTGTAATCCTTGGGTATTTGGAACACCGAATGGAAAGCCTGTTTGTATCACGCCCGGAAAAAGTAAAGCCTTCCAAGAAGCAACACATTACAACGGACCTTGTGAAACAATTAACGGTACGGGTGATAATCATTTAAGTACGAATGTTAATTTCTTAAAAAAAGATATCTATAAGGGCAGATATGCTCCTGAGAATATGGTCGGTATTGATTTAGAAAAAAATGCTAAAGACTTTCAAGGGCCAGATTTTAAACAAACCGAGGCGTTTTTGGATGGAATTTTAAAATTCAGTGGAAAAAACAATCTCTACACAGCAGATGGAAAAACCATTAATTCTGAAGCTATCGCTGAAATTCTAGCAATCAAGGACAGATTCCAAAGAGACATCAATGAAGCAACAGCTAGTTGTAAGGCAAGTTCTGACGCCAGAACTACGCATGAGAAAAACTTTTGGAAAGCCTGCGATCAGTTGCAACGCCGGTTTCTTTTTGTTGCTGATTTCTTTCAATCACAATGTAAAGACAATTCTAAAATTGACCCTGGAACTTTGAAATGTGTTTGTCCAAGTAGTGCTTCAGTAAACCCAGGTGCCTCGTGTAAAGATGCAGCTCCTACAAATCCAGTTGATCCAGCAAAACCGGGTGAACCAACTGTTGCAGGCAAACCACCAGGCTCTGGCGCTGAGACATGCCCGGCTGGTCAAGAACCAGGACCCGCTACCGTCGGTGAAAAAGGTAGCGTCGGTGAGGGTGCCGTTCAGACAAATTGCGTTCCAATTAAAGCAGCGAAAAAAGAACCAAGCTTTTGGGAAAAATTATGGAAGGGTGCTAAGAAATATGCGCCATACTTAATAATTCCAGTTGTTGCGTACGCTGCTTATAAACTATTTCAACCTAAGCAACCAAAACGAAAATCTGCAGGTGATTTTTGTCCTAACGGATCGAAACCACCGTGTGGACCAATATGTGCTCCACCATTATCTTTGCAAAACGGTAACTGTGCTTGCCCTGCTTGTCCGCCGGGACAAACAATCACGATTGCGACAACGTGTATGTGTGGTGCAGCAGGTATTGGTGTCGGCGCTAGCGGTGGAACTTTATTACCATGTCCTGACAATGTGTCGTACGTGACAGATTTAAGTCTGTGCCCAGCGTACACATACACCTGTTGGGATGGAACAAAAGTTCCTAATGCTTTGAACTGTCCAGAGAAGCCCCCAACAGTCGTTCCAAAGACGGGGACACAGAAATAGATCACTTGTGGAAATAAAAAGTGATCAAAACATAAATAACGATCCTACAAAGCCTTCGCCCGAGCGGATTATCCGCTCGCCGAGGGTGCCAGCAAAAGCCTTTGATATTTTTAAGCGCTTAGAAATGATCGAAGATGCTTCGACTCATGTGGGTTTTCATGGTGGTTCAAAAAAAAGATCAGGTTTAAAACTAGCGCTGTGGACATGGCTTGCTGCCGGGCTTGATGCTCTGGTTTTGGTTTCGACCAGCTGTTTTTTTATTTTGGTTTTTTCGTTTTTAATGAAAGCAAATCCAAATTCTATGTTTGGATTGTTTTTAAAAAATCAAAATAGTGTCATGATGTTAGGTATTTTGTTTATGGCAACACTTTGGACTTACTTGATTTTCATGCGCGTTTTTATGGGTGCCACAATTGGTGAGTGGACGTGTGGGTTACGCTTAGGTCAACCGCTAGAGCGATTTCATTTCAGTTATTTAATTAAAGTCACGCTTCGAACGACGGTTGTTTTAGCTTCAGGTATTTTTATCATACCGCTGATTTCATTACTTTTTTCTAGAGACATCGCCGGAGACATCTCTGGATTAAAAATCTACTCTTTGTAGTAACACGCAGGTTTCAAAATGTTTTGTTTGTGGAAACTGATCAATCAGTGTTAATTCTTTAATTTTATACGTGTTACATAAGAATTTTTCTAGATCTATTGCCAAACTTTCTGGAAAACAAGATACATAAATTATATTTTTAGAATTAAGTCGAATCAGTTCATCGGCAAATTTTTTAAGCCCTGACCTGGGTGGATTTACCAAAACAGCATCATAATTTTTATTTACAACAATAGATTTTCTTTGAAAATCATCATTGTAAATCGAAAGATTTTCATCAAGCCTGTTTGATTTTGCATTTAATTTTAAAAGATGACAGGCGCTTTCATCAGATTCAAAAACATCCACAGCGAAGCCGTTAGCCAGCAGCGGCAGGGTAAATTGGCCAATGCCGCTGCCAAATTCGGCCACAGCAGAAATATTTCTGGGTAGCCACTGAAGAATCGTTTCCGTGATTAGATCTGCTGTAATAGATGATGGCTGGGTGAAGCTTGAAATAAGGCTTAGTAATTTAAAGTTCTTTGTTTGAAACCAAGTATTTGGTTTTGGATCCGCTAATTTAAAGCCCATATCAGTTTTTACAAGGGATTTACCCTTTTGCCCGATTTCGACTTCGAAGTTTAGAGCCAAAAGTTGCTCGAACGTTTTTCCATCCGCTAATAAATTCTTGATATCTAAGTTGGCAAAATCTATCCAAATTCCTTTTTTATTTGAAAAAGGGTCGGGGTCGACACGTAATCGCACAGAGCCTTTTTTAATCGGAAAGTGCACTGTTTTTAAGTCATTAAAGGCTTTTTGTAAACTAGGCGTTAGTTGCAAACAATTTTCTATTTCAACTAACTTTCGATCTGACGAGTACAGGCCCATTTGATTATTTTCGATGGTGAAATCAAAACGCTGGCGCAAAAAATGTGATCCAGATGTTTTTATCGAAATATCTGGAGTTTCCAGCAGCAAATGGCTGATATGGTTCAAAAGCGTTTGTTTTTTTAGCACCAGTTGCTCTGAGTAAAGCGTTTTACCAAAGTGACAGCCATTACAAACTTCAAGGTGAGCGCAGGCTTGGGTTGACATCATATTCCTTTATTTGTTTTGATACCCGCATGAAAAAACGAATTGGTTTATTAATAGCGTGTTTCAGCACTTTGGTCATCTTTTCTTCAAGCATTTTGTCAGCTAAAGATGATACCAACGAAATCTTTAGTAACTTCAACAATACGGCGAACCAAGTATTCACTGGCCAAAAGCAAATCACGTTCGTAGGTCCCAGATCTGGTGAAGGCTACTTCAGTGCCGACGGCCAGAAAATGGTATTTCAATCAGAACGTCATGCTGGAAATCCTTTTTATCAGATGTACATTTTAGATTTAAAATCGGGCGCGACGGATTTGATATCAACGGGTGATGGTAAAACAACTTGCGGCTGGATTCATCCAGATCTTAAAAAAGTCATGTGGTCTTCCACCCATTTAGACAAAAACACCAAACAGAAAGTCAAAGCCGAATATGAAGAGCGCGCAAAGCCTGTTAAAGGCAGATACTCATGGAGTTTTGACAACGAATTCGATATTTTCGAATCAGATCTTAAAGGGAAAAACAAAAAACGATTAACCAAAGAAAAAGGTTACGACGCTGAAGGCTCCTATTCGCCAGATGGCAAATTGATTGCTTTTGCTTCGAACCGCTCTGGTTTCGCAGAAAAATTAGACGCGGAAGCACAAAAGATCTTTGATCGTGATCCATCGTATTCAATGGAAATCTACATCATGAACGCCGATGGCACCAACGTGAAGCGCTTAACGACTTCACCTGGCTATGACGGCGGTCCGTTTTTCAGTAGCGATGGTAAAAAAATCACCTGGAGACGCTTTAACGCTGATGGCTCTAAAGCTGAAATCTATACGATGAATACCGACGGCAGTGAACAAAAGCAAATCACGACTTTGGGATCTATGTCGTGGGCTCCATTTTTTCATCCAAGCGGTGATTATGTTATTTTTGCTTCTTCAGTTTTGGGTTATGCAAACTTTGAATTATTCATCGTCGATGCTGAAGGAAAACAAAAACCAGCACGAGTTACTTTTTCAGATGGCTTTGACGGCTTAGCTAGTTTCTCTAATGATGGAAAAAAAATGACATGGTCGCACCGAAATGAAAAAGGTGAAAGTCAAATTTACTTAAGCGACTGGAATGATGCTGAAGCCCGTAAGATTTTAAATTTACCGCCAAAATCTGCAGACCAAGATCTTGCTAAAAGTTTTGGAAGTAACCTTTCAAGCACAGTGAATCAGGATGATATTAAATCGATCGTTAAGTATTTGGCTTCAGAAGAAATGCAAGGTCGCGCAACCGGTTCAGCTGAAGAAAAGATATACACAGAGAAAATATCTGAGCTTTTTAAAACTTGGGACCTAAAGCCAGCAGCAGGAAAAGATTTTATTCAGACGTTTGATTTTATTTCATCGGTCGAGGCCGGTAGTGTGAATGAAGTTGAATTTGCTGGAAGACTAAATAAAAAACTAGTCAGATCTGAAGGTTACCAAGTCCTATCGTATTCAAAAACCGGAAAATTTCTGGCAGCTCCTGTGGTTTTTGTGGGCTACGGTATCAAGGTCGTAGCATCTGAAAAATTAGCAGCCATGGATTCTTATAAGGACGCTGACGTTAAAGGAAAATGGGTCTTGATGCTGGATGGTTTACCGGATCATCCGAATAAAGATATGCGCTTACAGCTTTTAACTTTTTCAAGACCGCAACATAAGATTACCGTGGCAAAGAATTTAGGTGCGGCTGGCGTTGTCTTTATTTCTGATGCCGGACTTAAAAAATTAAAATTTGAAGGATCACTATCTGATTCGACTTTGCCAGTGATCAAAATGTCTGAAAAGGTTTTCTTTGAACTGATAAAAAATTCAGATAAGGCCTCAGAATATCAAAGTCTAGAAAAACTAAAAAGCCAGTACTTAAAGTCAGAACTTGTCACTGGATTTGGTTTAAATTCTCAGTACTTGTCTGCAGAAATTAATCTTAACTTTCAAAAATCAACAGGACGAAATGTCGTGGGATTTATACCGGCAAAGGCGTCTACGAAGGCGATTATTATCGGTGCACACGGCGATCATTTGGGTCGGGGTGAACGAACGGGGTCAAGTTTAGCTAAGTCCGACGAATCTGGTAAAATCCATTACGGCGCTGATGATAATGCGTCCGGCGTGTCTGCTGTTTTGGAACTAGCGCACTATTTTAGTAACTCAAAACAGCCATTAAAAAAACCAATGTATTTTGCGATCTGGTCGGGTGAAGAAATTGGTGTTTTAGGATCAAGTGCTTTTGTAAAATCTTTCGAAGTGCAAAAAAAATCAAAATTTAATAAACATTTTGAAGCAAGCCTTAATCTAGATATGGTCGGCAGACTGCAAAATTCACTGCAAGTTCAAGGTGTAGGCTCTGCGAAAGAATGGCCGGGGCTTAGTGAAGAAGTTGGCCTTATCACAGGTCAAAGTTTGGTTTTAACCACAGATCCTTTTTTACCAACTGATGCGATGACATTTTACTTATCCGGCATTCCATCAATTTCATTTTTTACCGGAGCGCACGCCGAATACCATTCTCCACGTGACACATTTAGTACGCTAAATTACCCGGGCCTAGAAAAAATCATCGACGTTGTGAAAACCTATTCAGAAAAATTAGTATCTGTGTCCACTCAAGCCGTGAATTATGAAAAAGTAGAAGGCAATTCTGGTAGTAAAATGGAAGGTCGAAGCTTTCGAATATTTCTTGGAACAATACCTGATTACAGCCAAGAAGGTGTTAAGGGTGTTCGTATATCTGGGGCTGCAAAGAATTCTCCGGCTGAAAAAGCAGGGCTTAAGCAGAATGATATCATTACTGAGTTTGATCGAACGAAGATCGAGAACCTTTATGATTATGTCTACACTTTGCAGGCCGTAAAACCAGGTGAAGTGACAAAGATAAAGATTAATCGTGGCAGTCAGATTTTGGAATTAGACATTACTCCGTTGTTGAAAGAGTAATTGACCGGCCAAAGGTGACAGTTAATATTTAATTATGAAAATTAACCACCTTATTGTTGGATCATCTGATGTTAAAAAGTCTACTGCATTTTATTGCGAACTTTTTGGATTTGAGAAAGTTTCAGATGATCCTGGGGCAGTTGGCGGACAAGTTCTGCACGGCACCGAAAGCGATCTTTTGATTTTGCCCTTTAAAGCGAATCTGCCGAATCCCGCTCACTTTGCGTTCGAGGTCAGTGATGTCAATCGATTCAAAAAAATTCTAGCTTGTGCTGAAGAGATGGGACTAGAACCGCGCTCTGAGCCTGCTCGAAATTCGAAATTAGGCTTTGGTCAATTCAAACGAGCTAGTCGAACTTTTCTCAATTTCTACGTTTCAGACCCATCTGGATCAATTATTGAACTCATGGTGTTTATCTAACTTTATTTATTGTTCAGTAGTCGGATGTTATAATCCATCAATACCATTTAAATGTGGTTTTATTTTGGTTCATATTTTGAGTCGATTTTGATATGAACAAAATAATTCAAATAGAGTGGGTTAATGAACGTATTTATTTTATTCGTGGATGCAAGGTGATGCTAAGTCATGATCTGGCCCATCTCTATGGTGTTGAACCGTGAGCCCTCATTCAGGCAGTCAAAAGGAACATTGAACGGTTTCCTGCTGACTTTATATTTCAACTGGAAAATCAAGAATTTATAAACTTGAAATCACAAACTGTGATTTCAAGTTGGGGCGGGGCTAGGACTCCGCCTTACGCTTTCACTGAGCTGGGAATCGCAATGTTGTCCACTGTGCTAAACAGTCCCTATTCAATTCAGGTAAATATTGAAATAATGAGAACGTTCGTCAGCCTTCGAAAGTTTCTGGATTTACATAAGGAACTCGCGGAAAAACTCAACAAGATGGAGAATTTATGAAACAAATAATGACAGTTTTAAGCGTAGTGTTCATGTTTTGTACGGTATCAGCTCAGACTAATAACGTAAGTGCACTGAATATCCTGGCAAAGATCCAATCTGAACCTTCTGGATCAGATTTATGTGCGAATATTTCGAATACAAATAAACTGGTCGAACTAGGTGATGCCGCAACGGATACGCTCATTTCGGTTTTACAAAATAATAGTAATAATCATGTCGCTAGATGGAGTGCTGCTTTAGCTTTGGGTGAAATAGGAAATCCAAAAGCATCTGCAATCCTAGCTGAAGTAGCTGCAAAAAATTCGTCAGATTCACACGGTTTTTATCTTGGCGATCTGGCTCGAAATGCTATTGGAAAAATACAGGGGACAGTAAAAAAAGAAGGTAAGTTTCGCAAAAAGACTTATGCAGCACAGAATACGATTACGGATTGTGAAACTGGCGATGTTGATGTCGTTCAATAACCCTACAGTTTCAACTGCGGACATTTCTTCTGTAAAAACAGAGTAAACGCCAAGCCAGTTAGTTTCATCGAAAAATCACCGTCGCTGTCATAATTTAAAAAAGTTCTGTTCACAACCGAGCAGGTCTTTTCAGACAAAGCAGATTTAACCGTTGTTTTGTTTCTGGGATTTCCTAATCGTGTACCACCAAGCTTAAAACCAGCATCTAACCAAAAGCCTTTAAGTAATTTAATTTCAATACCGCCATTATTGTCCGGAGAGATAGGTTTTTCTTTTATCAAGGCTGAACTAAGGCTTACTACCGAAAAATCTTTGCCTGATAATCGAAGCTCGTGACCAGATATCATTTTAATTATTAAATCATTATTCGCTTCAACAGAATAATCCGGATATTCTTCAACTTGCGGAAACAAGAAAAAACCACGCGAACCAGCGCTGCTAGATTCATCTTCGCCGGCATCAAACGAATTAAAAACCATAAAATAACCTGAATTATCAAAGTAATAATCACGATAGACTAAATTCGTTATTTTTGTGGGACTAACCGAAACATAACAACGTTTAGATGCCGAATCCCACCTTTTTTGAACTTGAAAAACATCGTTTCTAAAAGCGCTTGCTTCACATTTACTAGTGTTCAGGGCTTCAGTGGCCAGAATCGGTGAGCCCACTAAAGAAATCGCAAGGGCTGTCAAACACAGCTTTATAAGTGGATTCACGGTGGCACATCCTTTTGTTAACTTAGATTTTCGTACAGCCTGCTGTATAATGAAACAGACCGTAGTCTAGTTTTGGTTCTGTTTGTTCGTAATTCCATAGCGACGTTCCCATTTGTTTGTACACTTCATCCCTATGGAAAAATTAGAATTTTACAAAAATCTGGAACGAAAAAAAGCCTTTCTTAGCGGAGTCATGATTTTATCAGCTTTATTAATACCAACGCTTTTATCTATATTTAAAGAAATCGGTCTACCTTGGTTCATGCAGGTCGTTTGCTATTTAAGTTTAATATCGCTGATTATTTTTTGCCATTTCCGCAGCTTAGATATAGCAGCACGGATTAAATAGTGTGGCTATTTGTTACACGTATTTGAATATTTAGATTTCTTAATTGCTTAGCTTACGTCAGTACAACTATCTGATAAGTTATATTATGTTACATGAAGTAAATGTTGCAGGTTTGATATAACTATTCAGAGCTATTACTTAGTGAATTTTACGGCTTCGATATAAATGGCGCATTCTAAAAACAGAAACACTACATAAAGTTAAAAGCATGCCGCTAAAAATTAAAACTTTAGATATATTGTGATTATAAAAAGAAAAAAAGGATATTATAGCGTAAAGATAAGGCCTAGCCTCATAAAGTAAGGATTCTAAATAGCCTGAATTCATATCGGTTCCCCCTCGATAAATACAGTCTCTAATAAAATATCTAAGTTTAATATAAAAAAATTTAAATTCTCAGATTGAGCAATAAACTGGTATCAATTAGATACAAACTCAGAAGCGGATTAACAGAAAACGACTATCAGTCGCGTATCCATTTCTTAAAGCCCAGCTTCAAAGCCGCATCTAGATCGGTATTCAAAATCTCATAAACATTGCAGTTACCAGTAGGATGGCCACACATTTGAATACGCATTAGACCATCGTTCTTGTTTTCTGCAGAAAATACCTTGATAGATCCGAGTTCTTTTTGCATAGCGCTTAATTCGATCTTTTTGCTAGTCCCACATTGCTGTGAACCATCTGCTTTGTAAATTCGAACTCGGTTGGTTAAATCTTTTTCTGCCGTCATGGATTTCTCGCCACCTATTAAATTTTGAGAGCCTAAAGTTTGTGTTCCAGAGCTGTTTACTGTTCGTTCTTCTATTTTACATGGTGTTGTCGAGCAAGCAGATAAAGAAAATATTGCAAAAATAAAACTCAAAAGCGATAAGACGAATTTTTGAAGCATTTGTAATTTCCTTCGTATTTATTTTAAATAATTAATAGAGGCTTTTGTTGATGTTCCAGCACGAAGCGAATACGCATTTCCTTCACCAGAAATGAAATAAATTGATCCCTGATCTAAGTTTGCTGACGGTTTTGAAAAGACGCCTCGCCCTGGTTCGAACGAGCCTTTTTTTACGCCAGATAGCATATCAATGAACACTAAACTTCCTTGTGATTCACCCGAAGTGATAAGGCCATTGTAAATGATAGGATCTGTAAAAATACCGTTTTCGGTTTTATACTTCCAAAATTCCTGACCATCTTTTTTGGCTAAAGCGATTAATTCACCTTTTGAGGTCGAAAAGAAAATGCGATCACCAGAAATGACCGGAGTACTAACGCCGCCGTTTTTTGAAAACCAAATAATTTCACCTTTTGATTTCGACACACAGTACATTTTGTCGTCGTAGCTGTTGATGTATAAAAAGTCGCCATCAACAACGGGACTAGCATCAATATCTTTAAATCGAGTATTTTTATTTAAAGCAATTTCCCACTGCTGTGTCCCCGTTTTCGCATTAAACGAAACCAAAGACCCGTCACTGAACCCGACATACAGGTTACCGCCAGATATAGCTGGCTTTGAACCACCACGAATCGTCATTAGATTTGATGTGTCTTGGCGGTTGTACGTCCACAGTTGTTTTCCGGTACTTGCGTCTAAAGCAAAAACGGACTGACTGCCTGAAAGGAAATAGATAATGCCGTTATCTAAAATAGGTTCGGCCACGACTTCTGATCTGGTATCAAATGTCCAAATAATTTCCGCTAATTTCAGATCAATTCCGTAAACTTTTCCATTATTAGACCCGACAAATAACCGATCGCGTATTACAGCGGACCCAGATTCAACCCCATGTGGCACAGCAATTCGCCAAACCTCAGCGCCAGAGCTATTATTAAAAGCGACTAATCCATCAATGGCATTTCCAAAAATGACTAAGTCTTTATAAATGACCGGTGTCATGCGGTTTATCTTTCGAAAACCAATATTCTTAGCATTTAAAGTGTCTTGAATCCAATTTGTCGAAATCACTAACTTTGGCGTAACAGCCGTGTTAACATGAGAACATCCAACCAGAGATACCAGAAACATCAGTAGGGTCAGCAATTTCATAAAGTTTAAGTACCCGTTACTTTCTTAATCTGAATTAGTCGTAAGTAACGTGCAGCTTCTTTAACACTTGAGGCGTCAGTTTGATCTTCTGTTTTTTGATTGGCAATATTTGTTAAAAGCTCTTCAGCTTTTGTGTGGTTATTTAATTTTTGAAAGCAAAGCGCTTGTTGAATTTTTAATTCATTATGTAAGAACTTAGCTTCTTTACGGTTGATAATTTTTTGCCATATATCGATGGCTTCTTGATATTTTTCAGAATCAGCAAGCAACTGACCGATTTGTTGTTCGACCAACGTATTCACTAATCCTGAATCATTGTTTTTTACTTTCAACAAAACATCTAAAGCAGGCTGAATCTTATTTTCTTGTCTAGATATTTCTGCAAAGTACAAAGCAGCCATCTGCGTGGCTTTTGATTTTGGATTATTTGTAATGAAGGTTTCAAACTCTGCTTTGATTGCAGCTAATTGTTCTGCAGTTAGAGGAGCCACAACTGGCTTAGCTTGCTTAGCTGGCTTAGTTGTATCCGGAGTTTCTTTTTTTGTTTTGTAATCCACATATTTTTTTTCAATTGAGAAAAAGTTTTCTTGAGCTTTCTTTTCTTTCGCTGTTGCAAGCGTTGATTGAATAGCTAAGCCACCGCCGCCTAAAATCAAGATTGAGCAAATTCCTAAGACCAGTTTCCAGTTTTTTTCAATAAGTGTCATGTGCGGGCTCCGTTTTTTTGTTATCTGTTGTTGATTTCTTTTAAAGTTGTAAATACACGATTTGATTTGCCAGGATGATGTTGCTTCAAATACCCAATCGTCTTGATGCGCTCTTCAGCCAATCTATCAGCTGCTGTGTGCGTTCCAATGTTGTCTCGTTTTGCAATTTCAAATACCTTTTTCACATTATCGTAAACTCGTTTTGTTTTCTCAAACGCGCGCTCTTGCGAATAGCCTTCAAGTTCGACGAAAACATTCATCAAACCGCCGGCATTCACCACGTAATCAGGCGCGTACAAGATACCAAGCTCGCGTAGCTGGTCGCCGTGTTTTGCTTCAGCCAGTTGGTTATTAGCGCCGCCAGATATGGCTTTGCATTTCAATTTTTGGATCGACTGATCGTTAATGATTGCACCCATCGCGCAAGGGGCTTGAATCTCACATTCGGTAAACAGAATTTGATCTGGTGCTACGGCAACGACTGACAAGCCATATTTTTCCTGGTGCGCTTTAACGCGTGATGGATCCAAATCGGCAATAATAACTTTTGCACCCTCTTGAACCAGATACTTGACCAAGTTCGATCCGACATTTCCTAAACCCTGAACGGCGATGCGCATTCCAGCCAAAGAATCTGTTCCTAATTTTTCTGCTGCGCTTGCCTTAATTCCCATCAAAACTCCGTGGGCCGTGTACGGAGAAGGATCACCCGAACCACCAAAATCTTTTGGTATGCCCGTGACCCATGGTGTTTCCATGAATATGTGTTCCATATCATCCACAGAAGTTCCAACGTCTTCAGCAGTGATGTATTTTCCGTTCAGGGAATTTACGAACTGACCGAAAGCACGGAACAGGCCTTCTGACTTCTGAGTTTTAGAATCGCCAATAATGACCGCTTTACCACCACCCAGGTTTAACCCTGCAGCAGCCGCCTTGTATGTCATGCCTTTGGAAAGGCGAAGAACATCAATTAAAGCTTCGTCTTCGTTTTGATAGTTCCACATGCGCGTGCCACCTAGAGCAGGACCCAGTGCTGTGTTATGAATGGCGATAATTGCTTTTAAGCCGATATTTTTATCATGACAGAACACAACCTGTTCGTGGTCGCCGTATTGACTGATCAGCTGGAATGAACTCATAAGATGGTTCCTTTGGGTAGCGGTTCTTATAGAAACCCAAAGTCTTACAGATTTATCAGGAAAAACTAGCAGTTACACTTCGCGCTAAACTTAAATAAAAAAAGCCGGGTTTTATCCCAGCTTTTTTAACTTCGTTTAAATGACTTGAATCAAATTAGTTAGCTTGATCGATCTCTTCAGCCAATCTTTTTTGACCGTCTGCTGCAGACTTACGATAATCGATTTTTGATTTCGTGTACGTTAAAAAAGACTTTCGAGTTGGCACATTGATAGAGTCAGCACTATCGACGACAAAACGGTCTCTTTTTTCAAGGTTTATAGCAACTTGAGTTTCCTGAAGATTGTTTTTTAAACTTGTGTGTAACTCAGTCTGAGCTTTCGAATTTTCTTCGATCAGTTGATTAAAATCACTTAATTTAGCTTGCGCAGTTAGTGATAAAGCCAGTGATAAAGCCAAAGTAGCTGTTAAATTTGTTAGCCAAAGTGTTTTCATTAGGACCTCCTGTTTTAAAGTCATATGTATCTGCTGTTAGTTAAAGCAATGCGAATGCCAAAAGCCAGTTCTGCCCGCGAGCCATACCGCAGAGCCCACCGTATCACTGTGAGATGTCTGTAAAACCATTAACCAACTTTGGCAAAATAAGGTTTGTCACCCGGAAGGTGTCTCAGTTATTACCAAGGTCATGAAAAGCACCACAACGACCTTGTTTGCAACTCAAGTTTACCAGAAGAAAATGCACACTTCTGAAACTGGAAGTCTTAAAGAATTGCTGTCTGAAATTCATCTGATTCAGAAATCAGATCAGCCGGGAATAGCCTGGTCTAAGCAGAATTATGCAGGAGGTTATACCTCCTACGGTTCAATAGATAAGCTGCATAAGTTCTCAAGCACATTCGAGAATTTGCAATTAGCAATCAACTCACACGTTGATCTGTATTTGAAAAACCTAGACTACGATGCCAGCACGAAAAAAAATCTGACGATGACAAATTGCTGGGTTAACATGATGCCTGCAAATGTGTCGCATCCGGCTCACATTCACCCGCAAGCTGTCATTAGCGGCACGTTTTACGTGGCGCTGCCACGTGGCTCAAGCCCCATTAAATTTGAAGACCCGCGACTTGGTTTTATGATGAACGCACCTTCACTGAAACCCAACGCAAAGCCTGAAACCAAACGTTTTGTCAGTCTTCAGTTGCAACCAGCGGACTTGGTCTTGTTCGAAAGTTGGTTACGGCATGAAGTTCCTGCAAATGCTTCAAAAACACCACGGGTCAGTATCAGTTTCAATTATGGTTGGGTCTAAAAGTTGACGGCAGGTTGTGCTTTGCTGTACACCTAACTTCCTTATGAAAATCAAACTGAATGAAATTCCAGAAGATGGTCGCGACTACGAATTTAATCGGAAAACGGCAGAACTGAATTCAAGTCTTAGTGATCTCATCGGTAAAGAAGAATCTTATGATATTCGATTCTCTATTAAGCCTTTAAATTCAAAAGACTTTAGTCTGATCGGCACCATCACAACCAGAACTAGTGAAAGTTGCTCGCGTTGTGGCGATGATTTTAAATTTCCGGTCGTTAAGAAAATAAATGAAATTTTAATTCCAAAACCTGAAATGGACCGCACTGGAAAATACATTAAATCAAGCGTGGCGATTTCTGAGACCGACGAAAATATCGCCGTGTTAGAATACACAAATCATCAGTTCGATCTGGCTGAATACTTACATGAAGCTATCGCCATCGATGTTCCGTTTAACCCAATGCCTAAAACAAAACCTAACGGTGACTGCAGTTTGTGTGATAAACCTTCTCATCACAGCCCAATTATTTATGATGAGAATTTAAGCGTCGAGAAAATCAACCCGTTTGCCAGTCTTAAAAATATAAAATTGAATTAGCTGTTGATTTTGCTGGAAGTTTAAAGCAAGATTTAAATCTTTTTTCCGGAGGATAAAATGCCAACACCCAAGAAGAAGACCTCGAAGTCGCGTCGCGATATGCGCCGTTCTCATGATGGATTAGATGCGCCAGCAATGGCATTAGATAAAAAATCTGGAGAGCTTGTGCGCCCTCACCGTGCATTCAAAGCCGCAGACGGTGCTTTGTACTACAAAGGTAAGCAAATCAGCGCTGCAAAAGACAAAAAGTAAATATGTTTCGTTCAAAGGTAGCCGGTATCGGATCCTATTTGCCCGAGAAAATATTAACCAATTACGATCTTGAAAAAATGGTTGATACATCTCACGACTGGATTGTTCAACGTACGGGTATCGAAAAACGTCATGTCGTTGCCGACGATGAAGGTTGTTCTGATTTGTGTGTGCAAGCCGCAAAACGAGCCCTTACCGACGCAAAAATGACGATTGACCAAATTGATCTGATTTTGGTTGCAACCGTCAGTCCCGATTATAAAATGCCGGCCACCGCTTGTTTAGTTCAGGCAAAACTGGGCGCAAAAAACATCATGGCCTTTGATCTGAATGCCGCTTGTTCAGGTTTCATTTACGGTCTGTTTGTAGCGGATCAATTCATCAAGACCGGTGTTTACAAAAATATTCTCGTCATCGGCGCAGAAAATTTAACCAGGCTTTTAAATTACAAAGACAGAGACACATGTATTCTTTTCGGCGATGGTGCTGGTGCATTCATTATGTCTCAGGGTTCTGAAACCGAAACCAATTATTTAATGACAGCACATGCGCACGCAGAAGGCTCGTACGCAGAACTTCTATGGGCTAAAGGCGGCGGAACCAGACATCCATTTAACCAGCAAGTGTTAGATGAAGGCGGCCATTTCATGCAAATGAAAGGCAAAGAGATTTTTAAAAATGCGACCAGAACAATGGCTGCATGTTGTTTAGAAGCCCTTGAAGCCACGCAAATAAAAGCCGAAGAATTGGACTGGATTGTGCCTCATCAGGCCAACATGAGAATCACCGAAGCTGTTGCTGGTCAGTTTAATTTTCCGATGACTAAAATAGTTTCCACAGTGCATGAAACTGGAAATACTTCAGCAGCGTCTATTCCGATTGCGTTCGATACAGCTTACAAAGATGGGCGTATCAAACGGGGCCAGCTTATTCTTCTCACAGCTTTTGGAGCAGGCTTAACATCGGGCTCTGCAATTTTGAGATTTTAATTTCTATATATTTTATCATTTCGAGGTCTTAGATGAATTCCTTAAAAGCATTTGTTTTTCCTGGTCAAGGAAGCCAATCGGTCGGAATGGGCCAATTTCTTTATGACGAATTTCAAATCGCACGTGACACATTTGCAGAAGCCAGCGAAGCCATAGATTTAGATATTAAAAAATTATGTTTCACAAGCTCAGAACAAGAATTAGCTCTGACTGAAAAGACTCAACCGGCTTTATTAACCCTGAGTGTAGCAACATCACGGGTGCTGACAGATATCTTAGGCATCAAACCAGATATTACCGCCGGTCATTCTATCGGAGAATATTCAAGTTTTGTTCTTGGTTCTGTTATTACCTTCAAAGAAGCCGTGCAGGCCGTGCGTCTGCGTGGACAGGCCATGCAAAAAGCCGTTCCAGCAGGTCAAGGCGGAATGACTGCAACGCTTGGATTAAGCGCTGAGCAGGTGGATTTTTTATGTCGCTGGGCGTGTGAAAACTCGGGTCACTCCCCGCTTTCAGCAGCAAATTTCAATTGTGATGGGCAGATTGTCATCAGCGGAAATCAGCTTGTGCTAGACTGGTTAAAATTAAACTTCAAGCCTGAAATTCTTCCCGGTGAAGTCAAACGAGCAAAATTAATTCCGCTTCAAGTTTCCGCTCCGTTTCACTGTGAAATGATGAAGCCTGCCGAAGAAAAAATGGCTGAGTTCTTTTCAAAAATTACTTTTCATGATTCTAAAATTCCAATTTTACAAAATGTGAACGCCAAGGCTGAAACCCAAAGTTCAGCTCTTAAAAAGAATTTGATAAGGCAGGTAACGGCCTCTGTAAAATGGACGCAAACGATGCAAGAACTAAAGCTGTTAAACGCAAGCTCAGTCATCGAATGTGGCAATGGCAGTGTGCTGAAAGGCCTTTTTAAAAAAGCCGATAGCGAATACTTTAAAGTTTATTCGACCAATTCTTTAGCGGATTTAAAGACCTTAGAACAAGCGCTTATAATATAATGCGTTAAATTTAAAACTTGAGCTGAAACTCTAGTTCAGTCATCTTGGACTTTCATTATGAATACACTTAATTTATCAGATAAAAAAATTTTTGTGACTGGCGGCAGCCGCGGAATTGGTGCTGCTATTGTTAAATATTTAGCCGAACAAAATGCCCAGGTCTGCTTTACATATTCTTCAAATGAAGTGATGGCTCATGAGTTACTAAAAAGCTTACCAGGCAAAGAGCACCGTTGTATGAAACTGAATGTCGCTGATGAAGCCAATGTAGACACAGTAGTCGCTGATGTTTTAACAAAGTGGCAAAAAATCGACGGCGTCGTGAACAATGCTGGAATTACCAAAGACCAGTTACTTCTGCGCATGAAATCGGAAGACTTTTCAAATGTGCTAAATACCAATTTAAACGGTGTTTTTTATGTGACCAAGGCTTTTAGTAAATCGATGTTAAAAGCGCGCGCCGGAACTTTTGTAAATATTTCTTCTGTCATTGGTTCAACTGGAAATGCTGGGCAAGCGAATTACGCAGCAAGTAAGGGTGGCTTAGAAGCCTTCACCAAATCCATAGCTTTGGAACTAGCTTCTAGGGGTATCCGAGCAAATTGCGTGGCTCCGGGTTATATTAAAAGTGATATGACGGCAGCCTTATCCGAAGATCAGCTTAAAACTTTTGCTGATAAAATTCCGTTGGCCAGACCCGGCGAAGCCGCAGAAGTTGCAGCTGCTGTTGCCTTTTTGTTAAGTGATGCTTCATCTTATATCACTGGCCAAACGCTTCATATAAATGGTGGCCTATTTTTGAATTAATGGGTAAGTTAACAAATTAATTTTTATTAAAACACACAATTTCTTAAAAGGAGATTTCAATGTCAGTAAGTCCAAAAGTAAAAGATATTATCGTCGAGCAACTTGGTGTTGATCCAGAAAAAGTTAAATCTGAGGCTTCATTCATTGATGACTTAGGCGCAGACAGTTTAGATATCGTTGAACTTGTAATGGCAATGGAAGAAGAGTTTGACCTTGAAATTCCAGATGAAGACGCTGAAAAACTGAAAACCGTAAACGATGTTCAAACTTATTTAACATCTAAAGGTAAAGCGTAGTTCCTTTTGATTTCTCTAACAAGAGCCAACGGCCAAAAGCGAGTTGTCATTACTGGAATTGGAGCTGTCTCTCCGTTAGGGACAACTTTAGCTGACAGTTGGGAATCAGCTTTAAATGGCAAATCCGGAATAGTGCCAATCACAAAATTTGATGCAAGCCAATACACCGTTACGTTTGCTGGCGAAGTCAAAAATTTTAATCCAGACACCTACATTGAAAAAAAAGAACAAAAAAAAATGGATCTTTTTATTCAATACGCCATTGCCACAACAAAAATGGCGTTAGACCAATCTGGTCTTAAAATCACTCCTGAAAATAATAAACGCATCGGTTGCTTCATCGGCTCTGGAATGGGTGGGCTTCCGTTCATCGAAGAGCAGCATTCTCGGTTGATGCAAAAAGGTCCTTCCCGAGTATCTCCGTTTTTTATTCCCTCTGTTATCACGAATTTAGCACCTGGCTGGGTGTCGATTTTGTTTGGTATCAAAGGTCCCAATTTTACAATCACATCCGCGTGTGCCACGGGGGTCCACTCTTTGGGTGAAGCTTATAATTATGTGCGTTTTGGTCTAGCTGAAACGATGATTGCGGGTGGCACAGAATCAACGGTTTCACCACTTGCACTGTCAGGTTTTGGTAATATGCACGCACTATCGACCAGAAATGATAGTCCCACAGAAGCTTCTAGACCCTGGGATAAAGACCGTGACGGTTTTGTTTTGGGTGAAGGTGCGGCCACATTTATTGTTGAATCCTTAGAGAGCGCGCAAAAACGTGGCGCAAATATTTTGTGTGAAATATCTGGTTACGGGGCCTCATCAGATGCTTATCATATTACATCACCGCATCCAGATGGCGAAGGCTTTATAAACGCCATGCAAAGTGCCTTAACAGACGCAAACCTACTGCCAAGCGATATTCAATATATCAACGCGCATGGAACCAGCACGCCCATGGGCGACCCGCTGGAATCTTTATCCATTAAAACTTTAATGAAAGAGCACGCAAAGAAAATCTGGATATCCTCAACCAAATCCATGACAGGCCACTTACTAGGTGCTGCCGGAGCCGTTGAATCTGCATTTTGTGTGATGAGTTTGGTTCAGCAAAAAGTGGCACCAACGATTAATTTACATAACCCAAGCCCAGATTGCGATCTGGATTATGTGCCGTTGACAGCTCGCGAAGGTAAACTAAAACATGTCATGAATAATTCTTTTGGTTTTGGCGGAACAAATAGCTGTCTTATTTTTTCAAAGTTTGAAGGCTAATGAAAACAAAAGTATTTATTTCTAGCGATCATGCTGGGTTTGATTTTAAAAATAAAATTTTTGATCTGCTAAAAACGGACTATGATATTGAAGATCTTGGTCCTAATTCAGAAGCCTCAGTGGATTATCCTGATTTTGCAGACTTGGTTTGTCAGAAATTGAAAACCAACCCCGATACTTTTGGAATATTAATTTGTGGATCGGGTCAGGGTATGGCTATCAGGGCCAATAAGTATCCGTTTATCCGCGCAGCCTTAATATATAACGAAGATCTTGCGAAATTATCTCGGGAACACAACGATGCCAATGTTATTTGCATCGGTTCCAGATATTGCTCTGTCGATGATACCAAAAAATGGGCTACATTATTTTTAAAAACACCTTTTGCAGGTGGTCGCCACGAAAGCAGAGTTGCTAAAATAGGTTCAAGCATTTCATAATAGTCTGATGACTACTCTTTCAAAAAATCCGTCTCTAAAGAATGACTTAAGCTCTGATGTTGAAATCGCAAATCTGATAAATCTTGAAACTGAACGTCAAAAAGACGGCTTAGAAATGATTGCTTCAGAAAATTACGCGTCCCTGGCCGTCATGCAGGCCCAAGGCTCTGTATTAACCAATAAGTACGCTGAAGGTTACCCTGGTAAAAGATACTATGGTGGTTGTCATTTCGTTGATGGTATTGAAACGCTAGCCATCGAGCGTGCAAAAAAATTATTTAACGTTGGATTTGCCAACGTGCAACCGCATTCTGGATCAAGTGCCAACATGGCCGTCTATTTAGCAGCGCTTAAAGCTGGTGATACGATTTTGGGAATGGATTTATCTCACGGTGGTCATTTAACTCACGGAAGCCCAGTTAATTTTAGCGGTTTACTATTTAAAGCAGCGTCTTATAAATTAGATGAAACCACTGGACTGATTAACTACGATACCATTCGCAGTATGGCGTTAGAAGCAAAACCTAAATTAATTATTGCGGGCTACAGTGCCTATCCTCGTCACTTAGATTTTGCAAAATTTAAAGAAATCGCAGACCTGGTTGGCGCTTCACTATTGGTCGACATGGCTCATTTTGCTGGCCTTGTTGCTACGGGCCATCATCAGTCTCCAGTTGGCTATGCTGATTACATCACTTCAACCACTCATAAAACTTTACGCGGCCCGCGTGGTGGAATCATTCTCACAAATTCTGAAGAAAAAGCGAAGCTGATGAATTCGCGAATTTTTCCAGGCATACAGGGAGGGCCACTCGAACACGTCATCGCCGCCAAAGCAGTTGCTTTCAAAGAAGCTTTGCAGCCCGATTTTAAAATCTATATCGATCAAGTTTTAAAAAATGCGAAAGTTTTGGCATCGACTTTAGTTGAAGAAGGTTTTCATTTAATCACCGGTGGTACAGACAATCATCTCATGTTGGTAGATCTTGCCAGTAGTGAAAAATACAGCCAGATCACGGGCAAGGTCGCCGAAGCCGTACTTGATGAAGCAGGCATTACGGTGAATAAAAACACAGTGCCGAACGAAAAACGATCACCGTTTGTAACCAGTGGCATACGAATCGGTACGCCTGCGCTAACGACTCGGGGTATGGCGGAAGCTGAAATGAAGCAAATCGGAAAATGGATGAGTTTTGTTTTAAAAAATGCGGAAGATAAAGACGTAAAAAACAAAATCAGAAATCAGGTAAAAGAATTATGTCAAAGCTTCCCTATTTATTAGTTTTATTTTTACTATCTTTTGGTTGTGCATCAAGTTCAAAACAGCAAGAAAATTCTGAATCTCAGAATTCCGAGATTTCAGTAAATAAAGAAAGTAATTCGATTAAAATTATTCCTGATGAAATTAAAACTACAAATTCAAAAAGACCCTCAGTAAAAAAACGACCTCAGTTCGATTGGCCGGTGTGGGAAGCCCGCATGAGCCGTGGTTATCTGCCACGTGGTACGAAACGTCGAAGACGTCCACACAAGGGAATTGATCTGGCAGCTCCGCGTGGAACTGCCGTGATGTCTGCGCACGATGGCAATGTGATCTACACGGGTAAAGGTTTTAAGGGCTACGGAAAAATGGTCATGATTGAAAGCCTAGATGGCTGGGCTACCCTTTACGGACACTTAGATAAAATTATTGTTTTTGAAGGTGCTAATATCAAGCAAGGCGAAGTCATTGGTGCACTTGGTAACACCGGAAGATCTTCGGGACCGCATTTGCATTTTGAAATACGAAAATTAGATGGTCCTGTTGACCCCCTACCGCTACTTCCAGCGGGTGAAGCATTAACCAATGATGTTGATGACGGATCTGCAGAAGAGTAAATGGCAAAAAAAAACCCCCGGTTTTCACCAAGGGTTTTTTTAATCAGAATTTTAATCTCTAATTAAAAGTTGTAAGCAACTGAAGCTTCGTAAGAAACAGAATCAAATGTTCTGTCTGCAACTGTTGCAGCATTAGCGTGGTAAAGCTGAAAAGGCGTCACATCAAACGGAGTTGTTGGATGAAGATAAATTGCTTTATCCTGGGATACGTTTAGATCAAATGACAAACTTTTCGTTGCAGCGTAACCAAGACCAGTTGCAATGTACAATCGCTCAGCACTTCTGCGAAATTGAGTATTATCTTTAATACTCAACATCATTCCAGCGCCCTGATAAATGCTAACTTTATCGTTCACATTGTAAGAAAGAGTTGGAACAGCAAGTAAACGGTACCCGCTTTTTGCAGCATTATCGTTCATTGCATGACGAATTTGCGTATCGATCGAAAGGTCAAATTTTGGATTTAAGGTGTACGGAATATTGATATTTAAATCAATCAAAGCGTCAGTTGCCGCGTATGCAGCAAGCTGAGAAATAACAGCATCACCAGATACTTTTCTGTAATTTAAAGACATCGCTATATCATTACTTCCTAAAATTCCTTTTCCAGAAGTCGAAACTGACAAATCAGTCCAAGCTGAACGAAAGTTTGAACGCTTGATCAATTCACGCTGAGAATCGTCCATAGAAGCACCAGCATTTAAAGTTTCAAATGTTTGTGCTGCTTTAACAGTTAATTTGTCAGCAATTTTGTAAGATAAACCAGTTTTAGTCAAAACCTGGATAGCAGTTACGTCAGCTTCGTCTTGAGAAGGAGTAACACTTACAGAACCTTTCCATTTTTTTGTAGGAGCTGCATCGTTCAAAGAAGTTGTTGAAGTTCCAGCGGCATCAGATGGAGTCACTGATTTTTCACCGGCAGGTGACATTGAAGTACCTTGTTCAGTTGTTGCTGGCATTGCTGCAGCTGGTGTTACTACTGCTGCTGTCGATTTTTTAGCAGTATTCTTCGCTTTTTTAGCAGCTGGCGTAGCTGTCATTGCTGCAGGCTGAACTGCTGCGGCTGTCGTGTTTGTATTTGTCGTGCTGTTTGTCTGTGCTACTGCTGCTAGTGATATAGCTGCGATTGCAACAACGATTAAGTTCTTCATTATTTTACCCCCGTAAAATGGTTTCATTTTGATCCCAGATGGACCTATAACTTTTGTAATAGCAACGAAAGTGCCATAGTTGATGATCGAAAACAATTGGCAGAATCAACTAATTTTGGGTTTATTTAGAATAGATCTGATGGCTGCTATAACAACCGGCACAGCCGGTAGCAGCACTAGGGCCATTACGAGCAATGTAAAATTTTTCTGAACGACTGGAATTTGGCCAAAGAAATATCCCGCCAAAACAAAAATGTTGATCCAAACGATCGATCCTAGAAACGACATCGAGAAAAAGGTTTTGTATTTCATTTGGCTAAGACCCGCCACAAACGGTGCGAATGTTCTTAGGATTGGGAAAAATCTGGCTAAAAACACAGCCTTGTTGCCATGCTTTTCGTAAAACTGCTCTGTTTTGAATAAATAAGAGCGTTTAAATAAAACAGATTCTTTCTCGAACAGCTTTCGACCAAATCTTTTACCAACATAAAAATTAAGTGAATCACCTATTAGTGCTGCACTTATAAGTAACGGTATCAGAATCTTTACATCAAATGCAGTTGCGGTTGCAGCCATGGCGCCGACTGCGAACAATAAAGAATCTCCGGGTAAAAATGGGGTCACAATAAGGCCGGTCTCGGCGAAGATGATCAGAAAAAGTATGACGTATAAAAAAAGGCCCCACTGCCCGGCCCATAATAAAATTGTTTTATCTATATTTAGTAGCGCCTGAAAGAATTCATACATGCGAACACATTAGAAATTATTCTGCAGAAGCACAATCATTTTTAGGACTGTAGTTTCTGGTATTTGCATAATTATCTAAATCCTGAATGCTTTTGAAAAAAGAGGCCACACCTTGCGCAACAGAAATCGAATAAAATTTGCAGTCGTCTTTAAACGAAAGAGCTGCCGTTTGATAGACAGTCTGATTATTTTTTACAACCGTAACCAACATCAAGTATTTGTAGCAATCCTGACCGAAGCACTCTGCTTGAACATAAACCTGGGCACCACGAGCTGAATCAGCGAAAGATCCTTCTGAGTAAAGATTTCCAGCTTCATGACTGGTTGTCACCGGCAAGAATTGACGATCTGGATTCTGGATATCAGCTTCCACCGAAATTCCTGTTTCTGTGGCTACCGGAACACTTAATGTGGCAATTTTATATGTTAAGTTTTGAGCTTGAGCCTGTTGCTCAGATTGGCTGCTGACTGCTGGATTCATGCTGATCGCGTCTGTTTTTTTAGTTGCTCGCACACCGGATGGTTTTTTTGCACAGGAGAAGCTCATTGCACAAACAAAAATAAAGAAGAAAAAAGTAAGTAACTTTTCCTGAGACTGTGCGTTTTTAATTTGAAACATAAATGGCTCCTTTTTGAACTAACTCACTCATTTACTATTCTTTCAATAACAAGGCCAAAGCATGTGATTTTGAGGGGAAAAAAACGTCAATCTTTTCAATGGCATTCTCAGATTAAGATTTCGAAAAGGTGTCTCAGATTAAGAAGTCTGTAAAATGTTAGTCGTAGGGCAACTCACGAGTTAATTTTTGAAAGGAATTAAAGATAAGCCAGACCTTGGGTTTGACAAAGGTTTCTGTTCTTACTTAACCTGATTGTATGAGACTGAAACATATATGAAAACAGCACTAATATTATCTGGCGGAGGCGCCCGTGGTGCTTACCAAGTTGGCGTCTTAAAGGGCCTTGCAGAAATTTTAAAAAAAAACCGCATCACAAACCCATTTCAGATTCTATCTGGCGTCAGTGCTGGTGCCATTAACAGTGCAAAACTGGCTAGTGAAATTGAAAACTTTGATGTTGCTGTTGAAAAATTGATTCATCTTTGGTTACAAATGACATCAGAACATGTGTTTAAAACCGATTTTTTATCTTTGAATAAATTTTCCTTAGGCTTACTTGGAGATAAAAAACTAAACGCCATTTTAGATACTTCGCCGCTCAGACAACTGATTCAAAAAAACTGTGATTTTTCAAAAATTCAGAAAAACCTGGATAAAAAAATCTTTGATTCCTTAATCATCACTGCAAATAATTATGACCAAAACTTAGCCGTCAGTTTCATTCAAAGTAATGAAAAAAATGTGGCTTGGGCTGAAAGCCGCAGACAAGCACAACTTTGCGAAATCAATTCAAGCCATGTCATGGGCTCGTGTGCGATACCTATGCTATTCCCACCGATTGCAATTGATGAATATTTTTATGGCGATGGCTGTGTTCGAAATAATACTCCGTGCAGCCCGTCTATTCGCATGGGCGCCGAAAAATTATTCGTCATCGGTGTGCGCAGTCAAATGGGCTCTGAAAGTAAAAATGACGGAAAAAGTGAAAATTCAGTTGCACAGCCGTCTATGATTCGGATTTTAAATACGCTGCTGAACGCTGTGCTGTTAGATTCCGTCGAGCAAGATGTCTTACGAATCCAGCGAATCAATGAATTGGTTCACTTAACAGAATCCGCCCAACGAAAAAAAAATAATTTGAAAAACATTGAAGCGCTTTGCATTTCACCATCTCAAGACATTGGCGAAATTGCACGGAAACAAGCTCATCATTTACCCCGTCTTCTACGAATGACAATTTCAACATTTGGGCATCTTGATGAGGCCAGCGAAATTTTAAGTTACTTGCTGTTTAATCCTCAGTTCTGCAGGCAACTCATTGATATGGGTTACGAAGATGCAATAACAGCTAAAAAATCAATTCATAAATTTTTTGAGATAGGATAAGAGCATATGACGAAATGGTTTTTACAATTTCAGGGCGAAGTTAAAGGTCCCTTTACTAATGAATCATTAGAAGCAACTTTGGCCAGCATGGGTGAACCAAATATGGAAAACACCTTAGTCTGGAAAAGAGGCTTAACCGAGTGGATCAGATCCACGAAATGGAAACTTGAATCTGCACAATTTACCAACGCCAACGCAGAGCTAACTGCAACTTCGGGAGCACAAACATCAATCGCACCCTTACCTAAACCCTTCTCTGAAACTTTCACAGAAAGTGCATTTTACCGCGTGCAATTAAATTTTGTTGATCAACCGCTAATGAGCAAAGTCGAGCTTTTAGGTTTTATATCGAAGCTTAAAGACATATCCACTCTGTCGATTCAAAACCCAAAAACAAAAGAGTGGACCGACGTGTATGCCTATCCCGAAATCGTACAAAGATTGGGTTTATCAAGAAGAAAACATCCCCGCGTTCCAATACTGGCAACTTTCAGTGGCACTTCGAACAAAGCGCCAGAAATCAGCGTGAAGGTTGTGACAATCAGCGAAGGTGGTATGGGATTTACAGAAGTTTTCGATTTAAAAATCGGCGATACTGTCGAGGGCCAAATCAGCAGCCCGCATTTTTTTCAGCCGCTAAATGTGAATGCCGATGTTATTTATTCAGGCCTTGACGGCTACATTGGTTTGAAATTTACACAAATCAATGATGAAGCCAAGTCAGCTATTATTGATTACATCAAAAAGTTTGGAAAGCACGGATCATAGCCGGACCACGGACTGCTAAAGTTGATTCTCTTTTTCCAGAAAAACCAGGCCTGTTTGTATCTGTAAAACCATGCAGTTTAAGTGCGTCTTTCAGTGATTTTGTTGCTGCATAGGTTGTAAAAACACAATCATCTGCAGCAAACTGATCCAGAAAATAATTCAGAAACTCAGGTGACCATAATTCTGAATTTGTCTTTTTACTAAAAGCGTCGAAACAAATGATATTCCACTTTTTACTTTCTTTGAACATCATCACATCACTGTGAAACTTGAGCTTTGATTCATGAGTTTGCTGCTGCATTCTTTTCTGCAAATCATATAGAGTCAGCGTTTTGTCCGTTTTACACTCAGCAATTAGCGAAGCGGCGACCTTGGTATATATCTCTGAAGGTGAAGGGTTCGTTTCAATGATCCAGTTGAGCAGGTAAGACTCAAGCTCTGGAACTATTTCAAATGAATCTAGAGTCGTGTTTTTATCAGCTGCTAAAATAGCCCAAACCATTTCTGTATATCCCAGCCCAAGTCCAACGTTACAAATCTGGATACAGTGTTCAGAATCCATTGTAGCTATCTGTTCAAACACAGTTTGCATGACAGAGCCGTAGATGTACCAGGTCTCAGATGCAGCACCAGCCGAGTGATGCATAGATTCGCCCAAAGCGTGTTGTTTAAGTGTAGGACTTCCATCATTTGTTATTTCAACTTGAAAGCCGCTTGCTTCAAACAAAGTATTCACTTTATATTACTCTCCTATGGAAAAAGGCTGGACCGGATTACCCTATCATTCAATATCTGAACACTATAGAAGAATTTTTAATGATAAGGTCTATAAAATTCCAGTCAGTATCGTTGATGACTGCCCGAACCGCATGGGTTTAAAAGGTATGAAAACCTGCAGCTTTTGTGACGTTTGGGGATCAGCCGCCAGAGAAGAATCTTTTGAACTTTCTTTGGATGAGCAGATTATTAAATTTCATGGCTTGATATCGAAGCGTTACAAAGCCGAAAAATATTTAGTTTATTTTCAGGCGTATACAAATACGTTTACAAAAGTTCCAATCCTTAGAGAACGCTTTGAAACGGCTTTGAAATATGAGTTTGTAAAAGGTTTTGTTATTGGCACCAGGCCGGATTGCATTTCGAAATCTGTTTTAGATCTGTGGCAAGAGTACAATCAGAAATCCTTTGTGGCTGTTGAACTTGGTGTGCAAAGTTTTTTTAATGAACATTTAGAATTCATGCAGCGCGGTCACAGCGCCAAAGATTCTTTAAATGCGATAACGAAAATTGCAGATAGCACCAGTGTTGATTTGGGAATTCATCTGATTTTTGGATCGCCCTTTGAAACCGATGCGCAAATCATCGAAACTGCGAAAATCTGTAACGATCTTCCGATTACAAATGTGAAACTTCATAACCTGCATGTTTTAAAAAATACAGCACTGGAAAAATGGTACCGTGATGACCAGTTCACGCCGATCACTCAAGAAGCCTACACCGAGCGAGTAAAATTATTCTTGTCGCATCTAAAACCACACATCGCTGTACACCGATTGGCCGCGTTTGCCTCTCGCTGGGAAGAACTTGTGGCTCCGGATTGGACCGCTAATAAAATGGGAACTCATCAAGCTATCGTGGATGAATTACGACGGTCGAAAACATTTCAAAGTTGTTTGTGGAATCCTCAAGACGAAAATGACCGCCATCTTTTTAAACAGATGCAGCTAAGAATCGTGCAAAATTAAATCGCCCTGATGTAAGAAAAAGCAGATGACAGATAATTTAAGAAAACGCTGCCACTGCGACAGGCGACCCAAAAAAAGTGAAATTACCACCCCCAAAATTAACCTATTGACAGTGTTTCTCGAGAGAGAAAAAGAACTGGACTTTGTGCGAGCTGATTTCATTTTTTCGCATAGCATTTGTTGTTTAATTAAACAGGACCATTAAAAAAATTAAATTTTTTGTTTGAAACTTTTGAAAAAAAGATTCAACCTTAATTTAAGAAGAATAGGCCTTATTGATGAGGCTGGGTGTTTTAACCACTAGATATAGTATTTTATACGGTCTCTAGAGGAAACTGCACTACGACACGGATGAGAAAAATTGACCGCAAAGTCAAGATTCCGATCTGACGAGCTGACTAGAACGGTCAAATAAATTTTCTTAAAAATTTGAGAACTAGACCAAG
>JAYTPC010000003.1:0-1040 GCA_043747425.1 Bdellovibrionales bacterium
AGAGCCACTCTTTAGTTTTGAAATAGTTCCTCCACCTCGTGGCAGATCTGCTCAAGAAATAGTCGATGTAGTAGAAAAATTAGCTCTGTTAAATCCACCGTGGATCGATGTGACCTCACATTCATCAACAACCTATTATCAAGAAAAACTGGATGGAACGATTCAGAAAAGAACTTTACGTAAGCGTCCTGGCATGATGGGTATTTGTGGAATTATTCAAAATCGTTTTAAAATTGATACAGTTGCGCACATTCTGTGTATGGGTTTTTCTAAAGAAGAAACCGAAGATGCTTTAATCGAACTTAATTTCTTAGGTCTTGAAAACATTCTTGCACTACGTGGTGATAGACCTAATTTTGTTAAACCATCACGTGTTGATCGGACTAATAATTCCACAGCGGCTGATTTAGTTGGCCAAGTTAAAAGATTAAACGAAGGTCAGTTTTTAGATGAACTTGATAGTACATCAAAAATGAATTTTTGCGTGGGTGTTGCAGGTTATCCTGAAAAACATTTCGAAGCGGCTAGTCTTAAATTAGATATTCAAAATTTAAAGAAAAAAGTTGATGCCGGCGCAGATTACGTGTGCACGCAAATGTTTTTTGATAATCAAAAATATTTTGATTTCGTAAAAGCCTGTCGTGCAGAAGGCATCACTGTGCCGATCATCCCGGGTTTAAAAGTTATTAAATCAGAGGCACAGTTAAGATCTTTACCAAAAAGCTTTTATATTGATTTACCCGATGAACTTGTTGATCAAGTCACAAAAAATCCAAAACACGCTGTTGAAATTGGCAGAACTTGGGCGAAGAAGCAATCGATGGGTTTACTGGAAGCTGGTGTTCCGACGTTACATTATTACGTTTTAAATGACGTGGATACAATATCGGGATTAGTTAAAGAGATTCGTAAGTAGGTTTATGTCGCACTCTTCATTTGTTACCAATTTGAATGAAAATTTAATACAGCTTTTATCTGAGCGTGTGGCTTTTATTGATGGTGCTATGGGCACAATGATTCAGTTAGAAAAGCTATCTGAA
>JAYTPC010000004.1:0-15870 GCA_043747425.1 Bdellovibrionales bacterium
GTTGTTAATTGACTCATACCCTGCCTTCGTTTGAAATAAGGTAATGAAAATTTACACAAAAACAGGAGACAATGGCACGACTCGACTGGTCGATGGATCGTGCGTTGAAAAATTTAATCCACGCGTTGAGGCTTACGGCTGCGTTGACGAACTTAATTCAGTGTTAGGTGTCATCCAAAGCTTGCTGACAGAAAAAAATAACCCAGCTTTTTCTGATTTAAGTAAAAACTTAGAAAAGATTCAGAATCAGTTGTTTAATGTAGGCTCTTTACTAGCAACAGAAAAAAAAGATACTTTTGAAAAACTACCACAAATAACTTCAGAACATATTCAACAGCTGGAAAAATGGATTGACCAGGCAGTTGCCGAATTACCAGCGCTAACACAGTTTATTTTACCAGGCGGAGATTTAATCGCTAGCCAACTGCACGTGAGTCGCACTTTTTGCAGACGTGCAGAACGTAGGGCTGCAGAAATACGAGTGAAACAAGACCATTATCAAAATGTACTTATTTATCTAAACCGCCTGAGTGATTTGCTTTTCACCTGGGCACGGTGGACTAATTTAAAACTTTCAATTGGTGAAATTACGTGGAAAAAAAATGAGTGATTTGCCGCTTAAACTACGCGAAGCAAATTTCAGTGATTCAAAATCATTAAACAGCTTTTTTACCTCTGTCCCCATCTCTGGATCGATTGAAATTAAGATCGCTCGGGAAGAGCAGTTTTTTTCGTTTTATCAAAGATTAAACCTGCCATATAAAACTTTTATTTTAGAAGACGGCGACGAAATTCTTGGAACCGCTAGTTTCTTAATTCGTGAACTGCAGTTTCAAGATAAAACCTTAAAAATTGCGCAGGCCTGTGATTTACGAATTGCGCCGAACCGTAAAGCTATTTTATCATGGTCGAAATTTTTCTTACCGTTGATTGAAGATATTCGCATAAAAGAAAATTGCGATGCCTTTATCACTTCGATAAATCACACCGAGACTCAGGCGATGAATGCTTTCATTAGGCCTAAAATGCGAAGACCCGAACAACCCGCATACAGCTTAAGTCGCAAGTACAACTTGATTTCTATTCACGGAAATTACCCCTGGCAGTCTGGCCTAAATAAAAATATATCTGTTAGGGCTTACAATTCATCCGACAAAGAACAATTGACCCAATTTATCTCGGCGCGATTAAAGAATTATTGCTTTGTTCCTACTGCCCTGGCCACAGATCTTACGAATTATATTCAGCGCTCGTTTTTGTATTCTTGGAGCCAATTTTTAATTGCCTTTTCAGCCGATAAACAGATCGTTGGCTGCGCGCAACCGATAAGCTCTAGTTTATTGCAAGATTATTTACCGCAAGATTATAATCAGCAGGCACATAATTTTCGACAATTCCTAAAGGTGGCGCAGTGGCTGCGACTTGGCCGAAGACTTACAAAACCCTATTCGCGATCAAAACAGCAACAGGCTTTACATTTTCGGATGTTGCATTTTTTTCTGTATGATCATGCTGAAGTTCAAAAATCTCTACTGCACGCTGCATTTTCAACGTCTAAGCAAAATGAATTTTTAGTTTATGCTGCTGAAAAGGATGATTATACAAAACGTCCGCCGAAGGGGGCGATCTTTGCAGAAGTGCCTTACGGTCTTTACAATATCGAAACACCTGACCGAGACAATTTGTTTGAACTTGGGTTGAATAACGATCTGCCTGCATGGTTAGATATGATTTGGTTCTAGATTTTTTTTCTGGATTTTTCTGAATTATTTAAAACTACGAGTGCAGCTGTAAGCCACTTTTCACGTCGCTCCAGAACCAATTTAGATTTGGATCTTGATGAATTGTGTCGTGCAGTGGAAAGCTAGTTAATTTTAATTGCAGCCTTAAAAATGGTTCTAGTTCATCAAAGCCAGGGCCCACAGTTACAATTTTAAGGGTCTCGATCGTCGATAGTTTTAAAATTGTGGCAGCAACCTGAGCAAAATCATCAAAATCCCTGCGGCGAATGATCAAATCGGGTTCGATGCCTTGGACCTGCCATCTGCGAAACAAAGACTGTTGTATCAAATTTTTCAGATACGATTTTTGATGATAGTTCAGTAGATTAAAAACGTCTTGATCCATCATAGCAATGAACAAATCGCAATTTAAAAACTCTTTTTGATTTTCCCTTAAGCACGTAATGATTTCAGGAATACGGAGCAGTGATTTACGTATATGTAAATCGTCAATGAGCGCTCCATCCGTGAAGTAAATGACCATCATAGTCTATTGTTACTCATAATATCTGGTTTTATTAAACTGCGAATTTAAACTTTGGACCAGTTTTTACTGGGCCTAAGGCTTTAAAATAGTCAAAGGTCCAGCCTGGGGTCTAGATTATCCGGTTTCTCAGATTTAGCGCTCCTCGGGACCAAGGGCTGTTGTTATTGTTTTAGCAGGCTATGAAACTGGGAAAATACAACTTAGATAGACAAAAAAAAATAGCACGATTTGCACTTTATGGGCTACTGGTTTTCTTTGCGTTTACGGCTGCTGATTTAACAATTATTTACATTCGTGATTTGATGCTTCCGTCGGAAGCTCCGGCAAAAAAAATAACAAAATTTAATCCCCAGCTTTCGATCGATCGAAGTCAGTACAGTGCAATTACAAATCGTAATTTATTTTCTTCTTCAGGCATTATGCCTGAAGCTATCACATTAAAGATTAACCCGTCAGAGGCTGCAGAAGATAAGCCGGTGCTTTCTACGCTACCACTGATCCTCATTGGCACTTTGGTTCATTCAAATCCGTCAAAATCAATAGCAGCCATTGAAGTAAAAAGTAAAAGTCTTTCAGGTTCCTATTCGCCCGGATCAGATATTGAGGGGCTTGCTAAATTAGAAAAAGTGGAGCGCGGTATTGCATACATCAGAAATGCAAACACTTCTGCTTTAGAATACATAGAATTAAAATCAGCGAACAAAGTTTCTTTTGATGCCTCTAAAATAAGTGTTGCACCTAATAACGCGAGCAAAGATGTTGTTGCTGTTGCACCCAATAAATTTCAAATAAAACGCTCTGATCTATTAAAATACACCAACGATTTATCCAGCGTTTTGATGCAGGCCAGGGCTGTACCGAACCGTGATCCTGCCACTGGGGAAATTAATGGTTTTCGCATTTTAGATATGCAGGAAAACAGCATCTTTGGACAGCTGGGTTTGGCGCGTATGGATGTGCTTAGAAGCGTGAATGGTCAGCCGATTGATAGCATTCAAAAAGCGATGGAACTTTATAACGAAATGAAAAATGGCAGTAAAATTGAATTGGGCATTGATCGAAACGGCAAAAACGAAGTGAAGACTTACGATATTTTAAATTAGTTTTGTAAAGGTGGGGCTTGGCTCATGAATTTTAAGAAAAATATAATCTGTGCTGCAGCGACTAGCGGTTTTTTAATTGTTAGTTTCGGTTTTTCAACAGCGCAAGCGCAGACTGAAAGCTTTCCGCCGCCACCGCCGCCGATATTTGAAGACTTTCCACCACCAACTGATATTATGCCATCTGCTCCGCCACCTGCAGTCATCAACAACCCTCGTGTATCGCCACCCTCTGTAGAATCAAAAATTGTAGCTCCGCTGAAAAATAAAAATGGAGTGTTAACAGATGCGCAGCGAGCCAAATTTTCGAAAGCAAATCCTGAGGACATCACATCTGAAAACTTTCCAGAAACAATTGAATCGTTTGATTTTCCAAATGTGGATATCACGGACATTATTAAAGCCATCAGTGAACTGACTGGTAAAAATTTTATTATTGATTCCACCGTGCGTGGTAAAATCACGATCGTGGCACCCAGTAAAATCACGGTTGCTGAAGCTTACAAAGCGTTTTTATCTTCATTAGCGATTAATGGTTTTACGATCGTTCCAAGTGGTGGATTTTTAAAAATTAGAAATGCAAGATCTGCGCAACGAGACAACATTGATACTTATTCAGGATCTTATTATCCAAACACAGATCAAATGATCACAAAAATTATTCATTTAAAACACATCACCGCGGAAACAGTGCAACAGCAGCTTCGTCTGTTGACTTCAAGCTACGGAGAAATGGCGCCATTTTCTTCGACCAATTCTTTAATTATTTCTGATTTCGGTGCAAATATTGACCGAATCATGAAAATTTTAAGCCAATTAGACGTTCCAGGATTCGAAGAGCAGCTTGAAGTGATTGGCGTGAAATATTCAAAAGTAAAAGACATCGCTGAGCTCATCGATAAGATTATCAACAAGGGCGAAAAAAAATCAAATACAGCCGGTGGATTTTCATCTGGTGTTCCTCGTTTTTCTTCAACACCTGCTCGTGGTTCTAGTGGTCAGCAAGGCGCTAGTTATTTTTTAGTTTTCCCTGAAGAAAGAACCAATTCTTTGATCGTTGTCGGAAACCGCGCAGGTATTAACCGCGTAAAAAAATTAATCACACAATTGGATTTTAAAGTAAAAGCCGAAGACCGTGGCGGCGTTTATGTTTATTACGTAAAGAACGGTGACGCTGAGAAAATTGCGCAAACATTGCAAGAAGTTACAAAAGATTCTGGGCCCAAAGCACCATCGTCATCACCGGGTGGCGGTGCTGGTGGAATTTTAGCACCGCAAGGACAAGCTGCGATTCGTGAAGGCTTGTTTGGTGGTGATGTGCAAATTAAAGCTGATAAAAATACGAATTCATTGGTGATATCTGCCAGCAAACAAGATTACGAACAGGTTTTAAATATTTTAATGAAATTAGATATTCCAAGGGATCAAGTATTTGTTGAAGGTATCATTATGGAGATGGCCCTAAACGATGGTTTTGAGCAAAGCGCTGGTTTTGTAAAATTCAACGATGGTGGCGGTAAGGCTGGTTTTACATCAGATTCGACTGGTGCGGCTGATTTTTTAAATCCATTAAGCGGAGGTTCTGCAATTTTGGGATTTGCTTCAAGCAATAAAGTAACAATACCTAACATCTTGGACCCATCGAAGCCGTCTATTTTAGTTCCAGATATCGTGGGATATATTAATTTGCTGAAGAAATTTGGAAAAACAAATATTCTTTCAACACCGCAAATTTTAGCAATGGATAATCAGGATGCTGAAATTGAAGTCGGCGACCAAGTTATCACAGGAGCTACAATCACCCCGGGTGTAAATGGTTCTGTCGCTCAGTCAACGCCTATTTTTGGTGAAGCAAAAATCACTTTAAAAATTAAACCGTTTATTTCACCGAACAGTGAAAGCATTCGTATGGAAGTCACGCAGTCTGCAGGACAATTGTCTACGGTGTCCGTTCCTAAAAACTTTGATGGATTGGCGCAGCCATTATCTACGCGAAAATTGAAGACAACGATTATTGTGCAAAACGGTGACACTGCCGTACTTGGTGGCTTGATCAAAGATGAAGAGCTTGAAACGGTAAAGAAAGTTCCGCTATTAGGTGATCTGCCGGTTATCGGCTGGTTATTTAAGGGTAAAAAAAGCGAGAAGAAAAAAGTGAATATGTTGGTGTTTTTATCGCCAAAAATTATTCGCAATGCTTCTGATCAGCGAAATCTTTTGACCAATAAAACCAAAGAGCGTTTGCAGTTTGTTAAACAACAAGGCGGAAAAGATCCGTTTGGATCAACAATAGATAAAGTTTTAAAACGTGAAACCCGAGTGCCACAGAATGTTCCGGTAAAAAGATAATGGCTCAGTTGGATATTTCTGGAGTCTTAGCTAAAGCCACTTCGCTATCGCCAGAGCAGATCAAGTCTGTGCTTGGCAATCCTGCGGTTTCGCAGGCAAAAACTGTGGCAGAAACTTTAGGGAAAAAAGATTATTCATCAGCAGATGATTTAGTAGCTGATTTATGCCGCGAACTGGGAATGGAGTTTATCAAAGATATTCCGGTGAATGATATTTCTGCCGATTTAATTCGTGATTTACCAATTAACTACGCAAAAACCCAAGGTGTTCTGCCTTACAGAAATGAAGGCGACACTTTGGTAGCGCTGACTTCAAATCCGCTGAACACAAAAGCTTTGGATGATTTACGTATTTTATTTAGTAAACGCGTTCGTCCGTTAGTTAGCACATCACAGCGAGTTCAAGATGCCATCAACCGAGTTTATGAAAAAAGCACCGCCAACTTAAGTGGTATGGATGAAATCGACGAAGATGAAATTGATCTAGAAGACCCAATCATTGATCTTTTAGAGGCCGGCGAAGACGATGCTCCAGTAATCAAATTAGTTAATTCTCTTTTGTTTCGTGCTGTGAAAGAAAAAGCGTCTGATATTCACATTGAACCTTACGAAAAAGACATGGTGGTTCGTTACCGCATCGATGGCTTGCTGTTTGATATTTTTAAACCACCAAAAAAATTACAAAATGCCATCACTTCAAGAATAAAAGTCATGGCCAATTTAAATATTGCTGAAAAGCGCTTGCCACAAGATGGACGTATTCCGCTCAAAGTCGGTGGTAAAGATATTGATATTCGTTTATCGACAGTGCCAACGACCCATGGCGAACGTTTGGTCATGCGTCTGCAAGATAAATCCAGTCAAGTGCGTGAACTGTACCAGATGGGTTTCTCTGAAGACACCATGAAAGTTGTTGATGATTTAATTGTTCGATCTTACGGAATTCTAATTGTAACAGGTCCTACAGGTTCTGGAAAATCGACAACATTGTACGGCTGTGTTTCCAAGTTAAATAAACCCGATATTAATATTTTAACTATTGAAGATCCGGTCGAGCAGCGCATTCACGGTGTTGGCCAAGTGCAAGTGAATGCAAAAATTGGTTTAAGCTTTGCGGCTGGGCTTCGATCTTTCTTACGTCAAGATCCAGATATTATTATGGTCGGAGAAATCCGTGATTTAGAAACGGCAGAACTTGCGATCAATTCATCTTTAACGGGCCATTTGGTTTTATCGACGATCCATGCGAACGATGCCTCTGGTGCCTTTCCCCGTCTGATGGACATTGGTGCTGAACCTTTTTTAATTGCGACTTCAGTTTTAGGAATTTTAGCGCAGCGCCTGGTGCGAGTGCTTTGTCCGCATTGTAAATTAGCGCACAAGCCGTCTGAATTTGATTTAATAACTTTAGGGATGACACGTGAACAGGTGCAAGGTGCAAATATTTGTAAACCCATGGGCTGTGAACACTGCGGACAAAAGGGCTACTTAGGCAGAACTTTGATCGCAGAAATTTTACCCGTCACTGACGACATCAGATCTTTGATCATGCAACGTAAAGATGGCAGCACCATTAAAAAACAAGCTATCGCAAATGGTATGAAAACTTTCAGAGACCACGGTATTCAAAAAGTTCTAGCTGGAATCACTACTATTGAAGAGCTAGTTACAAATACGCAGATGGATATTTAACTATGCCCATTTTCGAATACAAAGGGCTAACTAAAGACGGCAAAAATACCAAAGGCGTTATTGATTCTGAAAATCTGCGCGCAGCCCGGGTAAAATTAAAAAAAGATGGTATTTTTGTTGTGGCAATTGAAGATAAAAAAAAATCTTCGGTGCAAAAAAAATCGGGATCACGTAGAACCGGCAGTGTACCGGTTAAAGATTTGTCGTTGATGACCCGCCAATTAGCTACGCTGATAAAAGCCAACGTTCCACTGGTTGAAGCTCTGACAGCAGTTTCTGAACAAGTTGAAAACCCGGTTTTGGCAGAGGCCTTAGCTGATTGTAAAAATATGGTGAATGAAGGTTTGTCTTTACATAAAGCCTTTGCCAAATATCCTTCGGTATTTAGCCCGATATTTTTATCGATGGCTGAAGCCGGAGAAATGTCTGGCACGCTGGATGTGATCTTAATTCGTTTGGCAGAATTTACTGAATCTCAGGCTGAGCTTCGTCAGCGAATTCAAAGTGCAATGACCTACCCGATTATTATGTTGGTTGTTATTACCTTGGTTATTTTTGGACTATTCACAAAAGTGCTTCCAGAAATTTTAGCCGTTTTTGAATCCTTTCCAGACATGACTTTACCCTGGTACACGCAGCTGATTTCTTCAACCAGTCAGGTGTTTTTAAAAAACTGGTATTTTTTTGCGGGCTTCATTGTCGTTTCTATTTTGCTGTTCACGAATTGGAAAAATTCAACCGAGGGCCGAAAAAGTTGGGACGGAATTTCATTAAAAATTCCGCTAGCAGGCGAAATTATTCGCATGGTGGCTATTTCTAGGTTTACGAGAACGCTTGCAACTTTGCTAAACGGTGGTGTGCCGATGTTAAACGCATTAGATATCGTGCGTAACGTTGTCGATAATCATGTGATTGCTTTGGCGATTGATGAAGCAAAAAGCAACATCTCAGAAGGCGAATCGATCGCTGGACCACTTCGAAAATCAGGTCATTTTCCACCGTTGGTGGTTCACATGGTAAACATTGGTGAAAAAACTGGGGATTTAGAAAATATGCTGACTTTGGTCGCGGATGCTTATGATTTTCAAGTGAAGTCAAAAGTCGATACAATCACAACAATTTTGAATCCCTTCATGACTTTGTTGATTGGTATCGTCATTTTTGTCATAGTATTATCTATCATCGTTCCGATGTTTGATCTGACTTCTAAATTAGGTGGATAGGAGACCCCGTGCAATTCAAAAAAAATAATTTAGGTATAAATTCAAGCCTTACACTAAATAATAAAGGTTTTTCACTAGGTGAAATTTTAATCGTTTTGGTCATCATTGGTGGAATCATGGCCATTGTTTTACCAAAGATTGCTGACGGAAATGCAAAATCCAAAGTGAATTCGACCCGTTTAAAAATGTCTGAAATTGAGAATAAAATTAATGAATTTAATTCTGAGTGTGGCAAGTATCCAAAAGCTGTTACTTTTATTACCGAGGACGATGCTGGTTGTAAAAATTGGTCAAGCAATCCGAAGATGAAGCATCTTTTAAAAGATGGTTGGGGCACTGAATTTATTTTTGAAGGTTCTGATACTGGTTACAACTTAAAATCTTTAGGCGCTGATAAAAAAGAAGGTGGCGGAAGCTACGATAAAGATATTTATTCTGATGGATCACAAGCTGCGAGTGAATAAAAATTCAAAGCCGAAGAAATCAAATTCTGGCTTTTCACTTTTAGAAATTATTATCGTATTAGCTATCATCGGTGCCATCCTTGGAATTGCGCTGCCACGATTGATGGACAAAAAACAAGACACCCGAAAAGTTTTCAGAGACTTTGTCATTGCAGGAAAAGATATTCGTAACCGAGCTAAACTGGCCGGAGTGTCGTATCGCTTGGCTTTTCGGTTAGATAAAGACCAACAGACCTGGTGGGTAGAAAAAGCCACTAAAGCCGTCTTATTAGATAAAAAAAAATTAGAAGCTTTAAGAGATAGTGCTAAATCGACCTTTAAAGACGAGGAAAAACCTGCGTCTGATTTTACTCCGGATGCCACTATTTTTAAAAAAGAACAAACGTTGCCAGACGGCTTTCGATTTATTCACATCGAAAGCGGTCCACAAGAGCTTATTGCTACCGACGGAATTGCTTATATTCATTTCTTTGCTCAGGGTATGATAGAGCCTTCGGCGATTCAAATCGAAGATGCCAAAAAAAATATCTGGACACTTGTTTTTAATCCAATCACAGGTCAATCTGACGTTATCCCAGAAGCAAAAACACTGCGGGATTTAACTCGTTAAGGACAGTATTTTGAGTAGTAAAAAAAACCAGGGCTTTACATTAATTGAAGTCGTTCTAGCTTTGATGATCATGGCATCTGGTTTATTTATTCTGATGAATTCGTGGGCTGGAACGTACGCACGGCTTCGTAAAACACAGATTCAAGTGCAGATGGTTTCACTGCTAGAACGTAAAGTCAGTGAAATCGAGCGCGAATTCAAAGGAAAATCTTTAGATTCAATCCCTGAAGAAAAAGAAGATGATTTTGGCACAGACCTACCCGGTTATTCATGGGTCATGAAATCTAAAAAGTTAGAAATTCCAGATCTTTCTTCAAGCCTTGTTAGTGGTGAGGATGGAGCGGATCAAACACTAATCGCTATCATGAAGCTTTTTACAGAACATCTTTCAAAGTCCATTAAAGAATTAAATATCGAAGTGACGTACAAAGACAAAAAAAAACCAATCAAGGCAAATGTCACGATTTACATGATTGATTACGATCGGCCCTTACCTGTCCCAGGCGCTGGCGGTGGCGGTTGAAATTCAAAAATACAGGCTTCACCCTTATTGAAGTTATTTTAGCGATCACTATTCTTTCAACACTGACAGTTCTGACAACACAAGCGTTAAGCCGGGCATTAAAAGCAAAAGTAAAAATTCAAAACGAAGTCGATGATGTTTCTGCTCTTCGAGACACCATGCGCATGATTCGCACTGATTTAAATTTGGCATTTCATCACCGAGATTTCGAAAAAGAATTACAAGACCTAGTTAACAAACCTGCAGCCCCTATCGCTGGAGGTATTCAAACTGCGCAGCAGCCGGTTGCACCTGTGACTGCACGAGAAAATAAACGCTTTGATCCAGTGACTCACTTTTCCGGTGAAGCTGATCAAGTTAATTTTGTGACGATGAACAATGGCCGTACCACTGCCAATGCAAACCAAGCAGATTTTATTGAAGTGGGCTATGCCGTAAAAGGCTGTCGCAATTTATCGGACCCCAGTAAATCAAGTCAGTGCTTGTATCGCCGCACGCAACTGGTTGTTGATGATGACGTCGCAGTAGGTGGAACCGAAAGTGTACTATTAGAAAATATCACTGAATTTAAAGTTCGTTATATTGGTGAAGGCAAGCAGGACTGGGTATCGACTTGGAATACAAAGAATAGTAGCGACGCTGCTACCCGTCTGCGATTTCCTGAAGTGGTAGAAATTTCGTTAGCCATCGAGCGTGAGGTAGACAAAAAAAAACGTAATTATTCGATGCAATACGCTGTACCCATTCATTTTCCAAATAACCCCCCATTATCGGGAGCAAGACAATGAATAAAAAAATAATTTTTCAGCGTATGAAACACAATCCACTTTTGGGTAAATCTCAAAAGAAAGGAATTGCTTTAATACTGGCAGTCACTTCGTTGTTATTTATGGTTTACATCGCTAAAGAAGTTTCCAGAGATTCGCTGACAGAATATGTGGTAAATTCACAAGAGCTTAGCCGTTTAAAAGCCTACTATGCTGCCAGAAACGGAATGGATATTGCTTTACTTCGAATAAAGTTATTCCAACAGGCCTCACGCTTGCCACTGCCACCGGCGTTTGCTTCGCAAATAGACCAGATATGGAAATTTCCATTTGCTTGGCCGTTACCTGCACCACCTGAATTAAATTCTGTAGCTCGAGACTCCATGACCAAAATGATGAAAGAATCTTTGATGGACGCTTCTTACACACACACCATCGAAGACGAAGGCTCAAAAATTGATGTCAATGATTTGATTTCACCATCAAAAACACTGCAAGCACTAACCCGAAAACAACTGTTGACTTTATTTTCTCAAAAAATCGAATCCGATGAAGTGTTCAGGCAAAATTACCAGAATTATAGTTTTGAAGATTTGATCAACCGAATGGTTGACTGGATGAGTGATAAAAATTCAAGCGCCAGCGGCGGCAGTAAAAATGGTTATTTTTCTGACTTGGGCGAATCGTATCCGCCAAACCGCGGCTTTCGCACGCTGGAAGAAATTCGCTTAATTCCAGGAATGACTGAAGAATTTTTTAATATTCTTAAGGATCAAATTACCATTTACGGAATGAAATCGATAAATCCGAACACGGCCTCTGAAAATATTTTAAAATCTTTAGATAAGGGCATGACCGATGAAGCTGTCAGAGAAGCCATCACAAGAAGAAACAGTATCGAACTTGGTGGACCTTTTAAAGGGGCCACGTCAGATGAGTGTTTAAAGGATTTTAAGGGTTTCGTCGAAAGCCGGGGTGCTAGATTAGAAGCGGCAGAATTCGATAAAATTCCTATGCTGTGTGATAAAGTTATTAATTTTAAAGTCAGATCTACCGGAATTTTTGGTAGTGGATCGCAGGCAATTATAAAAGATATCACTGCGATCGTTGTTGATTTAAGTAGGTCCGCGACGCAAATTAAATCTTTTGTGGAAAAAGAAAAACAAGAACAGCAACAACAACAAGGTGAAAGCTTCGTAGCACCTGGACCTAAGTCACCTGCGCCAAAACAAGATCCCCTTCCCAAGGGGATGCCGCGTGTCGTATACTGGTCGGAGTATTAGCAGCACGTTTAACCACCAAGGAGTTTAACAATCATGAGATCAATCGGTATCGATATCGGTGAATACTCAATCAAAGTTGTTGAACTGATTCAAAATAAGAAAAATATTTCAGTAAACCAAGTTCATGAAAAAGTTTTAAATTTAAATAGCTCAGATCAAGACCGTGAATTAGAAGCCATCGAATTTGTACGTAGACTTGTTAGCTCACAAGATTTCTCAAGCACTCGATTTGTTATGGCTGTACGCCAGGACAAAGTAACTTCAAGGCACAAAGTATTTCCTTTTTCAGACCGTTTAAAAATTCAGAAAAGTCTTTCGTTTGAAATGGAAGAAGATATCCCATTTGATACAGATTCTTGTATTTTTGAATCTAAACTGATTCGCACGCAGGGATTAAGTGCTGAGATTTTGGCAAACGCCATTCCTAAAAGAAGCGTTGAAAAAATTGTCTCGATGGCTTCGGATTTTGGCATTGAACCCCATGTTATTACCATTGAAGGATTAGCATTTGCTAACCTCATCGAGTCTTGGGATCAAGCGGCGCCAAGTGCAGATCAAGATTTTGCTATTGAAGACGATCAAAAAACGAAAAAGAAAATTCAGATCGTACTAAATATCGGTCATAAAAAAACAATCTTCACCGCCTTTGAAAATAATCGCTTAATATTTACCCGTAGCCTTTTCTGGGGTGCTGATCAGTTAATTCAAGACATCATTAAACGCTTTGGGGTTCCGGCTGCAGATGCTGTGAAGACATTGCAAACAAAGGGTCAGCTGCTGCTTTCAAAAAAAGGCGCAAGCTTTGAACAATCTCAGCTTTCAGATTTATTAAGTAAATCCTTACGCGAGCTGGTTCGAGATTTACAAATGTCACTTCTAGAATTACAAAGTGAACACCAAGCAGAAGCTACAGATATTTATTTAACTGGCGGTGCCAGTCTTTTGCAAAACTTGGGTGGATTTTTAACGCAGCATCTTGAAGTAAAATGTAACCCAGTCCCACTGTTACAAAATTATGTCGATTCGTTCGCGTCTCTTGGACTGGATGCTAGCCAAGGCATTGATGCTCGGTTTAACATGGCTGTCGCCTATGCGCTTGAGGCTTACAAAAAACCTAGAAACCCAGCAACGAATTTGCTGAAGGGTGAATTTGCAAAGCAAAATGATCGCCTGAAACTTCTTTGGCAACAGTGGGGTACAGTCGGTCAAGTGATCTTAGCAAGCTTTGTTGTTTTGATTGTGTGGTCTTCGTTTCGAGAAAGTTTTTCAACGGCCTTACTTGAAAAAAGTGATGATGCTTTAAAAGTCCAAGCCCGCACGGTGGCTAGGCTTCCAAAAAAACAAGCCAATGAAGCCGGCGTGAAAAAATACATTCGTGAAAATAAAAAGAAAGCCAATGAATTAAAGTTAGTTGCTCAGGTGGCGCAGATTAACTCAGCGCTAGATATTCTGAAAAAAGTAAGCGATACCTCGCCCTCAAGAGAAAAACTAAAAATAGATATTATGAATTTTCAAGTCAGAGACGAGCTGGTGCAAATAATCGGCTACGCCAGTTCTTCGCGTGAAGTCACATTGTTATCTGAGCAGTTAAAAAGTTTAACAACGAACGGTGTAGTGACTCAGCAGCCGGCAACACTTTCAGCAGTTGCTAATCGCACGGCGTTTCATTTAAGTTTCAAAACTGACAGGGGCTTATTAAAGTGACTAGTAAAGTGAGATCAAGATGAGTCGTCTGGAAGAAATAAAAGATCAGCTGAAGGCCACACTGTCTAGAGTCTGGGACGTCATACAAGAATCTGAATCCTATGCGAAACTTCAGGACCGTTATCAAACTTTAAATGCAGGTTCCCAGCGCTTAGTATGGATTGTTGGTATTTTACTTATTACTTTTGTGATTTTTTCTTATCCACTTTTGCAGATTTCAAATTCACAGGTGCTCATCAATTCATTTGAAGAAAAAAGATCTCTGATTCGTGATCTTTTCAAAACTTACCGAGAATCTTCTGGGCAGGCAGGTATCCCCGTTTCTCCGACGAACGAAAACTTAAAAAATGCAGTCGAAACTATTCTGACAGTGGCAAATCTTATACCTGAACAGCGTGTTGGTATCATCCAGGCATCGCCTGAGGGAAAGTTAATTCCTGCAAGCCTAGTTAGCCACGTTCTCGAAGTGAAACTGGCAAAATTAAATTTAAAACAAATTGTCGATATTGGCACCTCGATCGCAGCTATTTCGGAAAGTGTGAAATTAAAAGACATGTTGATTGCAGCCCATGCAAATGACACTCGCTACTATGATGTGACTTACAAGTTGTACGCACTGAATGTACCTGAACCTACATTGGAAGCTGCACCAGAAGTTGAAATGAAACCTAAAAAAGATTCTACCGTTAAAAAAGAGTCGCAAAAATCAGAAGAGTCTGAGGATTCTGATCGATGATGAATTTAATCATTCTTTCATTTCGTTTTGTTTTTAAACACAAGTGGAAAATTTTTTCGACTTTAGGTCTGACTTTGATATTTTTATTTATCATGTTCCCGATCAATGACCTGAATGATTTGGTTACTAGTCAAGTTTCTAAATTAACAAAAAAAAATGTTTTTGTTCAATTCGATTCCATGAGCTTTAACCCGCTTGTTCCGAAATTAACTTTAGAAAAAGTTTTCGTCGAAGGTCAGATGATTCCGACAATAACTACAGAAAATTTATCGGTGTCACCGTCATTAAACTCTTTATTTAGTAAGCAACCTGAGGGCACTTTAACGGCATCCGGATTTTTAAAGGGTAATATCCAAGTTTCTATGCATTCTGCAGCACCGACTGATTCTGGATTAAAACGATCACGTATAGAACTGCAAGCCAAAGATTTAAATTTAAAAGACATCCGAGAACTTGCAAATTTACCAATGCCACTGCTAGGAAAGCTAAGTGCAAATTCGTCAGCAGTTGTTGATTTAACGTTTACAGAGCAGCCAGATATGGATTTAAACTTAAATATCTTACGCTTTGAGATGCCTAGCAGCTCGGTTATTTTTGGTGATCTAGGACGAGTAAATCTTCCAAACGTGAAGATAAGTACCGTTGAATTGAAAGGTAAACTTTCAGCCGGAAAATTTATCATTGAATCTGGCAAATTGGGTAACCCCAACGACGAGTTATTTGGTGATGTTAAAGGCGAAATCAATCTGATTTTTGTAAACGCCGGAAATCAAATAAAGCCACAAATCGGTGGCTATGACATTGATCTTAATCTGAAAGCTTCAACCGCCTTTAAAGAACAAGCAAAATTTTTTCTAGGATTTTTAGACGGCTACCGCACGGATTTGCCAGATGGTTCTAGTTATAAATTTAAAATAAAAGCGGTGTCAGCAGGAATGCCGCCGCAATTCACGCCGCTACGTTGATCAGCTAAAAAGTACAAAATTTCTGCATCGGCAACTAAATCCGAATTTCAAATTCCCATTTTGATAATCTGCGACTACGTTCGTTATCAATAAGGCTTTACTTGTGCACATACTTTCCGCAAATCAGAAGTCCTGATTGACTCATTTGACACCCGAAAGCAAAAGAATGAAGGGAGGGTTTATGTCT
>JAYTPC010000005.1:0-13038 GCA_043747425.1 Bdellovibrionales bacterium
CGATGGATTCGAACCATCGACCCTTTCATTAAAAGTGAAATGCTCTACCAGCTGAGCTAGCGAACCATTTGAATCGAATCGACAATTTCTATTAAGATAGGGAACCAGTCAAACGCTTTTTTCGCAGTGCTTAATCTTTAAACAATGGCTTAATCCACAAAGTTTGTTCGCGGTCGGGCCCAACAGACACAACATCAATCGGACAGCCCGCATGAGTCGTTACGAAATTTATAAAACTGAGTGCTTTCAGAGGTAAATCCTTCATGCTCTTCACTTGCGTGATGTCTTCTTTCCACCCGGGAAGATACTCGATAACGGGTTCCACAAGACTTACTAAATCAGTTGCTGTTGGAAAGTCATGAATGATTTCTCCGTTTAATTTGTAAGCTGTGCAAATACCAATCTGATCATGTCCCGATAAAACATCAATTTTCATCATTGCTAAGCTGTTGATGCCGTTCAATCGAATGGCGTGTTTCAGCGCCACCAAATCTAACCATCCACAGCGACGAGCTCTGCCAGTTGTTGATCCGAATTCATGGCCATCTTTTTGAATTTTTGCGCCAACAGTATCAGTAAGCTCTGTTGGAAATGGGCCGCTGCCAACGCGCGTGCAGTAAGCTTTAAAGACACCAACAATTTTTTGAAGGTGATGAGGGCCGATACCAACGCTTGTCGCTGCAGAGCCCGACAGCGTCGATGAACTGGTTACAAACGGGTATGTGCCGTGCTGAATATCCAAAAGTGTTCCTTGAGCACCCTCGAACAACACGCGACGACCCAGTTTTAGTTTATTAGAAACAATCAAACCAACATCTGCTGCGCGGTAATGACTTAATTCTTCAACCACCAACTGAATCTGATTAAAAATATCAATCGTTTTGATTTCTGGAGCATCATACATCTTTGTCAGCAGTGCATTTTTTTCTTTTAGAACAAATTCTAATTTAGATAGCAAATTTTTTGAATCAAACAGATCACTCATGACTAAGGCTCTGCGAGAAGCGCGGTCTTCGTACGCGGGGCCAATTCCTTTTCCAGTTGTACCAATTTTAGCTTCTAGCAAACTTTTTTCGCGCGCTTGATCTAAAGCCTTGTGATAAGGAAGCAGCACTGTTGCGCTGTCAGAAATAAGTAATTGAGAATTTGAAATGGAAAAGCCATTTTCTTTTAATTTTTTAATCTCTTCCACAAGGCCAAAAATATCAATCACCACGCCAGATGCGATGATACATAATTTTTCAGGATGTAAAATTCCCGATGGAATTAAATGCAGCACCGTTTTTTTTCCATTAACCACTAAAGTGTGACCCGCATTAGATCCGCCCTGAAAACGCACGATCAAATCTGAATTTGCGGCAAAGACATCAACCAATTTTCCTTTACCTTCATCGCCCCACTGCGCACCCACGATAACAATTGCAGACATAACTAAATTCCTTCCTGAAATGACAGTGATCCCCAAGAGTTCACAAGTGGTAAAGCGTTTTCGATTTTATGTGACATAAAATAATTTTCAATTTGCAAAGCACCCTGCATCGAAGCCTTCAAAAAAGCTTCCTCAGTGTACGCACCCAGATGCGGAGTGAAAATAATATTCGAACATTTTAATAATTTTGAATTTTTGTCTAAAGGCTCTTTTTCAAAAACATCTAGTGCCGCTGATTTTATTTTCCCTGATTGCAAAGCCTCTGCTAAGTCATCTTCATGCACCACTGAGCCCCTAGACGTATTTATCACGACGGCACTTGGGTTTAGCATTTCAAAAGATAAGCGGTTTAACATATGCTTTGTTTCTTTGGTGCCAGGCACATGAAAACTGACCACGTCGACTTGTTTTAAAAGTTCATCATAACTGCAGCGTTCAGCATTTGATTCTGCAAAAGCTGCATCATCACAGTACGGATCAAATGCAAAAACTTTCATTCCAAAAGCATTAGCAATTTTTGCAACACGCGCACCAATTCTGCCAAGGCCTACAACGCCAAGCATTTTGCCATGCAGTTCAAATCCCAAGAATGAATCACGGTTCCAATTTTTTGCTTTTAATTCTTTGTGCGCCTGCGGAATAAATCTAGCAGAAGCCAGTATTAAAGCCCAAGTGTGCTCTGCAGCTGCAATTTGATTGGCTTCAGGCGTAAACATGACCGTGATATTTCTTTTCTGAGCCTCTGATAAATTAATATGATCAAAACCGCTGGTGCAGGTGACGATAACTTTTAATTTTTTAGCGTGGTTTAAAAAAGCTGCATCTATTTTTAATTTTGACCGAATTAAAATACCATCTGCGTCTGCGATATGTGCAAGTTGAAGTTCTGAAGTCGATGCTTGAATGATTTCGAAAGCCGAATTTTTTTTTAAATGAATCATAGCTTCAAACGCAAATCGATCACAGATTAATATTTTTTTTAAAGAGTTCAAATTATTCACAGTGGATTTGCTTTCAACCACTGAACGCAATCAACTTCAGTTTTAACTGCATCTACAGTAAAGTCATATTCCGTCAATGCGTGCGCCAGTCGTGTCATGCAATCGATCAAATCCTGATCTGAAATAAATCCCATGTGACCGATGCGAATAATTTTTCCTTTGGCTTCGTCTTGTCCACCCATCACAACAACACCGTATTTCTTTTCAAAGTGTGATCTAAACTCAACACCATTGGTAATTTTTGTGGGTAAATTAAACGCGGTGACCGAATCCGACGGAGATTCAGAAAATAAAGTTAAACCCATTTTCTTTCCAATGGTTCTAGTAAATTCAGCACGGCGGTGAATTTCTTTAAAATGATTTTCCAGACCGTTTTTTTTTAACGTATTCAAAATAAAATGAAGTGCTTTGATCAACGGAACTGAGGCCGAGAATAAACTCTCGAAGTTTTTATTTGCCTTCAGTTCACGACGTAAATCGAAATAATAACGAGGACAGGTTGCAGTTTCTGCTTTTTGCCATGCCTTTTTCGAAAAGCTTATGAAACTTAACCCCGTCGGAAGCATGATTCCCTTTTGACTTCCAGCAATCAGGCCATCAATTTTCCATTGATCCATCGGCATTGGGAAGGCTCCGACCGCTGTAATTCCATCCACCAAAAATAATGCTTTCGTTTCGGCGACGATTTTTCCAAGTTCAGCGATAGGATGAGCAGTTCCCGTGCTAGTTTCACAGGCCTGAGTCATAACTATATTTGTTTGTGGATTATTTTTTAAATACAACTGCACAGCTTTCGGATCTACGGCTTGGCCCCATTTGACATTCATGCGGTGCACGCGTGCGCCGAAAACTTCAGCCATCTCGGCCCAGCGTTCACCGAATTTTCCAGAAACAATGGCCAGCACGTGATCGCCAGGACTTAGAACATTGATTAATGACGATTCCATGGCACCGCTGCCAGCGGACGTATGAATAAAAACGGGTTCATCTGTTTGAAATAAAAATTTTAATCCCTGAAGTGCGTTTAAAAAAATCTGATCAAACTCTGCAGTTCGGTGATGAATCATAGGTTCAGCTAAAATCCGCAGTACTTCGGGATGCAGTTGCACGGGGCCTGGAGCTAATAGAATAGGGTTTGACATACGTCTTTCCTTGCGCGTTTATTAAAGCAGATGAAAGCTATTTTTGTATTATTTATTTTAGTAATAACGACTGCAGTCATGTCAGGTTGCGCTTACAAACTGAGCACGAATTTGGAAACTCTTCCAGGTAATGTCAGTCGCATTCAGGTGCCTCTATTTAAAAATAGCACTTTAGAGCCTGGTGCTGAAATTTATTTTACCAATTCACTAAAATCAGAAGCTTTACGTTCGCGAGTTGCAAAAATCGTGAACGACAGCACCGATGCTGAAGCAATTTTGCAAGGAACCCTATCGTCTATCGAAATTTTAGCCGGCGATTCCGTCATAGAGTCTTCGGCGAATCCTTATTTAGCTAACGGGACTGTGCTTGCGACTCAGTATGCATTGAGAGTTGCTGTCGATTTAGTGCTTAAGAAAAAAAACAGCAGTGAAATTTTGTGGAGCGGAAACTTTAAGCAATCAAAAAATTTTACAGCGGCGCAAATTACGCTGCCGGTAATCAACACCAGCAACAGTCTTTACAACCAGTCTGCCAAGCGGCAAACTCTGGACGCATTATCAAAAGAGATGATGCAAGCGGCTTTTGACCGCATGTTAGAGAATTTTTAATCTTAAATTATAAATATTTTTGAAATGAATGGATGCTGATGGCCCTTATAGACCAGAAAAAATTATATAAAGATTTAGAGTCTAAAAAGTTTGAATCTATATATTTTCTTTTTGGTGATGAGCCTTATTTATTAAACCAGTGCGTGGATCGCTTTAAATACGCCGTACTCGATGAAAACACTATTGATTTTAATTACGCACTATTTTACGCAGGCGACGCTGATATCACAAATGTAAAAGACACCGTTGAAACTTTGCCAGTCTTTTCTTCGCACAGATTAATTATTTTAAAAAATGCTCATGAACTCAAAGAAAATGAGCTGGTGCAGCTAGAGCCTATTTTAGAAAATCCGGTTCTGTCCTCAGTATTTGTGGTTTTCGGTGACAAGGTCGATAAAAGAAAAAAAGCGATCAAGATTTTATTAGAAAAAGCTGTCTGTGTAGAGTTTAAAAAACCCTATGAAAATGAATTGCCGCAGTGGATTTCTCATTTGGCAAAAGATCTAGGTCTTAAAATCAGCGCCGAAGCCATACACCGAATTCACCGCCTTGTTGGTAACAATTTATCTGAGCTTGATAATCAACTGCGAAAAATACAGCTCTACTTAGGTGAGCGCAGCAACATCGAACTTGCTGATGTTAATGCCGTAGTTTCTTTCAGCCGTGAAGAAAATATTTTTGATTTTACGAAAGCCATCGGTCAAAAAGATCGGGTGAAGGCCTTAGAACAATTGGTTTCATTATTAGATCAAGGTCAGAATGAAACCGGAATTGTGCACTTGCTTTCAAGGCATGTGCGCATGCTGCTAGCCGTGCGGGCGGGTATGGATCAGGGCATCGGCGGAGCAAAACTTGCTAGCCTTGTTCAAGTGCCAAGCTACTTTATTGAAAGTTACTGTGATCAAGCGAGGTCTTGGTCACTAAGAAAACTAGAAGACACGCTAATGATTTTACAAGATACAGATAAAGCTTTAAAATCGTCTCCGGTATCATCTCATATATGGCTTGAGAATATGGTCCTAAAGTCCTGTTCTTTGTAAGAATTTGGGCTTTATTGACAAGAAGTTTCACAGTTTTTTGTAACCTTTGTTTTTTTCGACCACTTCTCATTTTAAGTCGAAAGATTTCGTGAGAAAAATCCGACAAGTCTGTATGGCTATAGCTGCGACCCAGAACATTATGCACAGAAAATTTCCGCGAAAGTTGTTCAAAAAGAACATGACCTTTTTGTGCCGTGGGCAATCTAGCGTCGTTCAAGGTGTAGAAATCGGTGAGGGTGGCATATCGTTTAAATCAGATTTCGTATTGGATGAAAATCAACGTATCATCGTTAATTTTTTTATTTCTGATGGCGATTTCTTTTCAGTCAGGACGACCTTAAAAAACAAGCAAACAGCTGCCAGTCATTTTATCTATGGGGTTAGCTTTGATGATATCTCAATTGCTTTAAAGCGCCAGATCCGAGCCTACGTGGCTCGTAAATCAACTTCCTTTGACATGTTTTAATCTTTGATAGTTATCAAAAAGAAATCCGAGCTGTTAACTCGGATTCGGTAATCAATTTTCAATGAAGAAAAAGAATTATTTAGTAGGCTGTTATTTAGAAACAGTTGCTTTGTGAACTTGCGTCGACAAACGCGCAATTTTACGAGCTGCCGTTGTTTTGTTGAAAACTCCCTTTTGGGCTGCTTTCATCATCTGGCTTGTATAAGCAGATAACAATTCAGGAATCGCTTTTTTGTCTGCTTTTTTGATCGCTGCTGCTAGCGTTTTTTCGCTAGTACGAACTTTTGATTTACGAGCTGTGTTTACAGCGTTCTTTTTAACGGCTTGACGAGCTCTTTTTGCCGCTGATTTGTGTTGTGCCACTTAAAACCTCCAGATAGGATTTATGTAAAATATAAAGGTTAGGAATTAACATAGGGCATCCAGACAAGCAAGACCAATCTGTACTGAAGAATGCCCTGTCCATGGCTTTTGGAACTATGACCAGCAGAGTCCTGGGCCAACTTCGAGAAAGCCTTCTAGCAGCTTACTTTGATAAACGAGTCACCGACGCCTGGTCAGCCGCGTTTAGGCTTCCGAATATGTTTAGACGGCTGCTGGGCGAGGGCTCGCTTTCAGTCAGCTTCATACCCATTTTTGTGGAATCAAGGCTTGATAATCAGGTCAGGGCTCAAAATCTAGTCAATTCTATCTACACATTTCTTCTTATGGTCTTGGGTGCTCTTGCAACTTTTGGCGTGCTTTACCCCGACCCCTTACTGAACCTCATTCTGGATGCAAATTACCTTTTAGACACAGAAAAATACCTTCTTACTTTGCGACTTACAAAAATCATGTTCGGCTTTATTTTCTTTATTAGCTCGTTTGCATTTATGATGGGAATTCTGAATTCTTTGGGACAATTTGCACTGCCCGCGATTGCCCCCACACTTTGGAATTTAGCGATGATTGTTTTTACAGTGATGCCTGCTAATTGGTTTCCAGTCGTTGGCGATCAGTTAGGGTGGGGAGTCCTTGTTGGTGGTATTTTACAAGCAGCTATTTTAATTCCAGCCCTGATCAAATCGGGATACTTCCCACGATTTTCTTTAAATTTTAGCAACCCAGATTTTCGCCGTGTTTTTAAAAACATGCTGCCCGGAATGTTGGGTATGGGACTATTACAGTTTACGACGATCATTAATCTGCATTTTTCTTCATCCTTGGCCGAGGGTACGATTTCATACATCAATTATGTTGACCGGTTGATTGAACTACCACTGTCTTTGATCTCTGTCAGTCTTGGCACAGCATTGTTACCGATGCTTTCTGGTTTATTTTCTAGAAATGATAAAGAAAAAATATCGACTGAGACACAAAAGTATTTAGAACTGAACTTACTGTTATCGATGGCTGCTGCTGCTGGGTTGTATGTGCTGGCACAGCCGGTTGTGCAATTACTTTTTGGTCGCGGGCGCTTTCAACTGTCAGATGTGATTTTTACTTCTCAGATTTTAAAGACGTACTGCTGGATTATGATTTTCTCAAGTGCTGTGCGCGTATTAACACCGGCGTATTACGCGATTAAAAACACGTGGTTTCCGGCTGTTATTTCGGGAATCTGCTTATTAACGCACATTATTTTAGCGCCGGTTTTGATGGCACGTTTTTCAGTTCATGGATTGATGCTATCAACGACTATTTCAGCTGCTTTAAATTTGATACTGTTGCTCGTATTTTTTCCTCAGTTTATTGCACGTTTTCATTATTTTAGTTTTTTAAAAAATACGATCACGTTTGCTGTTTTAGCAGCATTAACGGGTGGTGCAGCTTGTGTTTTTTATTTTTTAGAGCCTATTTTAAACTGGGGAGTCAGCGCTTTAGTGCTAAATTTAGTTTTTAGCATCGGAGTCGCTTTGTGTGTGTTCGTCGTCAGTGGAAAACTGATGAACGTACACGCTATCAACTTGGTGTTGACTCGCGTGCAGCGCAGATTGTTAAAAGACTAACCTGATTCCTGTTATTTCTGATCAGCAAGACCCTGGTAAGTGTCTTGGATTTTTTGCTGCTTTTCAGCTTCAGCACTCCAGCGTTTCATTTCGCCTTCATAACCTTTTTTCTTATTCGACCAGTTCGCTTCTTCAGAAGCTATGGTTCGCACAGCTTGAATGGTTTTTGATTCTTGGCTGCGCAGTTCAGTTTCACGGTCTTTCCAAGCTTTCTTTTCATCCGTCGTCATTCGTAATTGATTTTGATATTCTGCAATGACTGATTCCCGCTGAACTTGGTTCGTTTTAATTTGTGCAGTCATTTTTTCTAGCTGTTCAAGCTGCTTAGCTTCTGTTTGTTGTTTTTCTTTTTCTTGGGCAAGCAGCACGTTGATATCACGCTCTTGGACTAAAACTTTTTTCAATGAATCGTTATTCTTCACGATTTCTCCGGAAACAGTGTCTTTTTGTTTCAGATACGTCGTTTTAGCTTTATTCACCTCAGATAAGTTTTTATTCACAACTTTTAAGTTGCGGTCGTATTCTTTTTCATTGGCTTTTGAGTTTTGAACATTGGTTTTTATTTTATCTAAACCTTGTGCAGCCGTGACAGATTCTGCATTTGCAGTCAGAGTTTGTATTGTGATAGCCGTGATTGTTAAAAGTGTTAATTTGTTCATTAGTTACTCCCTTGATTTTGTGCAACTTCGTCGGTTGGACATACATTTTTTAGTGATGATCTGTAATGGCCCAGTTCGTCTTCCCAAACTTCGCCTTTATACTTCCATTTATAACTTTCTTTTTCGTCAGGTGCTAAAGAGGCTGTTTCACGATCTGAAATTTCTCCGCCTGCCATTTGAAAACGGATGTGTTCTCCGGCACCAGAATAAATTTCGTAAGAAAGAACTTCGTTTTGATCCACTAAGTTTCCAAGCGATGCTACAAATTCATTGTAACGTGATTGTAAATTTTTAGATGCTTTTAAACGTAAGCTTTCTTTTTCTTTATCTAACCGAGCAACAGCTTCTAACCGCACTTTCTTGATGCCTTCACGGGCGCGGCTGATGATCATATGCTCAATACCGACTGCCAAAAAGATTTGTTCCTTGGCTTGCAAAGAGCTTGGTGAAGCACCGCTGCGTTTCATCGCCGCAAATTCGTTTTTTGCTTGTAGCATCTTTAACCGGGCATCACGCTCTTTTCGGATTAAATCAACAGCTATTTTATTGAATTTAGAATTCTCATCTTCATAGTTGTTGATTTGCTTTTGTATGGTTGTGAAATTCGGGTGACGAGCAAGCTCAACAATAAATGAGCGTGGCAAACCATCAATTTCTTCAACGTTTGTATTACGTAACCAAGCTTTAACTAGGTCGTAGTAACGAGCCGGATCAGTATTTTTTTTCTGAAAGCTTTCCAGTTTTTCTTGAGTGCTGCTGTAGCGTTTTTTCAAATCATTTAGAACGCTGACACCGTCACCAAACTGACAAAGATTTAAATAACCGACAGTGCGTACGATGTAGGTGTCTGGTGCATACGCTTTACGAAAAAAATCTGTGTGCATTGAAAACATGTTTCCTGCAGCGCCCTCATTGTCACCAGCTAGAATCTGAGTCCAAGCTTGTTCAACCATGGCTTGCATCCAGGAAGGACTTGATTTATCAATTTTCAAATACGTTTTGTAAGATGACTTGTATTCACCTTTTTGAAAGTACAGCCTTGCTAATGTTAATGCAGATAAATTTCGCACTTGATCTTTTTTCTGACCTTCAATTTTTGGCCAAGACTGTTCCAACTCAGATATAGCTGTGTCTACTTGACCAGAGCGGTAATTCATAACCGCTTTTAACAATGAGGCCTCTGGATAAAGTGGCGAATTTTCTGGAATATAAATCAGTGAACTTTCAACCTGCGCTAGGTTTCCTTTTTCAGCAAAATGTTTAGCTCGTTTTAATAAGTACTTTTCATTACGAGTCACATCAATATCAAAAGATTCAACCAAGGGGTCTATCAGGGCAATATCTGAATTTTCAAGAGCGCTGACGTTCGTAGCTAAATTTTCTGTAGCTAGTTTTTTAAGTGCTAAATCTTTCGTTTCTTGAGTGACTTGAATCATCTTTTGTCGGAACTCTGAAAACAATCCAAGAGCAAACGCAGTTTGTGCGTAATGAAATAAAGACTGTGATCGGTATTCTTTTGTTGCCATCAGTTCAACGAATAGTGACATCGCAAGATCATATTTTTTCTGATATTCTAGAAAAATAAGTGCTTGCAACATCTTGTATTCATCCGGTTTAATTTCGACCAAATTTTGCAGACTTGGCTCTGTGGCATCAACAATTGGTTCTGGCACGACATCTAATAATTTTACCTCAGGAATCTTTGCAATTTTGTCTTCAGAGGCCAATGTTTTAGCTTTTCCTGCTGGGACTATAGCAAATTCTGGAAGGGTTAAAAGTGGCAGGGATACTTTTTTTACCGGTGCCAAAGCTTGAAACTCTTTCGCTGGTAATCTTTTTAGGTCTGCCTCCACAGCTTCAATTTCTTTTTCTTCGCCAATATCAAGCTTTGGAATGTTTTTTATTTTAACAACATCCTTTCCAATTTTTTGTACCAGTTCAAATACGGGAACGCCAGATTGACGGTATTTCATCTGTGAAGCGGGTTTTCTTCCGCCGGATTTTGTTGTTAATGCATCAGCAAGCACTATTTCAGGGCTTGAAAAAACGAAGGTGGTTGTAAGTAAAAAGGCTTTTAATACTGAATTTCTGTTAATTTTCATTTCTTTTCATATTTACTTCACCCTTAGTTTGTGAAAATAGTTAGACCAAAAATAATTGTCGTGTCATTTGCATTTTTTGTAGTTTCTGGACGAGAAGACTCAGCTGCACCAATGGGTATTTCGTACTGTTTTGTTTTCTGTGAATAGAAAGAATTTTTAATATCAACACGAAATGCAAAATTTTTATTTAAAAAAAGCTGCTGCATAATTCCGATTTCAAAATGTGGAGCAGATGCAATCTCGTTACTTTGACTTCTTGCTCCACCTGAATCTTTGGAAATTTTTTGATGTTCGTAATCTGTTAGACCCGCACCCAAAGTGAAACCCATATCGAAATACAAAATTGCTTTGTTCATGAAAGCCATTTTTGCGTAAAACGGTGTGTATGTAATTGATAGTGCCTTCGTATTTTTTAACAAGTTGTAATTTGGTGATACAGATGCAGCTGCAGGAATGCTTTCATAGGCAACAACAGTATCGTTTTTTGTAGAACTGTAGCTCAAATAACTTAATTCAACGCCAAAGTCCTCAGTGAGATAATAGCCCAACATGCCGCCAGCCGCACGTGCTTTGGCAAATGGATCATTTATCAGCGGACCGTAAACTCCAGATAAATAAAATTTTCCTGTTTTTGAAAAGGTTCTGTTTTGAATAACACCGTAATCGTCATCTTTTGAGGACCAGTATTTGTCTTCTAATTTTTTTAAATCCATTTTGTCAGATCCCTTAGAAGACGGGGGAACAGGTTCTGTTTTTTTATCTTGAGCGTACACAGATCCTGCGAATGCCAGGGTCAAAGTTATTAGTGTGATTTTAAATTGTAGTTTCATATTCATTTCCTATTTGTTTAATTCGTACTCTTAAATAAAAACGGGTAAGTGACTAAAACCTTTGTTCCGCCCCGAGGTTCTGGGAACTTCCATTTCGCCACTTTGTTTAAGATACATCCTTCAACCGGTGCGCTTTTCAAAGTGGTGTCATTGATAGATTGTGTTTCTACTTGTCCGTTGCCGCTGATCGTAAACTTCACAGCGACTTTTCCATAAAGATCTGGATTTGCTGACAGCTGACGTTCGTAGCAATATAATATTTGTCCAAGTTGGGTTTTAATATACTGAGCAATAATTTCGCGATCAAGACCGCCAACAACTTCTGATTCTTCTTCGATCAGACCAACTCCACCAGATCCAGTTTTACCCTGACCTAAGCCGCCGCCTAAACCACTGGTACCTTTACCGCCGCCAATGCCAGCTGTAGAAACACCGGTTCCATTTCCTGCAGATTCGCCATTCCAATTTCTGCCAGAAGATTCTATTTTGCCAACAGCAGCTAAAGCTTTGCCGGAAGCACCTTCACCAGCTTTTGTTCCTGTAGTTACTAAAACATTTGTTGTACGTGCATCTGTTGCTGAAACCTTGCCGATCAGCTGCGAAATTCGAACACCAATGGCACCTTTAAGCATTGCGGAAACTTTTCCACCACCAGCAGAACCACCTGTTTCTTTCGAATCTTGTTTAGGTGCACTTTGTGCTTGAACAGTTTTTTTGATTTGTTGTTGTTTCTTCTTTTCGGTTTTAAAAACCACATTCATTGCCGCTTTCGGCAATTCCTTTTCAGTAGCAATCTTTGTTTCTTTCGGAGCCAAAAAGGCCATAAAAACAAGTAGCAGACATGCTGCTAGTGTTGCGCTGAGCGTTTTTTTCTCTTTGGGTGTTAGGGCAGTGCTGTTTGATTCTTCTAAATGTTTGATTGAGTCCACACGAACAATTTTTGATTTGATTTCAAAACCTTCATGTGACTCTGTGATCCAGTCTGCGGTTGCAGCCATTTTATAAATGTTCTTTCTCCCATGAATAGAGAATGGAAATCCTGCATTTTTGTCGATAATTTTAGTTTCAAAAATTCGATTGTTTCTGCTGACTACATAAATTTGCTTTTCGAATGCACCTTCAGTTTTTAAATCATTAAAATCTGAATACAGATGTTCTTTGGTTTCATGCACTGAAAACTGCAGCGTTGAATTTAGAATTTGCGTTGTCGTATCAGATTCAATTTTTAAATCTGGAATCTGACTTTTCACGTCAAATGAAATGAAATGCCAGCCATCGGCACGGTATTCAAAGGCACCGACAAATTTTTCAGCATTCGGATCGATTGAAACTAGATCTGCTTTTCGTGAAGATCCAAATGTTTTTAACTTGGATTTTGAATCCAATTTGAAAACCTTAGAGGCTCCCGTGTCTGTTGTTTGTTTTAATTTTAATACTGACATACGTTCCGCTCTCCCAATTAATTAATCAATGTACAACGAAGTTTCACGAAGTTTTGTGTCCATGTCTTTTTGCACATCATGTAAAGGCATAAACTTCAGACCTTTTTTTTGCACTAGGTAAGCACCATCGGGGTTACGAATCGTACCCTTCAGGTTCATCTCAGAAAAGTTAACTTCTTGAACTTTTCTAACTTCTGTTTTTTTGGCGTTGGCAAAGGGGGCTGTGAAAATAATCACAGATACGGTTGCTAACATCACTTGTAATTTCTGCACGTTCATGACGCTTCCTTAATTTTTTGCAGTCCACTTTAATTCCCGCTTACATTCGAC
>JAYTPC010000006.1:0-2010 GCA_043747425.1 Bdellovibrionales bacterium
ATCGACGTTGATGACAGGACATTTATATTTGTACAGTTTGCGGCATCAAAACGCACGGCTGCACCGGTCTGAAATTGTGATCCTGTGATTGTGACCGTCGTGCTGCCGTTTATAGATCCGCTTGAGGGCGATACGCTGCTAACCACCGGCGGAACTGGAGCACTGGCATAAGTGATGGCGTTAGACATGGTTGCCGAACTGCTATCCACGTTGGTAACTGTGACTGCATAAGTTCCCGCAACGTTTACTGGCAAAATACAACTAGCTTCGGTACTAGAAATAAAATTTACACTTCCGCATGCTGCAGTTCCTACCGAGATCGAAAGGCCGCTGCTAAACGCGGATCCACGAACCGTTAAGGTGTTACCACCTGCCGGCACCGAAGTTGTCGGCGTGATCGACGAGATTTGCACACTTGGTGGTATTGGTGTAACCGGTGCGACAATCGGCGCAACAACTGGCAAAGTCGAAGGCGTGGTTACGCTAGCTCCGGGACTGCATCCGGTAACAATTAAAAAACATAAGCTTGCTAAAAAAAATAGAGAATTTTTCTTCATACTTCATTTTAGTGCAAATTGTTCGATTTTTAACTAGTTCTGTTAAACTGTCCCAAATCCATTACTTAGGACTGGCTCGAAATGAGAAAAGCTGTTCATGGCTTATGACTAGACTTAATCGAAGATAATGCAACGGATGTTTGAAGAAAAAATGGAGCTGGATAAAATATAACAATCAAGAAAGGCCTATCAAAGATATATGCGAAGAAATGGCTCTTCACTTTTAATCGTTGGTAAATCAAAAAAATCATTTAGGAACAGGCATTTAGCGTTCTTAATCGGTAATTTTTAAAGCTCTTATATCCGCAACCCCTTCGCTGAACGAGTTTTGCAGTTCTATTAAAAGCTTCGGTTCTGGCGTTTGTTAACCTAGTTTCAAAATAAAGTAAAATCTCTTTTTTCCACCTTTCCATTGTTTTAGCGAGTTTAAGTAAAGATTTATGGCCTGTGCTTTTCAGTTCCAGGATCAGTTTATAAAACCCTTTTACAGCCCGTAAAGTTCCTTTGGTTCGATAAAATTCATAGAGCCGCTCTTTGGCTCGGTAAATTAAATTAAGCTCTGGATGCTGTTTTAAATATCGATCCACATCGCTTCGCAAAAAATAATCCATCTTCATTCTGTTTTTTAGTACTAATTTTTTTAAATATAATTCCTGACGATGGCCGTGGATTTGCTTTTGTAACTTCATTATTGTTGGCGTAAGTAGCCTCAGCACATGGAACTTATCAGCGACGATGATCGCATTTGGAAAAAAATCTCTGACAAATTTTTTATATGTCGAGGACATATCCATCGCCACAAGTTTTACGTGTTCACGACCCTTTAAATGATTTAATTGTTCTATTAAAGTTTTGGTATCTTTTCCACTAACCATTTCATAAAGCCTTCGCTTATTCATATCCGTTATCACCGTGGCGTATTCGACATAACCCTTCCTACGAGAAAAAAAGTGCTCATCGATACCGATCACGCATGGCCAAGAGTAATTTATTTTTTCTTTTAACTTGATTGATTGATGTTTATAAAACACCTTATACGTAAAGCTGCTTGAGCAGTTGTAGCGTTTTTGCACTGCACTCATGTTACTAAATTTTTCACACATCTCAGCTATAAATTTCTCAAAGCGTCCGGTTGAACGTTGATACTTTTTTATTCCCTCAATGCTTTCTACGAACGGTTTTTTACAGACCTTACAAAAATATCTTTGCTTCGTGATTTCTAGATATAAAACTTCAGACCTGAGTGGCTCATCACGGATCAAAGTTTTTGCTTTACCATAAAACTGTGTGCAAAGTGCATGGCATCTCGGGCAGGGTTCACGTCGCGAGGGAATAGTTTCTACAACCCACTTATACCCACCGCGAAATTTTAAGTTTGCAATGAGTTTCAGATTCTTATTTGGTAAAAAAAATGCTAAATCTTTAGCATTAGGCATGGCTGTTTTCCTTTCAT
>JAYTPC010000007.1:0-2302 GCA_043747425.1 Bdellovibrionales bacterium
GCATAATAAAGTGGCTGAAAGTAATGACCTAAACATGTATAAAGAAGAAAATTAAGAGAAATGAGAGTGTTGGCCGTAACAGAAAAAGGATTTTTGCGAAGCACATAGGCGACAGGAATGGCGCCTAGAAAAAGAGGAACTCTTAATATAGACACAATCTTGAAATCTTCCCAAGCTAAAGAAGAGTAGTCTTGCAAAGTCACGGAAATAAAACCGATCAAATAAATTAAAACTGCAAAAAATGGTGCGCGACCTAATTTATTGTTCATGAGCCATATCTTCAAGAAGGTAGCCACGACCTCGCACAACTTTTAAAGTGTTTTTTAAGAAGGGAATTTTTATTTTAAGGTTTGTAAGATGGGTATCTAAAACATTTCGGCTGCGGCTATCCTTTCCCCATACCTGTTCCACTAATTCCTCACGCGATATCCACTTTCCTAAGTTACTTAAAAAATAAGAAACGACTTTAAATTCCACTTCTGTCAATTCAAAGTCCCCTGAAGTTGTCGTCATTCTTCTGGTAGAAGGGTCAAGTCGCCAAGCTGTGGTTATTTTTTTTTCTACTTTCTTTTCAAGAAGGTCTGTCAAAGCAGAAATCGAAAAGGGTTTTTCTAACAAGCCATGAACTCCCAGATTCAAAAGGGAAATAGCCATTTCCTTATTTGCAAAAGCGGTAATAAAAATAATTTTCGGGGGATGTTTAAGAGAGTGAACGGATTTTAGAAATTCAAGTCCGTCGCAATCTGCTAAAACAAAGTCAGAGACAATACTATCAAAAGGATAACGGGTCAGTTGTTCCATCGCTTGTTTCGGCGAATAAGTCGTTTTCACTTGATAACAGGATGGCATGAGCCCCGCCAAATGATCGGCAAACTCTGAATCATCGTCAATAATGAGAATTTTATGGATTGCTTTATTCATTCATTTACCCCAGATGATTTCATCATGATTTGCCAATTAAAGTAAACAGGACAACTAGCCTACATTGAATATCTTGAACATTTCTTGAACAAATCAGCACCTTTATCCCATCATCTAACTCCAATTTTAAAAAGTTAGGTTCCTAAAAGGCGCAAGCGCTCAGATGAAGTCCGCGGATATTAATTCAGTTTAACAGAAATATAGGGTGTGTCTTTGATTGAAAAGCGAAGAGGCTTGTCGACCCATTCGCCTTCGGTGCCGATATTAATTCTTTTCGATTTGCAGATTTGCCGAGTGGGAACTTTCATTGCATCTTCAATCCAAAGGGGGGACTTTGTCAGATCGTGGCCATTTAAAGATTTATCAATTTCAAAAACCTTGCAAATTTTTCCGGGGCCATTAAGTATTTTAGAAATATTAGTCTGCTGAGATTTAAGTTTCATTAGCTCAATGCCATCCATTGGTTGAAGCGCACGAATCAACACAGCTTCGGGATGTTCTTTTTTTGAAGTCACAACATTAAAACAATAGTACATGCCGTAAATAAAATAAACGTAGGATATTCCTCCGCATTCGTACATCACCATCGTTCTTGGTGTCTTTTTATGTTTATACGAATGACAGGCTTCATCGATAACGCCTAAATAAGCTTCGGTTTCTACTATCAACCCAGAAATAATTTCGCCATTAGGAAGCTTTCTGCAAAGTTTTTTTCCTAAAAGTTCTTTCGCTACTTTTATAGTGGGCCTTTGATAAAATTTGGTCTCCAAAATTTTTCTATTTTTCACGGGGTAATTATTTAACATAAAGATATATTAACCAAGTTCTTTTTAGGAAAGCTGTTTGATAAAGACGCTAAACTTGCATCAAACCAAAGTGGCATATTGCCCCGGTTGGGAAAATATGCCACTTTGTCGTAGGCATCTCATTCTCAATTCCCTTTCAATACCAGATAGGGATGGCCGGTTCTTTGCTAAATAATGGATTAAACACAATTTACCGGAGGACTAATGCCAACTAAAAAAATTGCAAAAAAAACGACAAAAAAAGCAAGCCCAAGTACTAAGAACACGACTTCGAAGTCGCCTTCGTCAAATTCTAAAGGGCAGGATATTATTGAGCTTATCTTGGCCGACCATAAACCTCTGAAAAAACTGATTAAAATTATGAAAGATTCCGAAAAATATGATTTCGATGAACGTAAAACTGCTTTTGAAGAATTCGCGCCTCTTTTAATTACGCACGCAAAACCTGAAGAACAAGTTCTGTATGTCGTTATGAAACAAGCAGTGGATATGCGTGAAGACGGGTTGGAAGGTGATGTAGAACACGGGATCGCTGATCAACTGATAGAAGAGATTAAGCGTACAACCGGCGACGA
>JAYTPC010000008.1:0-4880 GCA_043747425.1 Bdellovibrionales bacterium
ATCACGCTTGAACCAAATAATATTCATGCACCGTAAGTTATATTACGTCGCGGCTGAAAGCACTGAAAAAACTTGAAAGTTTTTAAGGACTCCGTTGTCGCATCCACCAACAATCATTTGCTCTGCATTTGCTTTCAAAGCTGCAGCAACTTGACCGCCGACATGCGCATCTTGACCCGCTTGATCTGCGAAAAAATCAACAATTGCAAATGTGCTTGTGTCGATGCGAACAGAAAACCAAGATAATGTTTGCGGCTCAGTGGCAGCAACTACTTTTGCTCCGCCTGCTAAAAATTCTGCCAAGTTATTTTCTTGTCCTGGTTTTGCTTTTAATGTGATGAAGTTTGCGATTTTCATTTTGTTATTTGGTTGCATCAATCCTCCGTTGGTTTGAGCGGATATCTTAGGTTTTGTTTTTGTAATTCTCAAGTTGAAACAATTTTCCGGACTGAAGTCATGACAATTTCTGCTGTCATAACTTCATTTCACAGTCTTTTCCCCTACGAGATCACCCTAGTTTTTTTTAAAATTGGCATCTAGTTAGCAGCTTGTATTTTTGTAACTAAACCGCTCTTTGCAATAAAGGATCAAAATGAAACACATCTATTTTACCCTTATCTTGGCCTTCAGCTTACAAGCAAATAGCGGTTCAAAAGTGTGTGTCGATGACGGACAACTGAGTGGCGATGACTTTTTAACCGAGGTCAGCAAAGAGCCTTCACACAAATTGCGCCGCGATTATGAACCCAAAGATTTGATTTCAGTTCCACGACAATTTGTCTTGAATGCATCTGGTTCTGGGGAAAGATTAAGAAAAGATGTTTTATCTGCTTTAACCAGCATGCTCCGTGCAGCAAAATCTGAAAACCTGACATTAAAAATGTACTCCGGCTACAGAAGTTTTGACCAGCAGTGCAGTACTTACTCTAGCAAATTTCGAAAGTTTCAAAGCAAATTTAAATCTGAATTAGAACTTAAAAATTATGTTGATAGCATCAGTGCAACACCTGGTCGCAGTGAACATCAACTGGGCGCCACATTTGATCTGGTTTACAGCAGCATCGGAAACAAATTGGTATACCCTGATATTGGTAATCGCTGTCCAGATAACAAATGCAAAGAATACGAATGGCTTTTAAATAACGCTTACAAATTTGGTTTTGCCATGAGTTACCCACGCCTTGGATCAAAAGATTTTAACCCGATCACAAAGTACAACTTTGAGCCATGGCACTGGCGTTTTGTTGGTGTTGATGCCGCTTTAGAAATGCAGACACTATCGAAAGAATTAGGAAGAACCATTTCAATCATTGAATACATCCAATTTCTAAAAAAAGAAATTTTATTTGATGATTTAAAGAATCCACAAACCAGAAATCCTGCTGCTGCACGAACAGAATCGGTGCAAGAAGTTGTAATTGGTGCTGGAGGTGACGTCAGTTTATCGCGTCCAGGTTCAGATAAATTAGATGCTGGCGGCAGTACTTTTAATAAATTCTACACGTGGGACGAAATGACGGTGAATTTAGAAAAAATGACTGCTGGCAATGATCTGAATTTTTTAAATTTAGAAAGTGTTGTATCCGACAAAGCGCTAAAAGCGATTGATGGAAAGAAATTTCCACAAAAAAGCCATCCTGAAGGTGTTCAGCATTTGGTTCATAAAGTTGGTTTCAACATGATATCCACTGCAAACAATCATGCCTATGACTACAGTGATGCTGGCATTGAAGAAACTTTAAACCATCTCATTAAAATCAGAAATACATCGAAAATGCACATGTCTGGCATTGGCAATCTACAAGAAACACTTCATCCTGAAATTATTGAAATCCAAGGTTTGCGTATTGCTTTTTTGGCAGTCGGCATGAAGGGCGATGACCGTCCGGAGTGGGAACAAAAATGGAGACCTGCTACCGACAAACCCGGAATGTTGTCTGTCAGACACTGCGAAGATAATAGCATCGAAAAAGCCATGAAGCCCTGCACTCAGTACGGTGATTTAAAGCGCGCTTTAGAAAATCTGAAAAAGACGCCTGCGGATTTTCGAATTGTATCTATTCATGAAGGCATGGAATTGTCTGTTTTTACTAAAAATGGATCGAAACCTGAAGACGATACTCAGCAGACGAAAAACAAACAACAACGACAACGTTCAGAAAATAGAAATGTCGAAGCCAAATTTAATTTAATCAAAAGTTACGGCGTTGATTTAATCTTGGGTCACCATTCGCACAATGTGCGCCCGGTTGAGTTTAATAATCAAACGCTGTCGTTTTATGGTTTAGGAAATTTATTATTCTTAGGTGGAAAAAACTATAGCTCAGATGAATTTCCGGTTTGGAATCAGTATGGTCTGTTTGCTAAAAATTATTATTCAGTCGTAAATGGAAAACTGAAACTGTCGGCTGTTCAAGTCATTCCGCTGAAAAATAATCATATCAGTCCTACGTTTTGGACGCCGGAAAAAGCCAATCAATATATCGATTATTTAAATGCTGCCAGCCAAAAATCTTTTGGAAATGCCAGCGTTCAATTTAAATCTTTAAACGACGGCACAGCTGTTTATTGTGTGTCAGGCATTGAAAAGGGCGCTAAAGCTGCTGAGATGTGCCCATCATTTTAAGTTCCACAAGGTTTTACCGACAAATAGAATTTCATCTCTGCAGTGATATCTGATGAATCGACAGTGATCAAAGAATGTTCAAAAAATATCAAGTGATGTCACCCAGATAACTTCACAGGCGCCAGCACCCGTGTCGTCTCGGGATAACGAACTTTTCATTTCGCTGCCATCTTTAAAATCGACGCGAACAAGTTGACCCGATAAATTGACGATGTTTCCAACACGCAATTTTTTAATTTTACTTTCGATATCTTTTGTTGAAGGTATCAAATGCATATTTGCACTGTTTACTGAAACAACGGATGAATCAATCAAATTATCATTATCCCAATTGTAAAAATAAAATCGATTGCTTTGGCTGATGTTTAACTTTTCTAAAACGGATGAATCAGACATTTGATTCCAACCAAAAGCGACATCGAACGGGGCCACCGCAGCTGTTTGTCCAAGCCAGTATCTTTGGGTGCCAAGCACGCGTGCTTTCATTTGGAAATCAGCCAATCTTTTTACCAGAACGTCTTTGTATTTAATGGATTTGATATCTTCGGGCAGAAGTGTTTGCTGCGGCTGTTGAGCCACCAAAATGCCAGGCGGTCTGTTGATAGAGCGGCCAAACCAAACCTGATAGCTGCAGATCAGAACAATCAGTACTAAAATAATTTTTTTATCCATGGTGTTTTAGATTTGTTCAGTTAGGAAGATTTTGCAATTTATTGTTGATCAGATTCTAAAATCTGAAAATATTGGCAATTCCAGGTATAAGGATAACCTCTGGAGACCCGCTGATGAAATCATTTCGTCTTATACTACTGATACTCGTATCTGCTTTTTTGAACCAAGCCCAAGCTGAGGCCGCTGAATTAGCTCAGAACGAAGAGCGCCTTGTTCAATTGATGACTCCGTATGCAAAAGAGCGCGGATTAATGGGAATTAACATTACAAAAACAACTGATTTTCCGGATAACTTTGGCAGCATGGAAATCAAAGGTTATATGATCGAAATTGCATTAGGTTCAGAAGTTAGAAGGCTTCACCCGCGCCTAAGCGAAGATGTTTTTTCTTATGTACTTTGTCATGAACTTGGTCATTTTTTTGCGGGTGCGCCGCTGTATAAAAATGAAGATTCACTATCTACCGAAGGTCAAAGTGATTACTGGGCTGCAGCCGTGTGTTTGAAAAAACTTTTTCGCGATTTTCCGCAGGCTACGGTGAAGAATTTAGATCCGTTCATTAAAAAAAATTGTGACATCCAGTTTCGTGATAAAAGTGAACAATTAATTTGTTACCGTAGTGCTCAGGCTGGCTTTGATTTTATGACCGAGATGCATTACTCAGTGGCTAAGCATAGCCCCGTTGAGGCCAAGGGTTTTTATCGGAAACCTGATTTTACAAAAAAAGAAACGCACTTTTTAGATGGCTACCCGACTTTACAGTGTCGCGCTGAAACAGTTGCTGCCGGTGCTTTTTGTAATACTTCTGAGAAAAGATGGAACTTAAGAATTCCCAATTGGTCCTGCGAGACCGCTTTAACAAAGCGGCCAAGCTGCTGGTTTACGAACTGATTTATTTTAATTTATTTTTTGGTAAACACAAACTGCCGAGCTAGATTTTAAATTTTCTCGAACTTTTCGGTTTGCATTTAAAGTCCCCCGATGACTAGACAATGAAAATGTCATCGTATCAGATTCGCTGCTAGCGAGTATTCCCATAAATTTAACAGTGCTTGTAGTCCTAAAAACTAGGCTTCCATTCATTAAACTGACTTTATCGCGGTAATTAGTCGTCGTCATAGCTTCGCCATGGCTGCCAGATGATTCACGCTCGGAACCATTTAATTTTGCAGATGCGACAGAGCCTTCGTCTTTCATATCGGCTCGGTACAGATGAATATTTCCATCTTCTTCAGTAATTAGAACTCCTCGGTAACAGAAAGATCCTGACGTATCTTGATTAGAAATAAGATCATATTCACCTAGAAAGGATTTAATATTGTTGCTATCTTGCGATTGAGATTCATTGATCTTTGCCAATGCTAACTGCGATAAAAATGCTGTCGCAATAATTCCTAAAAAAAACGTCTTTTTCATGAAGTGCTCCCGGATAATTTATATCTCTACTGCGATTTTGCAAATGCAGTGCAACCCCTGAAGCGTTTATAATGTATTTAAAGTTGATTGGCTGGAAACAAAATAGACACTGTGACTTTATAAGCGACTTTCGCCTACATTCCGTGAGCTAATTTTTTCTTTACCAA
>JAYTPC010000009.1:0-21117 GCA_043747425.1 Bdellovibrionales bacterium
CCCTTTCAAAGTTTTAAAAATATGTTAGAACTGCATCACAAATTAAAACAAGAGGTTATCACATGAGTTCTGGCACAGTTAAGTTTTTCAATGGCGAAAAAGGTTTCGGATTTATCACTCAAGACGGCGGCGGAGATTTGTTTTTTCATATCTCTGAAGTCAAAGGTCAACAGCCTAAAGATGGCGACAAAGTTGAATTTGAAGTCGGTCAGGGTAAAAAAGGACCTTGCGCTGTTAATGTTAACGTAAAAGGTTAATTACTTACAGTTTCTATATTCCAAAAATAAAAAACCCGCTCTTAAAAGCGGGTTTTTTATTATCTTATACCGTAAAATATTCTTATCCCTTAGCTTCAGATGACGATGACACATCTTTCGCACCCGAAGTTTCTAGCAGCTCTTTTGCTTTTTTCGTCCAGTCGCTATCATCACAATGAACAGACAACAATATTCCGCCGTCTTTCACAGTTCCCTCAAAACGTTTGGCTTCAAATTCTGGAATTCCCATGCCGACCAAGGCTCCGCTGACTCCGCCGACGGCTCCGCCCACTCCGGCTCCTGCAATAGAAGCCACAATTGGACCGGCGGCAACCAAAGGGCCAATTCCGGGTATTGCTAAAGCACCAGCGCCGACAAGCCAACCTAAAGTTCCACCAAGCACGGCGCCGGTTCCAGCACCAGCGGCAGCTCCTTCCGGAGCTTTAGTATGCTTTTCATGGGCAAAGCCTTTTGTCTCGTCTTTATCGGGCATCAGCACAGAAATATCAGAATTTCGAAAACCAGAGTATTTCAATTGGTCCACGGCATTCTCAACTCCATTGCGATTTTTATATATTCCAAAAACCGCAATTTTTTTGTCTTTTTTAATATTTTTGTTCAATAAAGAATTATTCGACTCGTTAGATGTATTTGATCCGTAACTGTTCATCATTTTGTATCTCTTTCGTTATTTTCGTTTTTTGCAACCTCAAGGTCATTTTGAATTTCATAGCCCGCAGCCATTTTAACGGCCGCTTTATTAATCGTATTTATTTCATCAGAACTTCGAACTGGTCCTTTTAGAATAACCATATTTCCTTTCGTGATGATTTTAATATTTTTTGCATACGTTGAAAGACTTTCGTTTTTATTAATTGCCGCACGAATTTTTCGGGTTATTTCAATTGCTGCGGGATTGTTAGATTGATCTTGCGCTGTCATTTCGACAACGGATTTATCGCGTTTATTAATTCCGCTGTTGTCAGGCTCCACAGCTTTATCAGCTGCAGAGTCTGCCGCAAAAATATTTTGCGCAAGAACTAGCGAAAAACAAAAGCTTAATATTTTACTCAGCTGCTTGTTAGGCTTCATCGTTTTCATCCGGTTGCTCATTCATGTCAGCCAAAGACGTATGCGATTTTCTTGATGATGCTCCTTGTGCATTTTCATCAGACTGCTTTTCTGTTGGCCATCCAGAGTGTGTACCAGACTGGCCAAAGCGTGATTGGTCCGTGCTTTGTTGACTGCCGGACTTACTATTTTTTTGTTTATCCCATTGGTTGCCGGATTGGCCTGAGCCCGACGGATTCGTTTGGTTTGATTGAGTTGGATTCATATTATTTTGATTTTTATTTTGGTCTGAGTTCATACTTCCTTGTGAACTGCCAAAACCCGTTTTTTGTTCTTTTTCGTTTTGTTGGTTCTTTTGCGGATTTTGCTGATTCGTTTGTTTTTTTTGGTTGATTATATCTTGTTGGTTCATAAAATACCTCCGGTTAGTTTTCGTTCGTTTATTAATACCAATACTTAACGACGCCGTTCACAGAAAGTGCATCTGGCTCATCTCCCTCGACAGTCAAAAATTTTGCATTAGCACCTAGTGAAATAGATGCCTGGTCATCACGGTCACGGATTGGAATATCAAAACCAATTACCGGAGCCGAAGCTAAAGTCGTATCATTATCTTCAATAACAGCCCCGACACCAAGACCAAAATAACTATCTTTTATGACAACGATGTCGCCACCCAGATTGTAAGTTAACTTTGCTAACACCATTCCACGTTCTTGTTTGGCGTCTGTTAATTCAGAATCCAGTTCAGAAAAAGTGGCTTCAAGGCCGACTCCGAATGGCAGATAGGGCTGATATCCAATATCTATTCCAAATTCTGGAGATGCATCATATCGACCTTCTGGTTGCGTGCTTCCGACCATCAATCCAATGTGGGGCATACGTTCTCTGGAATAAGATATCGGGCGTGGAGACGGAAATGTCGACGTTTCAGTTTGTTTAAAATCGGCAGCCCAGCTCGTCAATCCAGACAAGGTCAGTGCTGCTAGTATGCTTAAAAATTTGTTTTTCGTCATAAAATCTCTCCTTGAATAATGTTGCTATTCTACGATTTACCGATCGATAGAATTGAGTTGCAATATAAAATCCAACTTTTGTCTTGGTCTACAATCATGGAAGTGGTCTGAAAGTACCAATTTGTGGTGAAAAACCCCAGTGCGTGGCAATATGAAGTGTGTTAATAAATACCAATGAGCCAACTTTTTGAAACACAGATGAATGACAAATTAAAACCGTTAGCAGAGCGCCTAAGACCAAAAAATGTTTCTGATGTCATCGGACAAGATCATGTGCTGTCCGCAAATTTACCAGTGGGTAAATTATTAAAAAATGGCCGTTTGTTAAATCTCATAATTAGTGGCCCGCCAGGCACCGGTAAAACCAGTTTTGCTAAAGCACTGGCCCTTACTGCAAAAGCGTATTTCACTGCATTGAATGCGATTGATGCTGGCGTTAAAGATTTAAAACTGGTTGGCGAAGAAGCAAAAAACAGACTTATTGAAAGCTCGGAAAAAACTTTATTATTCGTCGATGAAATTCACCGGTTTAATAAATCCCAGCAAGATGTATTGCTACCGTATTTAGAAAAGGGTTTTTTATATCTTGTAGGCGCTACTACGGAACACCCAAGTTATGAATTAAATAAAGCACTGCTTAGCCGCTGTCAGGTCGTTTATTTCAAACGTCTTGAATCAAAACATCTCGAGCAATTATTTTTAAAAGTCATGGTCATCGAAGAAATTCCTTTGGCAGAAATGATTCTGCCGGAACAAAAGCAAAAACTGATCGAGCTTGCGGATGGTGATGGCCGAAGGTTTTTAAATATTTTAGAATCTGTCATTGAACTGTATCGATTGGCGCCCGATCAATTCAGTCTTACTTTTGATGATATAGAAAACTTAGTTGGTAAAAAAATAATTGCTTATGATAAATCTGCAGATCAGCATTACGATTGTATTTCGGCTTTTATAAAATCAGTGCGCGGCAGTGACCCTGATGCAGCTTTGTACTACATGGTGCGCATGCTCGAAGGCGGCGAAGATCCGGTTTTTATAGCACGACGACTTATTATTTTAGCCAGTGAAGATATCGGTAACGCTGAACCACGCGCACTTGGTTTAGCGATCTCTGGTTTACAAGCCGTCGAGGCCATAGGTTTACCTGAATGTAAAATAAATTTAGCCCATGTCGTAACGTTCTTAGCAAGCTGCCCGAAATCAAACAGATCGTATGTGGCACTTCATAAAGCAGAAGCTTTTTTAAAAGAAACCGGCAGCGTGGAATTGCCAGAGGCATTGAAATCGACACAAAAAAATTCTGGCAAATACCTTTACCCACAAGATTTTGAAAAGGGGTGGGTCGAACAAAATTATTGGCCACCAAGTTTAGCAAAACAACAATTTTATGAGCCTTCAATGCGCGGCCAAGAAAAAAACATTACAGAGTATTTAAAATGGCTGCGTTTGAAATAGTTGAAAAATAGTTTCCCATTTTTTCGTCAATGGTGATGTCCACGTGATAAATTGTTCAGTCGTTGGATGCTTGATCGTGATCGCAGCAGCCCGCAGGCACAATCCGTCTATCAATAGTGTTTCTCGAAAATAACGGTTATGACGTGAATCACCGTGTTCTCGGTCACCAACGATCGGATGAGATACCCTATTCATGTGCCGACGTATCTGATGCCATCTACCAGATTTGGGATTAACCTCTAGCAGTGAATAGCGGGTTGTCGGAAATTTTTCTTGAATCTGATGATTTAATTCTACTGTTGCGCGTGTTCTGTAAGTAGTAAGGCATGGCACCAGTTCACCGGTTGAATCTAATTCTAATTCAATATCAATGTCGCCAGCATCGGGACGCAGCCAGCCGCGTACAACGGCATGATACGTTTTCTGCACGGTTTGTTCTTTAAACTGGGTATTTATCGAAGTGGCGCTCGATTTATTTTTAGCAAAAATAATCAGACCTTCGGTGGGTACGTCTAAGCGGTGACATGGATTGGCTTTAATATTTTCAAAATCCATCAACCACTGAACACACGTGCGGCGTTTTAAACCGCGGCGGTGAATGGGATTTTCGGGTGGATGCACGAACCAAGTGCTTGGTTTAAACAAAACCAAAAGGTCATCGTCTTGAAAATGGATGTGCGGAGTTTCTGTATTAACGAGTTAGTCCCAAAGCTTCAGACAATTTCCAGTTTTTATTGGAAAAGCGACCGTTCATTAATGTTTTGTTCTCAATCAATGAGCCATCCGTGAATTGGCAAACAGTCAGGGACTCGGCTTGTGGTTTTTTAACCTGTATCAGCTGGCCGTAGGGTTCGCAGTCGTGCACGTTTTTCGCAAAGGCTTGAATCGATAAAACATCAAAGCGGTTGTCCGTACCATCTTCCGAACCGTCATCCAAATACCGCAGTAAATCGATTGTGCCTATTACAGCTTCGCCAAATTGACAAAAACCAAATTGGTCTGAATCTGTGTCAGCAACAAAAAATTCTCCATTCAAAGTATGGCAGTGGCGAATCTGCGGGTTTCTTTGAGCAGATGCTGTCGATAAGCCTAGAACAATTAAACCGAAAAAAGCGATTTTGAAAAACCTGAAATGTACCACTTAAACCTCTTTTAAGAAAATGAACTGTTACCGGTGTTTATAGTGCTGGCTAAAGCTTAAGCCAAGCTATTTGAATAAGTTTCTAGAAAAATGAAGACGGACTAACCTAAAAAAGGGTGCATTGAATTCGAATCCTCGGCAAAATAAGGCCATGAATAAGAAAATTTTATCCTGGGCCCTTTATGATTCAGCAAACAGTGTTTTTTTTACAACCGTCATGGCCGGTTTTTTTCCGCTGTTTTTCAAGAAATACTGGAGCGGCGACGTCGCTGCCGTGGTGAGTACAGAAAGACTTGGCTGGATTTTGGCTTTTTCAGGGTTCTTGCTGGCGGTTTTGTCGCCGACATTAGGAGTTATCTCAGATAAAAAACGGGCTAAGAAAAAACTGCTTTTTCTAACAATGTGTTTGGGGTCCATATCTTGTGCCGGATTGTTTTTTGTTCCCGCAGGCGGGTGGTTTGCAGCTGCCATGTTATACGGTTTTAGTTTATTTATGTGTTCTGCCAGCTGCGTGTTTTATGATTCTTTGATGACTTCGGTCGCTAATAAAAATCAATACGACTTTGTTTCTTCGTTTGGGTTTTCTATGGGTTACTTATCAGGTGGTTTGTTTTTTCTTTTGCACGTTTTGATGTATTTGAACCCGGCTTGGTTTGGCATTTCCAATCAAGCTGATGCCATAAAAATTTCTTTTTTGATGGTTTCTGTCGTTTGGTTTTTATTAACTATTCCGCTGATGCGAAATGTTCCTGAACCACAGACCGAAGTTTCTAATTCAGGAATTTTTCAACTCACGCGAGAAACCTTTTCAGAGCTAAAGCATACTTTGAAAGATATTTTTAATAACAAAAACTTATTTTATTTTGTTTTAGCATACTGGTTGTATATTGACGGTGTTTTTACTGTGATGACCATGGCTGTTGATTTTGGATTATCGCTTGGATTAGAAGCTAGCGATTTGATCAAGGCTTTATTGATCACCCAGTTTGTTGGTTTTCCAAGTGCCTACCTGTTTGGAACGCTAGCATCTAAAAGTAGAGGCAGCAGATGGAACAACCGAAATTTAATCTTGGTTTGTTTATGCATATACATCATCGCCATTCTTGGTGCTTCGCACATGCAAACGGGCACGCACTTTTTTATGTTAGCAACGGTCATTGGACTTGCTCAGGGTGGGGTACAGGCCTTGTCTAGATCACTTTTTGCAGAACTAAGTCCTTCGGAAAAATCTGGAGAATACTTTGGCTTTTTTAATCTTTTAGGGAAGTTTGCTTCGGTCATCGGTCCCGCATTAATTGCAATTTTTGCCAATTTCACAGCGGATTCTAGGCAGACTATTTTAAGTTTATTGTTGTTGGTAGGGACGGGTGTGTTTGTATTACTGAAAGTTAAAAAACCAGCTTAAGGTTTGTCGTCATCACTTTGATCGCCATTTTGATGCCGCTGAATCTCTTTCGCTTTTTTGCCCGTGATGCCAATCCACTCTGGAAAGAAAATCCCCAGAATCACAAGGACAATTGTAATAAAAACAAAAAAAGCGAACATCAGCCAGATTAAATCCACAACACTCCAAACCTAAGGTTGCCAGTTAAAAACATCCTGTGACAGAAGACAAGATAATTGGTACTAAAACCAGTTCATGTCGTATAACCCCAAAGATCACTATTTTAAAAAAGCAAAAGAGCAAAATTTTGCAGCTCGTTCTGTTTTTAAATTAGAAGAAATTGATCAAAAATTTAAAATCATTCAACCTCATCAGAATATTTTAGATCTTGGTGCTGCACCTGGGTCGTGGTCACAGTACTGCGCAAAAAAAATCGGACCTGGGGGTCGCATTCTGGGTATTGATCTATCGTCGATTGAAATAAAATTAAACAACGCTGTTTTCGTGCAAGCTGATCTGCGCGATTTAGAATTAGAAAATATCATCAAAAATAACGGCTTTACTCCGCCGTTTGATGTGGTGTTGTCAGATATGGCGCCAAGAACAACTGGAATTCGTGTCACCGATCAGACCAGATCTTTTGAATTGTGTGAGTTGGCTCTGGATATGGCCAGAAAGTTTTTAAAAAAAGATGGCCACTTTGTTTGTAAATTGTTTCACTCCGACGATTTTGCAAAGCTTAAAGATCTAATTAAAAATGACTTTCACCGTTTTGAAGCCGTGAAGCCTGATTCCACAAGAAAAATTTCAAAAGAAATATTTCTTGTGGGCCTAAAGAAAAAAGCATGATCGATATTGTTTTTCAAAATGAAAATTTTGTTGTTTGTAATAAACCGGGCGCAGTCTTATCTGTGCCGTCCAGAGATCGCTCGGACCCCAGGCCTTGTCTGGGAATCGAATTGCAACAGCACTTAAGGCAAAATGTTTTACCGGTGCACCGCTTAGATCTTGAAGTCAGCGGTTTGATTCTGTTTGCATTAAATCCTAAAGCGCATTCAAAAGCCCAAGGCTGGTTTGAAAAAAAAACGATTTCAAAACTTTATATTGCGACAACCTCAGAGCAAGATTTTTCACACTGGCCAGAACAAATCAAAACCGTTCGTGATGTAATCGACATGAATGATCGCAAAATCTTTTTGTGGAAAACACAAATTCAACGCGGTAAAAAAAGATCTTTCGAAAGCGCGCACGGCGAATGGGCTGAAACCAAAGCGCAAATTCAAAGTGTAGATGGCGGACTAGTGCACTGGCATCTATATCCACTAACGGGAAAGCCGCATCAACTGCGGTTAGAACTTTCTAGACGTGGTTTTCCGGTGCATGGAGATGTGCTTTATGGGTCTAAGTTGAAGTTATCGGACAAAGCGGGAATTTCACTGAAAGCCGTGTTGTTGGATCTTACTTATGTTCCTGATCGTCTTGGGTTACCTGAGAAGATACAGCTTTAGAATAAAATACTGAGAACGATTTAAGTTGAAAAACTGGTTACTCATAAATTTCTTTGCGATGATCAATTTTAATAACAGTGACTTTGATAATTTGCTTTTCGATCAGGTAAATCACTCGATAATCCTGGATGCGAATACGATAAAGTGATTCTGCACCTTTCATCTTTTTAATCTGCAGCAGTTCTGTGTAAGGGTTAAGCGACAGGAGTTGAACAGCATCTATTATTTTTTGTTGGATCTTTTGTGGTAATCCTTGAAGCTCTTTAGCTGCACTTTTTTTAAATACGACCTGGTACGCCTTAGGCTTCATCTTTTTAGTTTCTTGATAACCGAAATGAGTGAAATTTCATCTTCATTTTTTCGTTCATCGTAGCTGGCAAGGTCAATTTCATCTTCTAATTGTTCACGAATAGCATTCTCAACGACGCTTTGAATTTTAAGGCCTCGTTTTTTACAAAATGCAGACAGCGCTTTTTTAAGTTCTAGATCTATATTCGTAGAAAGGGTTGCTTGTTTTTCCATTACTTTATTATCCACGATAAATCTTGGAAAAACAAGGTTGCACCACAACTGCTTCAAAATGGTAAAATTAATTCCAAATCTAATATATTCGACATAAATAGCAATAAAAAGCTACATTGACCATATTAGCTTTTACCGTTAAAGTACTAAAAGAGGTCTATATGAAGGAAATGAAATCGACTTTAGCAAAAGATCATTTTGGTGAATTGATTGATTCTTCCAGAACAGAACCAGTTAAAATTACCCGAAACAATAAAGGTGTTGCGGTCGTGATTTCCGTCGAAGAATACAATCGTTTAATTGAACTGGAAGACTCCTGGTTGGCTTCGAAAGCGAAAGAAGCAGCAAAGTCAGGATACCTAGGAAAGAACAAGTCTGAGGCCCTTTTAGAAAAAATATTAAATGCTAAAGATTGATCTATCAAAATCAGCAGCTAAAGATCTTCAAAAGTTACCGGCAAAAATTCAAAGGCAAATAGCCCTTAAGATCCATGAATTAAGGCAAAACCCGAATGCTCAGGATGTATCGTTATTAAAAGGTCATGCCCCGTACAAAAGAGCAACTTCTGGAGAATTCCGTTTGGTGTTTTATATAAAAGACGAGACTCTTTTGATCGATTTTATTGGCAAAAGAAATGATGATGAAGTTTATAAAAAACTAAAAAGGTCTGGCAAATAAGTCGACGGCGGCGCCGAGCGCTCGGCCGACAATGTTAAGTACAACCGAAATTTTTCTGAAGCTGTAACCTCTCATGAAAAAAAATCAAGCCAAAAAGTACTGGATTCAATGTTAGCATCGCCAATAATGATTCTGGCGGGCCATTGATCGATAAGCAAACTCAAGAAATTATTGGCATAAATTGGGGCACTTTAATTTCATCAACTTCAGAAGGGTATTTGCCAAATATAAATTTTATTACTTCTTTACTTGATACTAAAAATCTTGAGTTTGTAAGGCAAAATTATAAACCTTTATAAAACTGAAAAATCGTTTCAAATCAAATTCGGCAAATTTCAACAGGGTGTATAAAACTGCCGAAAATACGATAATTTTTCAAAGGGTACACAAAATAGCCGTTTTGAAGTTTCTAGTGCAGGGTATTTTCCATTTTTGCTGGAACAGAACCGAAAAAAGATCACTGACTTGCTGCGGAGATCATTTACTAATTAAGTTTACTAGAGCCATTCTTGAAATGCTTAATCCTCTTTATCAAAAATCTGACTACGAATGCTTTCAAAGTTTTTTCTAATTTTCTTTTTTTCGAGAGCCACTTTTTCTTTATGTTTAACGACTTTAGGAAAAAGATCGAATGCTTTTTGCAACTCTTTCGAGGGCTTCAAATTTTTATCTTTTTTCATAAAAACCCTTTTGCGACTTTGTTAGAAAATTGAACTTGTTCATTCAGAGGTAATTTTACAAATGACTCAAATTTTTGAATAAGTTTCGGTTTTATTTTAGAATTATCCAGGATGACCCACTCATCCGCAAGCAATCGATAAATATTCCAAAAATTTTCAAAGCAACGCAAGTGACGCCGCCGAACAGTAATGGTGGGTATGTGATGGCCACCTTGCTGAACTCTTTTTTTGATTCTATAAATATTGAGTGAAACTTTATTTAGAAATACGAAGTAAATAGTGATTTTGTAGCCCTGTCGTTTTGCTTCTTTAATAATTGAAGCGTAAGTCAAACCACTTAAAGTTGATTCGAAAGCAAAAGAATCACCTTTTCTAATTTTATCTTTAATTTCTGTTAATAGCACTCGTCCTGCCTGAAATGAGGCCTTTTCAGGGTCAGCTGGGCCAAAGCCAGCAGCTATTAAGTCCGGATTAAGAAACTGAATTGGTTGTTTTGATTTAGCTAAAAAGGTTTCGGCAAAAGTGGTTTTGCCACTTCCATTCGGCCCAGCTATGATCTTTATTTCTTTTTTCATTTTCCTCATACTAGCGCTGATAATTCTGTTTGTTGAGCCTAATTGTTAGATTTAAATAAAAAAGCATAATTTAGAAGTTCTAAACTAACCTAGACAAGCGTAAGCCTTCTATTATAGTTGAAGAATTGTAAAAACTAGCTGCAAACTTTTTAGTTGGAATCGTTGCCGTTTTGGGATGTGTGTTGATCGCTGGATTTTATGGTGCCTACAGCGTTGGTAAATCTATTTTATACTTTCAAGCCATTTCTGCTGTATTGGCAATAGTTCTTGTTTACTTTTCTAATAGGCATTCGTAAAAACGCCGACCAAATTGATTGAACAGCGTCACAAGATATTGTCGGTCGGACTAAACCTTTTTAACCACTTCACATTGCAGCACAAATATTTCTTCTGGGTAATCCGCTAAGCTTAACTCAACTTCGCCGTATCCAGTTTGCGAAGGAATGCCGTTACCTTCGTACTTAAAATAGATTTTTTCATCATGGCCAAGAATATCAGCTGTTGGTAAAAGTGGTACTTGAACTTGAGCAATTATTCTTTCCCCTAAGTTTCTACAATTTGTTTACTTTGTGCTGTGTTCATTTTTGTATCTCCTTGTTGGTTTGTTACAAGAAGACTTATAGATGAAACAGTCCAAGCTGACTTTCGGCTTTTGGCCATTGATTTTCAGTTTTCAGCCACGGCGTTGGAATTCTGATGGAAGTTGACCGGTTTTGGCTCTAAAAGCTGATATAAACTGTCCTAACGAGTTATAACCCACTGAAAACGCAACTTCAGTTACCGATGATTTTGGAATTTTTAAAAGCTCTTTGGCCTTTTCGATACGGTAGCTAATAAGCCATTGCTTTGGCTGAAGACCAGTTTCATTGGTAAATATGCGGTTTAGATTTCGAGTGCTAAGTCCAGATTTTTTGGCAATAACATCCATAGTAAGGTCTGAATCTAAATTATCCTTCATGTATTCAAGCGCAGATTTTACCCGCGAATCTGTGACCTTGCCTTCCGCATGATTTATTAAAAACTCTTGGTTCTTTGAGACATCTTCAAAGATTTCAGATAGCGTATCAAGAAACGTGTCTGTAACTCCTTTTGCGTTTTTTGTTTTAGGGTGTAGAAGCAAATAAAACATCAGCTCTTTAACAAGCTGATTTAGTGGCAGTGCCACCGGAAAATCAGAAAATATCAAATGCATTGCACAACTTTTTTCTATCAAAACAATAAGTCGTTCTCCGAAATTTTCAGATGACGAAAATGAATGTTTTAAATCTGGGGGTACATATAACATTTGTCCGGGCCCCAGTTTTATTATCTTGGAATCAATTGTTAAAGAAATTTCGCCTTGTAGTGGAATAAAAAGAATGTGCTCTGGAAAATGAATATTCGTATGCTTTTTATTAGGAACATTTTGATGAATAATATTAATTCTACCAAACAATGATGATAGGTCTTGACCTTTTTTTCATACTATTCCCAACATTCTAAATTACTCTGGCATGTCGGTTGCGATCCAATCAAGAATCAGCTTTTTCTCATAACCAGTTAAAGTATCTTTGCGTGGCATCTCTCCGGATTCGACATCTTTTTTGATATCCTCTTTTTGAAATTGCAAATCAGCATAGGTAACTAATTCGATTCCATTTTTGGCGCCGGTGTTGTGGCATTTTAAACATTTCGGTTCTATGACTAGTTTCATGACTGAGGCATAATTCATATTCGCCAAATCGACGGGCTCAGTTGATGGAATTTCAACTGGTGGTGGATCTGCCACGGGTGGTAGAGTTGGTTCGGGGATTATCACTGGCGGTTCACCTATTGAATCGGGCGGCGGAGTTAACGGTGTTTCAGGAACTTCTACGGGCGGAATTACTGGAGGTACGACTTCTGGGGTTTCTTCTGTCGGCGGCGGCTCTGTCGTTGCAAATTCTTTCGTGCGGGCATCGATCCAATCCACAATCAGTTTTATTTGTTCATCTGTTAAAGGTGCCTGAGATTTTTTCGGCATCTTCTTTGTTATGACTTCTTCGCGAATTTGTTCGCGGTTATTGAAAACGCTTTGGTAAGTTTCTAAATTTAAATGACCACGGTTGCCACCTTTTTCAGAGTGACAATTTAGACATTTCGCTTGCAGCACTTGATTAAGAACGTTTTTATAAGACATTTCATTTGGGTTTTCAACCTCAGCCCCAGCATTGTATTCATCGCCAGTTTCGTCAACTGGGGCTTTTGTATCAGAATTGTTACCTGAATTCGATGCCTTATTTAATTTCAGTCTTAAATCGACAGCGTCGTAACGGTTTTCCGAACACGATTGCAGCAGAATCATTGCAATAATTAAAATAAAATTTAGTTTCATCATTGAATCCTATTTAAGTAAGTTTCTAATTGTCGTAACGTCCGTACCAATTGGTGGAAAAATATTTCGTTGTACTTTTAAACTTTCTGCTAAAGTGGCAATCACGTTTTCTGGTCTGATCAAGGTTCCACGTTTTTGCGCATCCGCTTTTGATTTCATAATATCGCCCGTGGCTAAATCAACCATTTGGGCCACAAGGTAAGATGTTCCATTAGCTGATTCAGCTTTAGGAACAACACGGCTGGCTCCGAAAACCTGATTGCCTTTAAAATCAGGACTAATAATGATCGCCGAATTGTTTAATGGGTTGTGATTCGTGCCTTTTGAGCCATCAAGAGCTGGTGTTCTTGAAAATTCAGAAGTGATGTAAAAAGTGGTTAAATCAAACAAAGACTGGCCATTTGCGTATTCTGTTTTTTCAAAGGCAGTCAAAATATTTTTTAGTTTATCAAACATAGCAGTTAGCCCTGTTAAGTGTGCGCCAGGATGATTTGAATGTGTATCTAAGTTGGCTTCATTCAGTGGTAACGAGGCCGTAGCAGCAAGGCCAGATTTAAAAGCAGCGGCAGCGATTTGTCCGTTACCTAAGTTTGGATCGGTTAGTTTTTGTGTAGCTAATATTCTTTGAAATTCTTTAAATTTTTCTAAATTATTTTTTTGAACTTGCATCGCTTTTGCTATGGGCGACGTCGGATTTTGAAATGGCAGATCCGGACTGACTTCAGCAGTCATGTTCGCTAAATTTAAGATGTTCACTGTGTTCACGGCAGATTGTCCTGTGTACAAATTGCCAGAACTGACTACCCCTAATGGGGATGGATCGCGATACAATTCATATTCCACAGCGAAAGTTCCCGACGTTCCGTCGCCACGCCCAGTGGTGCCATAAATTTCTGCGGCTTGGTGACCACCATCAGTGGGGCTTACAAAAATTCCGTTAATGATATTCATTTTAGATGCGTAATTCTGTAACGACTTCATCGCAGGACCTAATGCAATGTTACCACTTCGAAATACTTCGTCGCTTCGGTATTCAACAAATACATCACTTTCATCAAGACGAGTCTCTGCTAGCCACGGATCCATAGCTAGGTTTGTATGCCAGCCACCTGAGATGGAAATTTCCACAAAGAATCTTGGAGCAGTAGTTTCATTTGTGTTTGCATAGGCTTGGTTACCCATAAGAAACTGCGACAGCCATAAGCCACTTGTTAAACTAAAACCAGACTGTAAAAAATCGCGTCTTTTCATATTCATTTCCTAGTAGGTTAAAAATTCATCTCGTAAAACAAGTTCGCTAATAATAAGGACGTAAATATCTCTAAGTGCCATGGATTTATTTACTTTCGAAATTAAATGGCTGTGGTACTTGCTTAAATCTGTGATCAGTCCATAAGATAAAATATTTTCTTCAGTGCCTAAAAATTCTTGAACAAGATATGCAATCGCCTCTTTGAGTTCTTGATCGTCTAAAATTCCTGGTGTGTCCAGCAATGTATTAATCTTCATCGAGGCGATTTTCTTATCAATAAGTGTAAGTGGCATAATCCGATTTAGAATAGAATGGCTTTCTGTCTCAGAAATTGATCCTGCTAAAAGTGCTGTGTTTAACTGTGCAATACTAATTGCCGGGCACGACTTCAAAATATTAATCGTTGCTGAATTCGGAGCGCTATTGATAGGTTTACCGTTGGCAGCCATATTAAATCCAAAAGCTGCCGTATTGCTGAAGCAAAATGAAGAAACAGCTTCACCACCAGGAATTCTGTAAACTTCTTCAAAAAAATAAGACATACGGTTTTCGAAATCGTAACCAGATATATAGCGCTGGCTATTTTCTTTAAATGCAGAAAAAGAGGTGTTTGAAAAGCTGATTATTAAACCAAAAAATATCTTTTTAATCATGGTTGCACCGCTTGCTGAGGTTTTCCGGTTTCATCAGGGGCTCCATTTTTTATCCATGCTGTGATCAGATTGAGTTCATGTTTAGACGGAATAAATCCACCATCTTTAGGTGCTGGCGGCATGGAGCGGTTTAATCCTTGATGACTTAAATCTAAAGACTCGCTGATTTGAGTAACCCAGAACTGATTATTATTTTTTGGATCACTCTGGTTTGAACCCATGGGCCATTTTGTTAAATCAGGACCACCATAATCAGCCGATGTGTTGTGGCAAGACTGGCATCGCTGTAAAAAGCCCTTAACATTATTTGCCAGATCACGAAGTTCGTTCGGAAGCTCACGCACAGAGAATTCTTTTGAAAGTAAAAGTGATTTAGTAAAATCGTTTGTTCTGCGATTTACTTTTTCAAAAGTTTGTCGCAGTTCGGTCATTCGCTCTTCTGTCAGTGGAACATCAACTCCGATGTACCATTTCCAAAAATGATTGATCTGGCATCTAACGTAGTCATCTTGTTTTGTTAAAACTTCGGCCATTTCGCCAATGCCACTGACAGGCGTATTAACCATTTTCCCCGAAGAATTCTTATAAGCCAAAGCGCCCGGTGAAGGCATCGACCCAAGACTTGCTGATGAAGTTGTAAAAACACTTCCCATCGGATCCAGCTTGTAATGGCACGATCTGCAATCGGCACGCGTTCCATGAATCTGATCGTCTTTATTTAAAATAGCGCGAACTTCGTTCTCTGTCATACCTGCAGAGTTTCCAACACCAGAATCTCCTTTTGGGTACAAAATATCGTACAAAGCAGGATCAATACCCATGGCCGCAGGAATAGCAGCACTCATGCTGTCACATAAAAATATTCTGAAAATAGCAGCAGCACGTCTGCGATTTTTATTAATTCCAGTCGTCGCATAGCGGGTGAAAAAAGGTGGCGTCGTCAAAGCGCCAGCAATTCGCGGATCATCCTCATCAAATCGAATATTTCTAGGAGCAAGCGGTAAGTCAGTATATTTATCAAGGTTTGCGTAACCATCACCAGGATTAGGTAAATCCATGACGCTGCCAAAGAAGCCGAAGTCCGTGTTACTGAGCTGTGAGTACATACCTAAATAATTTGTCGTCAGGGTGTACTGTTTAGATTTCAAAATCATATCCCAAGAAAGATTAGATTCGGCTAAGGACCGAAATAATATATTCGTCGAGTAGGGGGCATACATGCGCGCATCGTAGCGTTGTAGTAAGTATCTGACTGATTCTGGATTTTTAAACTGAAAAAGCTCGTAAAGGTTAAAGACAACTTTTTGTGCGTATTCAGCTGTCTTCATGTATTGATTCATTTTTTGATCTAGAAAAGTTTTCTGTTCTGTTTGATTTGGTAATTTCGAAATTGCAACTTGATCAGCTGTTGCTGCTGGCTTACCAGTCAAAGTCATACTCATTTTATTTAGTAATGCTGCGGACTTCAGTTCAAGAGCCTGGGCTTGAAAACAACAGACTAAGAAAATTAAAATTCCCGATATCTTTTTCATTGAAACTCCAAGACAGTGCCTTCGGAAAGTTTAAGAAGAGGTTGCAATGTTTTCTTAAAACTTAAAAACTTCGGCAGGGTGTAATCATAAAAAATTTTGAAATTGGGTTTTTCATTATAATTTTTTTCAGTATCTCGGCCTTTCAAAACTTGCAGTATATTGCAACTTAAAGACACTTGGCACAGCTGTTTTGGATTCGGTCCCATAATTTGTAATGTTGTCGTTTGACCCGCAAAAAAGAAATTGAATGAATTGGAATAGTTGCCTGCTGTAATTAAACGACCCACCGAAGTCAGTTGGTACGTTTGACCGTTCGGTCGAAGTAAAACGTTTTCTGCCATCATCGTCGTGCGATTTTCATTAATACCTGTTTCATCATTCATACGCATCATTTCTGAAGAAAGAATTTTAAATCGCAGGTCAGGCAATTTTTTATCGCTATTAGCTGTATTTGCGAACTGGCCGCCCAACCACTCATACTGGTCACAAGTCAGTTTTTCCGGTGTATATCGCGCGTCTGGTTTTTTATTCACATACGGATCTAGCGAGGATGCATTAATTCGTTCACTCAACTCATTAAAATGATTTTCGGTGCTGTCACTTTTATACTGATATTTAATCTTTTGGCCGATTTTGGCAGGGTCTGAATGCTTGCTCCAAAGTAAAATGATCCGGTCAGAACTAAATGCTGCAGAATACACGCAGGTAGGTTTTCTGTAGTTCGGATCACACAGATTCTCTGCGACATTTAAATTAATATCTAGACCCAGCGGTTCACTGTGGCTGACATAAACAGTAGCTTCATGATGATCATCGATTTTCAAAACAGCAGGCTGGCCTGGGGCATACGTCAAAGTAACGGGACCCGTAGGGCTAATGATACTAGATTGCGCCCAGCTAATAGCAGCAGTGAAATGCACCAGTGCAAACACCACTAATGCAGAAACAAAAGATTTCATATGTAAAATACGTGAAGTCATATCATCCTTTAGCAACGTTCTTAAAATCCAATAAGCTGGTTGCAGGATGTATTCCATAATTTAATCAAATCGAGTTGCGGTAGACCGTCTAACACTTAGACAGTTTACAAAAATAGGAAGCACGAAAGCGGGTCATGTGAAATTTTCATGAAATTTTTATCTGTAAAAAATAATAACATCTTTTGAGCCAGCGAAAATCAGTCTAAAAGACCATATATCAATAAGGGGTATGTATGACTAAAGGTAAAGTTTCAATTGTAATGGTCCTATCAACGATGGCCGTTTTTTCTTGTTCTAAAAAAGAAGACTACAAAGTACCCGAAATCAAAGTTAATCAAAAATATGAAGATATTTTGAAATCATTAAGAGCGGGTGGCCAGCCTGGTGAAATTGTTCTGAACGGTGCTGTGGTTAAATCAGATGGAACTGTTATAGAACTAATTACAATGGAACAAACAGTGGGGGCATCTGCTGAAAAAACTGAAATTTATCCCAGTAAAATACCAAAACTCAACGCTGAGCTAAAAAGAAAAGATGATTACAAGCCAACGAAATTCGAGACTTTCCTGAACGTAGGTTGTGATCTAAAGGGTGATTCAAGAGTTGAAGGTATGACTGAGTCAAAAAATAAGCCAAATGAGTTTGGTATTACAGATACATTCGGGGCAGTAGCTTCAATGGTTGATAAAATATTTATTTGCGGAAAAGTTGAAACTTATGAGGCCGTAGTCGTATTGAACGCCAATGAAGTTATTATGGACGGCGCTGAATTATCAATGAAAATGACCGTAGGACTTATTTCAATCACAGCTGACGTCTTATCGGTTGAAGGCAAGAATACAATTTTAACAGCTGGGGCGTCCGATTCTTCTGCTTCATTAATATCTGCGCCTTCCATTAAATTAAGTATCTTCGAAAAAGTAAATGGAAATGGGGACTTGAAATTAAAATCAACAGGTGGAAATTATATAGCTTACGACTCAAAATAAAGTCGTTTTGCGTATTTCCAGGTCAATAGGACTTGATTTTCAAATTGCCGGAGCCAGCTTCCATAGAAACCTTAAAGGCAGCACCAGTACTTTCGCCAAGTCCATTACTTAATTCGCCCACGCCAGCTTTGAAGCTGGTTTTTAATTTTGTTCCTTTTGGGAACAGTATAGATGCATTGCCGCTTCCAATTTTTAAATCAAGCTCTCCGACTAATGAGTTTACGCCATAAGTAAGGTCAATCTCACCGCTACCAGATTTTAGTTTGCCTCCGCCGGCCAAGCCTTTAAGAACTATTTTTCCGCTTCCAGTTACACCATCAATTTTCTTAAAAGAGCCATCAGCTGAAATATCGCCGCTTCCGACTTTGAACGTTAAATCACCCTGGATGCCGTTCACGGTGATGTTGCCTGATCCAACTATTAAGTCCAAATCAACGGCCGTTGGAACATTAACCTGAAAATCAACATCGCACTGGTTGTTAGAAAAAAGGCTATTTGTACTTTTGACTTTAATAATCAATTTAGTCCCCGAGCGGTCCATAGTGATTTTACATTTGTCTGAGACTTTGTTGTTCGTTGTCACGACCGTTGCATTCTGGCTGTCAGTCGCAGTAACAGCAACTTTTCCAGCATTATTCTCGACTAAAACGCTGTTTAGGCCTTTCGCTTCGAATTCTTTTGTTTCCTGCATTGGTGCAGCGAAAACAGAACAACAAACTAAACTGATTAAGACTAATTGGGATTTGTTCATTTTTACCTCGATGGGTCGAACCTAACAAATCTTACCAGACGGTCAAGGGGTATCGGTCACATGGACAATAAAAGAAGATGGGTATCTAACACCAGGGACTCCGTGTTCTTCAAATACACAATGTCGACATTATTGTACTGATGGCAGCTGCGAAGCTGACGAAACTAACTTTATTCAGCGATTAATTCAGATAACAAGAAAAAATTGTGAGATTAAAAAAAAGTTGCTGCAGGTTATCGATTTAACTCTGCTCTGGTTGGAAATCTATCATGATTCAAATTGATTTTTCGTCGACGCCCCAGTTTACCTTCATTAATTCGGATCAAATCAAAAAAATGAGGATCAAAACCGGATTGATCTCTTATTAGATCCAAAGATTCTAAAACGTTTTTTGGCTTTCGTTTTTTTATGATAGGGGTTAATTTTTTAAGCTCTTCGAATCCGTGAATACCACCACAATCTTCAGGGGGAGGGGCTTTTTCACCAGATATACAAACGGGATATCGTTCTTTAGAGTCGGCATCAAAAATATCTTCAAAAACAATTTGATGTGACCAGTTATCACCAAAGTCATAAATGAATTCAAACTGCTGGTTTTTCTTGATAATGCGGCCTACCGTTATCTTTGAATCATTCAGCCAGCCAGAAAAATCATAATCAAATTCTGGATCTCCGTATTCATCTTCCCCGATAACGAATTTATAGAGATGCATATAATTCCACTCCATGACATCAGAGATGGCATATTGAAGAGTACGCAATGATGAGTTTGAAAGAATATGAATTCGACGCCAAACTTGGGGATTGGTTCCTGTTAAAATAATCTTAAGTTGAATAGCCTGTGTTTTCATTTATTGATTTAGCTCAAGCTGCGCCGAATTCTGAGTTCCAATCTGCAAAGGCTAATACCGAAGGATGTACTTTTAAAGCAATCGCAAGAGCCTTAGCGCGATCAATGCCCAAAACAATTCTATCGTGCTCAAGAGAAGAAACTGTGGCTTGTTTTAAGCCAGATTTCTTAGCTAAATCAGATTGGGTCAATCCTTGTAGCTCTCGGTAAATTTTCAAAGCTTTGCCTGGAGTCAGCTGACCATATTTTTTGGCTGGAACAAATTCGCTTTTTAAGAGTTCTTTTACTTTTTTTCCTGTAGACATTATTTTCTCCTGTAATTATGCGGGGTAATTTTTAAAACAAGTATCTTCACGGAACTGTCCTCTACAAAATAAATCACTCGCCATTGCTGATTTAAAGAAGAAGCCCGAGCACCTTTCCATTCCCCTTTCAGGGCGTGGTCCCAGTAACCGTTGATTCGTTGAATTCCAGAAGGCCCGTATTGCTCGATCAGGTTTTTCCAAGCATCAAAAGAATCGCGAATTTCAGCGGGGGCTTTCTTTAATTCTTTTTCTGCAGGTCTCGCTATCTCAATAATCCACATATTGCTTAAAAGTAATATAACCTTTAGATAATGTCAATAGCAAAGCATATTCCAGCGTGGACGCGATAAAACAGACTCAAAAGCAGGTTCCCATTCAGCGATATTTTCAGCAATGTTTCCGTCTTCACCATGTAAAATGATCGTTTCTGGAACGTCAGCTTCTGTCATTTCGCTAATTCTTAGCCAATCATTTTTATCAAAGTCGCCATACAGCTTTTTCACGACCAATAGCCTTGCATTAATTCGGTAATCCAGCTCGGTTGAAATGTTTTTCCACGAGGGGCGAACTCATTCACCCAAGGCTTAATATCCAACACAGGTGTTTCATCAACCGCATCCAATCCTTCTAAGTACAAGCAAAGCCCTTCAACTTTTAGAATACGACAGACGGTCGTTCCAATTTGGTTAGGACGGTTCTTACCCCGCTGAGCGAAGATTCCAACCTTAGGCCATGACGTGTTATTTCGCGGATGTCGGGCTGATTTTTCAATTTTATCAGGACTAACTTGATTCATGTGAAAAATGACTTCGACATGAGAAAAGTCTTTTAACCCGAATAGTGATTCTTCGTTAAAATTAATACGATCTAGTTCAATGAAAACGGTTTCTTTGTCCCAATTGTCATCCTCAATAGCTTTTCTACTTGAGCGCACTTTTCCAATAGGTAATAACTGAATTGAATTCATGACGTCTTAGCTTTCAACAGTTTTAAAACGTTTCCATCTAAATCTTCAAATACAAGCATGTGACCCCAGGCTTGATCTGCTTCACCTAAAATTTTTCCCCCAGCTTTTTCGATTCGAGCCCTATCCTCTGCTATATTGTCAGAAGATAAGGTTAATGTTCCACCACAAGCTTGACCGTGGCTATCCCTAGGAGTTGAT
>JAYTPC010000010.1:0-77151 GCA_043747425.1 Bdellovibrionales bacterium
GTTAAAAAAAATTAAAAAAAGTGAAATTTTATGAAAAAAGGCTTTGAATATTTTTTGATTTGCCTTTTAGAATGTACTTAAGGGAGGGGCGATGTGGTCAAGGATGACCATTGTGGTAAGGAAGCTGCTACATCGTCTCGTTTTTTAATCCCATGTCTTCTTTAGATAAAACAAACCAAGCCCCAAAAATATAATATTTGAAAACCAGATTCCCAAAGCGACTGTCATCGTGTTTGAGCGAACCAGTCCTTCGAATGTTAAATAAACCAACCAGTACAAAATAATAAAACCCACACTTAAGATAAACCCCGAAGATTTGCCGCTGCGTCTGTTGTTACCTATACCGAAAGCCACGCCAACAATGGAAAACACCAAGCAGGCAGCCGCTAGCGCAGAGCGCTTGTGATACTCAATGCGGTAATCTTTTTTTAATTCGGCAGTTACTTCCGTATTCATCTGAGCCTCTCGAAGTTCTTGCAGACTTAGCGAAGACGCCGATTTTTTCCGATCCTCTAGTTTGATCGGATCATTTAATAAAATATCATAGGAATCGAAATTAATGATTGTGTGCGATTCTGCTTTGCGGTGGATCTGTCCATTGAACAATCTTAAAAGCACCGAATGACCCGGATTGGCTTCATCGGGTATAATCTGGCCCTCAGGTGCTATTATCGTTAATGGAGCATCTGGTTGTTTTTCGTCGTAGATAAAAAGATCATTTAGAATACCTGATTTTGAGTCGACTTTGTTTGCATAAACGACCAGATCAAAAAAACTTTCAGAAAATGTGCCTTCTTTGATTGAGGCTGCAGCTTTTGTATTTCCAAGGTGAGTGATCAAAATCTCAAACTTTCGATTTCCCCACGGTGCAAGATAGTAAGAAGTTTGAGCTGAAATAATAGTTATGATGACTGCAAACAAAAAAGCTGGCATCAGCAAGGTCATATTATCAACACCGGCCGATTTGAAGGCGTTGATTTCAGAATCCTGCGACATCCGATTATAAGTCATTAGAACGGCAAAGATTAAGCTCATCGGGAACAGCATCGGTAAAAATGAAATACTCATGTAGCCCATGATCTCAAGCATGGTGGTCCATTTGATTCCGTGCACCAATACAAACTCAGTCAACCTTAGGGCTTGGAACATCAATAAAATTGATATGAATACCAGCAATCCCAGCATGAAAGTTGGTAAGATTTCCAGAATAAAATAGCTATAGACGCGCCTGTGTCTCAACATTCTTAATTAGCTTAAACAATTTCTCTTCCCAGGTCATGCCGCAGAATCTAGAATAGACGTATGGATAGAGTTCTTCTGGTTTTTGACGATCTTCAGTATTCTTTACATCTAGAGATGACTTTACGTAAGGTTGGGTTTGATACAGAGACCATCACAAACGAATACAATTTAAGTGAAAAGCTTCTGACCTTTAACCCAGACTACATTATCGTCAAGGGCAACTCGCAGCGCGTATCCAGCATGCAAATCGGAAAAAAATTGAAAGATACCGTTCGCTACTTGGGGCGCGTGATACTTATTTTTCCAGATGATCAAAAACCGGGTCCAGAGGATCTAATAAAGTTGCGTATGGATATTTTATTATTTGAACCTATCAGCGCACTCAGATTGGTTGCTCATATACTTTCGCTAACGTCCGTCGATCACGCGGCCATCATGGATAAACTTTTAAGAATTGCTCATACGGACTCGCAGTTTCGCCAATATGAACAGCAAATTTTAAAAACTTCGGGTGCATCTATTGATGCAGAAATTCAGTTTATTTCGGGCAGATTAAAAGAACAAAAAGACGGTTCTGAGACGATAGATGAAATCTCCATTCAGTCATTTTTAGATCCTAATTTTAAGGTGCCGGCCAAAGCTTCGACAACGGAACCTTCAAAATTAGCTTTTGCTGACCAGAGTTTATCGCAGACGGATCCAGAATATATTAAAAACTTGAAATCTGAGTTAGAAAATTTAAACTCGGAACTGCCGCTTCGAGTGGCTAGCTACAATAAGGCAATAAAGACCGTCGATCAGGATTTGAAAAAAGGCTTAACCAAGCGATATACTAAGTCCAGGGCAAAAGAGTTTTCATCTCTAACAAGTGTTGATGAAAAAAAGCAGCGTGATAGTGAACGAATTCAATTTGCTAACGCGTTGTGGAAAAAGAAATAAAGAAAATAGAGAAAACAAATAGAGGAGATTTTATGGGACAGCTTACCAAACCAGTTACAGACTCAACTTTTGATGAAGACGTTTTCAAAGCGCCGGCCTTGGTGCTTGTTGATTTCTGGGCCGAGTGGTGTGGTCCGTGTCGTGCGCTGGCTCCAAAACTTGAAGAGATCGCCGCGGAAATGGGTGGTCAGGTTAAAGTCTTAAAAATGAATGTGGATGAAAATCCGAAAACTCCAGGTCAGTTCGGCATTCGCGGAATTCCTGCGATGCTTCTATTTAAAGGCGGGAAACAGGTTGGTGAACTAGTGGGTAATCAGCCAAAAGATAGCATCACTGAATTTTTAAAATCACATTTGAATTAGTAGTCGGATCAGATATGACGGATTGATTTTACTCTTCGGTCAAAACTCGAATCTTATAAGAGCCTGTGGATTTACAGGCTGATTCGACTCCATCTTTTGAACATTTCATAGATCCACAACTTAGCGAAATAACTTTGTTGTCTTTATTTAGCTCTTTAATTTCTTTTTTCCAGTCATCGCAAGCCTGTTTCCAATTTTTATCGGCATTCTTTTTCAAAACGTCCTTATCGCCGGTAATTTCTTCTTCACCTTCAGAGATGATATATTTTTTTTTGTTAACAGTCGGATTACTGCCTTTTTTAATAGAAATTGTCGTGTCTTCGGCTGAGGCACTGCCTCCACCCTCTACTTTTAAGCCGATCTCTTGAGCCATAGCTAATACAAATAAAAGTGAAACTGAAACAAATACTGATAACGACCGCATCATCTGAAACTTCCTTTTTTAGACATAAAAAACCTAAAAATACATAACTGCAATAAATATCAAAACAGATAACGGCGATAGGCGATACTTGAAACAAGCCCTAAACCAGCCATCGTCGTTAGCATACCTGATCCACCGTAGCTAAGTAAAGGCAATGGCACACCGACGATAGGTAACAACCCGATAACCATACCAATATTAACAAACATATGCCAAAAAATATAGGCCGTTACGCCAATCACGATAAGGGCGCCATATTTATCTCGTGCCTGCAGTGAAATCTCAAAACATACTTTGAACAAAAAGGCGAAAGTCATCAGTACGATAACACTGCCAACAAAACCCCATTCTTCAGAAAGCACCGAAAAGATAAAATCTGTGTGTCGCTCAGGCAAGAATTCAAGCTGTGATTGGGTTCCCATTCTAAAACCTTTTCCAAAAAATTTACCAGATCCAACGGCAATTTTTGATTGGATCGAATTGTAACCAGTCCCTTGTGGATCTTGATCCGGCGATAAAAAAGTAAAAACTCGATTTCGTTGGTACTCTTTTAGCCCATACTTCCAAGCCAGCGGAATCGCAATCAGTGTCAGTGCAGCTATGAATAACAAAATGGATTTTCTAATTTTCGAAAAGAAAAGCATCGTGCCGCCGATGAAGATAAGCATCATCGCAGTTCCTAGATCGGGTTGTTTTACAGTTAATGCAAATGGAACTAATATTAAAAAAGCTGGTAAAAGCAATTCACGTAAACCCATTCCATAACCCATAGGATTTCTATTAATAAGGATGCGCGCTAATAATAAGATCAAGCAAAGTTTCATCGTTTCTGACGGTTGATAACGAAAAAAGTGAAGATCAATCCAGCGCTGACCGCCCAATACAACTTTACCCAGCAGGTCCGTGTAAACAAGTGCACCAACATTTAACAAGTACACAAACCAAATTATTTTATTTACCCAAATATAATCTAAAAAAGTCAGAATAAAGAAAAAAGTCCAGCCACCCAGTAACCACACAATCTGTTGTACAAACAGAGGTTCCACGTCGCGAGAATGCGGTCCATGTGTTGCACTGTATAAGTTGAACAAACCAATTATGTTTAAGCAAAAAATGAGTAAAATTAACCGAATATCCAAGCGGCTAACAAAATTTCTTTCGGAAATATTCTGTGATCTAAAAGCCATTTTAATCTACCTCTGGAGTTTTCGGAATTTTGACCTTGGCGCGGATGTCTTTTTTCTTTAATCCCTCGGCCACCAGGTCAGGGTGATATTTTCTAAAGTAAGCCTCCATGATATCGCGCACGACCACACCTGCGCCTGAATTTCCATGACAGCTATGCTGGGCTAAAACGGCGACGGTTATCTCCGGCTTATCCCACGGAGCCCATCCAATATACCAACCATGATGTCGCGTTTGCATCGGGCGATTTTCACACAACGAATAAATTTGATCAGCCGAAAAACTCATGACCTGAGCCGTCCCCGTTTTACCAGCCATTTGCACACCCGGAATTTTTAAACTTCTAGCTGTCCCTGCGGCGCCATTGGCAACTCGGCGCATACCTTCTTTTACAATTTTGAAAGTCTCTGCATCAATTTTGTAACCGTTGGGTTGTGGCAATGTAACATCACGAACGACCTCAGGAAATCTTTCGAGAAGAATTTTGCCATCAAGATCGACAACTTTTTTTACAATAAAAGGCTTCACAACTTTACCCTCGGTCGCGATTGCATTGTAAGCGATAGCCATTTGTAACGGTGTAACCGTAACGTAGCCTTGACCGATAGCCGTACTCAAATTTTCTCCAGGCTGCCATTCTTCTCCACGTGCAGATTTTTTCCACTCCGAATTTGGTAAACGTCCAGCAGCTTCGCGGTCCATTTCAATTTTTGTGCGCGCACCCAAACCCAGAAGACTGATGTAGTTGTACATCTTGTCTACGCCCAGTTTGATGCCAAGCTGAAAGAAAAAAACGTTACTACTGCGTTCAAGGGCGTCGTAAACGTTGATGTAACCTTCACCATTTTTGTTGTGGTTGTGATACGGTCTACCACCAAAATAAAACTTTCCCGGTGCATATAAAATTGTTTTGTCAGTGATCACTTTATCTTGCAGAGCCGCCAATGCCACCAAAGGTTTGAATGTCGAACCCGGAGCAAAGTGATCTTGAATCACTTTGTTTCTAAAAGGTTTAAACGGATCACTTGTCAGTTTATTCCAAATTTTTGAAGACGTCTCGGTTGCAAAATCGTTGGGATTAAAAGCCGGCGTGTTAAGCCAAGCTAAAATTTCACCGTTACTTTTCATGGCGACGACCCCACCAATTCGATTTCGACTGGCCATCGCTTTGTAAGCTGCGTCTTGAAGATCTCTGTCTAAGGTCAGATAAGCGCTATGACCGTGGGTAGGTTCTTGATTTTTAATTTGCTCGCCGTAAATGTTAGGAATCTCAGTGATAGTTTCTCGTCCGTGAGCATCCACTTGGATGAAGCTGACACCATCAGCACCGCGGATATCTTTTTCTAGATACTCTTCAAGCCCACTTTTGCCGACGATATCACTTTGTTCAAAAGCCAATACATTTTTGTACTTTTCATTCAGTTTTGGAATTTCTAGTTTTGAAATTTCACCGACATATCCAAAGAGTTGAGACCCATTTTCGTTCAGCGGGTAGTGGCGTAAAATAGATTCACGGATCTCTAAACCAGGGGTGTCTAAGCGTATGCGTTTTAGTCTAAAAACTTCCTCTCGCGATAGGTTGTCTTTCAATCGCACCGTCGCAAACGGGCCATTCAAACGCTTGTTGCGCTGAATTTTTTCGACTACTTTTGCTGGCTCCATACCTAAGATGGGACCGACCGTGTCAGCCAAAAATTTCATATTTTCAATGTACTGTGGTGATACCAAGACTTCGAACCCTGGCAAATTTTCAATTAACGCTTTTCCTTCACGGTCTAGAATTAAACCCCTGGGTGCAAAAATTTTATTTTGCTTGATGCGGTTTTTTTCTGAATATTGCCTAAGTTCATTCCCGGAAATAACTTGAAGCCAGATCAATCGGAGAAAAAAAACAGAGATGACAAAAGTAATAAAAATATAAAGTGTTCGATAGCGGCCCTGAAATTCGCGAGCTTCATCAGGATTACTGATATATTCGTTCATCACAGTTCCTCGCCTTGTTCTGGAGTGGTAGACCATAAATGTTTCGTGTAGAAAAGCTGATCCAGCCATTCAAAAGAACGGTATGCCGGGTAACTGAATATAAAATTGATGAGGACTTGAACCAGACGGTCAAAAAGCTGATAAGATGTTGGGTTCGCTTCGATCGAGCGAGACAAAACAATATAACTGACCTCAAAAATAATACTTCCAAGCAAAGTAAAAAAAGAAAAAGAAAGGGCGCCGCTAAGACGAACTCGTTCTTTAAATAAAGTCAGAAGGGTGAACGTCGATAACAACGTGGTCCAAGCTATTTTTAACGGTATTTGTGAAAAACGTGTCAGACAAAAACCTAAAAAATAAATATAAAAAACAGAAAAAAGCGGACTCCAACGTAAAGAGATAAAAAAGATCATCATCAGCCAAAACTGAGGCGAAGGAATGAACGTAATTATGTTTGGCCAAAAGCTTGTTTGAAAACCACACAGTAGAAAGAAAACAAAACTGAACATGAGAATTTTTAAGTAAAAACGAAGTCGTAATGAATTCATTGGTTACCGGTTTGGCTTGTTGTCTGGGGGTCAGCTGACTTTTCTAAAAAATTCTCTAAAGCAGCTTGTTTAACAATAAAAATTTCTTCGATTTTATTAGCATCAACCACGGGTTTGATTTCGATAGTTAAAGAACCGCTTTTAGTTTTGCTTCCAATGTTAGAGACAACTCCAAGCGGAAAACCTTTCGGGAAAATGTTATCCAACCCCCCAGTCACGATAAGATCACCGAGCTTGATATCCTCAGTGCGCTCGACATACTGAAGCACGCATGTTTCTTTATTCTTTCCTTCAAGAATGCCATGTGATCTTGTTTTCTGAATCAGGGCGTCGACCACGGAATAGCGATCCGTAATGAGCATAACGTGGGACGTGAAATATTGCGGTTTAAAAATGTAACCAATGGCTCCGGAAACCGTTAAAACGGCTTGTCCAGAGCGTAAACCATGCTTTGTCCCCTTGTTGATTGTGATGGTATTGTGATCTGCCACTAAATCCCGGCCGATGACTTGGCCAGGCATTAGCTCCATTTTTGTGTTGTTTTGAAAATCTAGAAGCGTCCGCAGGCGTTCCAGTTCGTTTTGGCTTTCATTAAATTGATTCAGTCGAGTTATGAGCTCAATATTTTCTTTGCTCAGGCGAGCATTTTCACTCTTGATGTTAATCAGATTAAGATACTGAGCGGTTGTCGAGCGAACGCCTTGGCTCAGGCCAGAAAAGAAACTTTGCACGGACTGCGCAGCAAAACTAAAAGGCTGAGTAAACCATGAATTTTGCAGTTTTTTTTGCTCTATATTGATTGAAATCAAGGGCAGCGAGATAATTAAAAGCAAAATAAATGCTTTTTTAAAATTAAAATTTAGAAAATTCAAAATGTGGATCTCCTTGAGGTCAACGATAGCAAAACACGACCAGAATTCAAGCCATCAGTTCAGGCATATTTTTCTTGAAAAAGAAAATGAATTGTGAGCTCATAACAGATCTAGAATTTTCATTTTATAAGGAGCATACGTTCATGAAGTCATCACACCGAGGATCACAGGGTTCGCAAAATTCTTTAGCCAGCAAAATTCGTAAAGGTCTTACAGAAAGAGGGATTTCGTCTCGAAGTATTGTGGCATTTGTGGTTTTCGGGATCATCATTTTGGTATTTGTTCTTTCCGATTTATCTGGTCGCAAAGGCGGTGCCACTTCGATGGGGTCTGCAGCAGAGGTCAACGGGCAAATCATTTCAATCAAAGATTTTCAAGACGAGGAAAACCGTTTAAGCCAATATTACAGCCAACTCTTTGGTGGCCAGTTCGACATGGGTGCGCAAAAAAACATTCTTCGCGGCGAAGTTATGAATAGCTTAGTGACAAAGGCTGTCACGTGGCAAGCTGCAGAAAAAGAAGGCATTTTTGCAACGGATGCTGAAGTTCGCCGAATGATCACTGAAGATCTACCTTATTTCAAAAAAGAAGGGGTTTTTCAAACAGATTCCTATAAAGCCATCTTAAGTGCAAACCGCCTAACGCCCAGCGAATTTGAAAAAAAATTGCGTCAAGACATCGTTAGTCAGCGTTCACGGCAATTGTTCGAAGCTTCTCTAGGGACCACAAATTTACAAAAAAATGCCGAAGCGGATCTGAAAACGATAAAACTCAATCTTGAATATGCTGCAATTAATTTGGCCGAGTACACGAAGTCGCAATCTAAATCTTCGACGGTCGGTGCAGATGATATTCAGAAAAAATTGGCTGATCCTCAGTTTAATAAGAGAGTCAGCGACTACTTTGTAACAAATAAGTCCGAGTTCGATGTTAAAGAGCAAATCAAAGCATCTCATATATTGATTCGTGCTGCAGGTGATGACGCATCAGTAAAGAAAGCTGAAGAAAAAGCGAAAAGTATTCTTGTAAGATTACAGAAAGAAGACTTTTCTAAAGTAGCCGGGCAAGTCAGTGAAGATCCAGGTTCAAAAGTAAAGAATGGCGATCTTGGCTTTTTCGGACGAGGTCAAATGGTTAAAGAATTCGAAGCAGTTGCTTTCGCTTTACCTGTGGGTAAAGTTTCAGAATTAGTAAAAACGAATTATGGTTTTCACATTATTAAAGTTTCCGAGAAAATAGCTGCGGCGCCGGCAGTTTTGGAAAAAGTGCATTCAGAAATTGCTAAAAAATTAATTTTAACAGATGAATTTTCTACTGCCGTTAAGTCCATCGAAGCTGCACTTGCTGAAGGTAAAACAGAAGAAGCGGTTAAATTAGTTACTCAAAACAAATTCACTTGGAAAGAAACAGGCTATTTCGATTTAGCCACAGAAAATATTCCGGGCCTTAGCTCTCCGCAGGCAGCTAAGGCAGCATTTGAAGTTAATAAGTTAAACCCTGTATCTAAAAAACTGATCCGTGATTCTGACGTGCAATATCTTATCAAATTTAAAGACATGACAACCACGTCGTCTGCAACGGCAGTTAAAAACGATATAGATACATTGGGTCGGCAAAAAAGTTCAGCAGCTTATCGACAGTGGATCGACGGGCACAGACAGGGTTCTAGCATTCAGACAAATACAGCGCTGTTGCAAGATGGTGAAAAACAGTAGTGAAAAAGAAAAAAGAAAAGACACGTTCTAGAATTCATTTTGTGCGTGTCTACTCTTTTTATGTCAGTCAAAAAAACGAAAGTTGGAATTTTCAAGTCACTGTAAAATGTTTCAGTCCGTTAAATAAATTAACTGGAATGTCAGTCGATTTAACGAACCTGGATAAGGTAGCCAATCTCATTTTTACGAATGATATAGGTTCGTCTAAGACTCTCATTTCAATTCTGCAAAAAAGAGTTAATCTTTTAAGATCCCGATTGAGAAAAATTAAGGTGCATCTGATGAATGTGCATTTTGACGAATATCGTAATTTTGGAATTCACTTTATTGAAAATAATATTCTTTTTGTCCGATCGGACCTGGCTAGAAGTGAATCTGGCGATTTACACGAGGTTGTGTCCTACTTAGATTCGAAACAAACTGTCGTGAAACTACAGCTTAAAAATTTTAGAACTAAAATTACCGAGCAGATTATTTTTTAAGATGTTCCGGTTCGAAGGCTTCAGGAAACAAATCCTTGAAGGTGTATTTAATTTCTATGTTTTGTGGATTTACTAGCCGAACAATTGTATTTGGCGTGCAGAATTCTGCCATGATTTGACGACAGAATCCACAGGGCGGCCATGGTTTAACTTCAGCGCTTGCAACTACGACTTCAAGTATTTTTTCAGTAGAATGGTTTTCGCTGAAAGCCTTCCAGATTGCGACTCGTTCAGCACAAACGGTCCCTCCATAAGAGGCATTTTCAATGTTGCAACCGCTATAGATTTTTCCATTAGTTAGTAAAACGCTGGCGCCGATTTTTTTATTTGAATACGGAGAGTAAGAAAAAGCCATTCCATCAATAGCCATTTTTTTCAAATCAGGTTTGGAAGAATTCATACTTTAACTCCTTGAGTATGCGAGTTACCCAGATCATTGGGATACCCTGAATTGCGGTAAAATCATCTGTTTCAATCTTATCAAAAAGAACGATTCCACTTTTTTCAATTTTATAACTTCCAGCGCAATCGTAGGGCTGATCATGGTGTAAGTATTTTTTAATTTCAAGGTCACTTAAGTTTTTCATCGTCAGTCGCGTAATATGATTGATGTGATACTCGTTTTGATCGCTGATGATGGTAGCTGCTGTGATCAGTTCATGAGTCTGGCCTTGCAGCAATTTCAGCTGATCAAATGCACCTTGAAAGCCATTTGATTTTCCGAATATACCATTTCCGGTATTTACGATCTGGTCACCGGCTAAGATGTTCACCGTGTTTAATTTTACTGATCTTGCTTTACCCTTTGACAGAGCTTCTGCAACTTCCATAGGTGTCGCTTTGTTCATGAGTAATTTATTTTTGTTTTCATCTTCATCGAACCCGGGCTTCACAGTTGAGAATGGGATACCAGTTTTTTTCAGAAGTTCAGCTCGGTAAACCGAAGTGCTCGCAAGGACCAGATCTTTCATTACGCAATAACCTGTTTGATCTTATTTACAGAATCGTTCAGATAATACTCTGCTTTCAATTTATTAAGTTCTTTTTCAAAACTCATGGGTGTGTGCAGTTTGACGATGTTTTTTTCAAGCAGTTTGTTTTTTTGCTGGCTGGATAAAGTTTGGTTTGCTGGTGTATATAAAATATATTTTTTATTATCGGGCAGATGCAAAAATAAACTGAGTTCGATTTTTTTATCTGCAGTAACCAACTGAAGTGGAACTTCCAACATCTGATGGGCCTCACTCAGCTCAAGGATTAAATACTTCGGGTCTATTGAGAAGAAACTCAAAAGAACTTCACTTTTATCTGTTTCAATAATTTCTAAGTAATCTGAATTCGCTTGTGCCCAGGTTTTTAAATCAACATCCTTGTTTTGCAATTCAATTTCAAAATAATCATTTTCTGAAATTTCATTCATATTGATAAATTGGTCTTGAAGCCAATTCTGCAAAATGGTTTGGTAATCATTATTTTTTATTTGATTCTGACTTGAAATAACCAAATAGCCGCACCATGATTCACTTTGCACAACCAAACACAACAATCTTTGGTGCGAAGCAGATGCGTCGATTTCTGTCTTTAGTGCACCATCCAATTCTGCTTCAACATAAGACTGAGTTAAATCAATAATCTGATTTTTTACCTTATTCTGAAAATCTGTTTGCAGAGCTTCTTTTGTAGAGGCCTTTAATTTTTCGAAGTTCGATTTGATTGCTAAACTTTCAAGTTTCGATTTATTGAATTTTATTAAATCTCCGCGCGTTCCTTTTTGGATATGGATGATGGATTTTGCTACGGGGCTTGTTTCGGAAATTGAAGGCTCTGAGATTTCAGTATCTTGTTTATCTAAATCTTGCAGGAAAATCTGCATGGCTTCCGTTTTTTTCTTTCCGGATATGATAGTCGTTTTGTTGGAATCTTCTCTGCTGTTTGAAAATTTTGTAAGATCGACCGCGGTTTGCTGAGATTCTTTTTCAATTTTTAAAATAGATCTAATGATTGCAGGGCCTGAAACTGGAGGATAAATTTTCAGTGAAAATCCAGAAATTTCCAGCTCGCGCAGGTGATCGCGGCTGGAGGATTCCACATAAGGGATGATAGTTGCTGAAACAGATTGACCAAGAAATTTGGGAACTGATTGAATTCGCGGATGCGGATGGTCCCACGCTAAGAACACAAATGCCGGATCGAAATGAATAAGTTTAGCTAGTGCTTCTTTAAAATCGCTTTCTGATAAGACTTCGTAATTCCTTTTCGTCAGATAGGTTTCCACGGCTTTTAAATCAGATGAATTGGCTTTAAAGAAAAAAAGCCTCGTTTTAGTGCTATCGCTCATTAATTTTAGCATATCTGTTTCTGCGGCTTGCGAGGACTAAATCATGGGTGCGGCCAGACGTTTGTCTTAGTGCTTTAAATTTACACAGATTGTTTAAATTTTGGTAACACAGGCTATTCTTGAGATTGAGAATGATTTTCAATACCATATAGTGTAGCTGTAAGCACTTAAATCATACTTTGCAGGAGTTTTTATGTCTATTTCAGCAACCAGTTCTCATCCACTACCTAGACAAAACAGCTCTGAAATTATTAAGTATAAAGAACGCTTCCAGCAGGATGATTTTAAAAAAATGATTCGCGCTATGGGTCTTAAAATTACTAGCCAGCGCATGTTGATTTTGGCGTGCTTACATGATGCCGAAGCTCTTTCTGGAGAACGTCATGTGACCGCGCAGGAGCTGTTCGAGAAAGTTTCGCTTTTAGATAACTCTGTCGGGTTTGCTACTGTGTATCGTTTTTTAAGAAATTTGGCAGAAAAAAACTTTGTGACTGAAGTCCGTATGGGTGGTCATTCTTCACGTTATGAGTTAACGACTCAACATCATCATGACCATTTGACGTGCACATCCTGCGGCCGAATTTGTGAATTTGAAAATCCTAAAATTGAAAAATTACAATCTCAGGTGGCAGAGCATTTTGGCTTCATTTTGACATCTCACATACTTGAGCTTTATGGATTATGTCCTTCTTGTCAGGCTGCAGGGCTAGTGAAATAATAAGCGAATGGCAAAAAATTTTAAAAGAAGTATTCCTGAAACCAATTCCCGTACGAATCAAGAGGCTTTTGTTGATGGCATTGTTATAAAGCGCGCGCGCGAACACAATTTAAAAAATGTATCGATCACTATACCAAGAAATAAAATCACCGTGTTCACTGGCCTCAGTGGTTCCGGAAAATCCTCACTAGCATTCGATACTATTTATGCCGAAGGTCAAAGACGATATGTGGAAAGCTTATCTGCATACGCAAGAAATTTTTTAGAGCAACTTAAAAAACCGGATGTGGATTCTGTAACGGGACTTAGCCCGGCAATAGCTATTGATCAAAAATCTGTAGGTCTTAATCCAAGGTCAACAGTCGGGACAATAACTGAAGTGTATGATTACTTGCGCCTGCTATTTGCAAAAGTAGGTACTGCCGAATGTCCTGTGCATCACATTCCCGTTTCTTCACAGACGCCGCAACAAATTATTGATGAAGTATTCAAAAAGTCTGCAGGCACAAAATTTTATGTTCTAGCTCCTATAGCTCAAGCTAAAAAAGGAGAATTCTTGGCTGAATTCCAGCGCTGGGAAAAAAAAGGTTTTGTGAAAGCCAAAGTTGACGGGCATTTTATCGAATTAGAAAAAGCCACACGCTTAACAAAAACAAAAACACATGATATCGAACTGGTTATTGATCAGTTAATTTTAAAAGATACAATCAAGCACCGTCTTAGTGAAAGTATCAATACGGCACTCAGTATGGCTGCAGGTCGGGTCATCATAGAAACCATGAATGGTGAACGTACAAGTTACTCGCTGCACTCGACGTGCGCGAAATGTGGTTTTAGTTTTCCAGATCTAGAACCGCGCTTGTTTAGTTTTAATAATCCACGCGGCGCCTGCGAAACATGTAAAGGTCTTGGAACTTTAGATCTCATCGAAGAAGAGCAATACTCAGATTCTGAAGTTGGTGGAAAAAAATTAGACAAAGTTAAATATTCTTACAGGGGACAAAAAGTTAAAGACGATTCTGATGACGAAGAAGGCGAAGAGATTGTTTTAAACTCTTGTCCTGACTGCAAAGGCACACGGCTAAGGCAGGAGCCTCTAAGTATTAAAATTAATACAAAAAATATTGCAGAACTTTCTGATATGTCATTGTTAGAACTTTCCGAGTGGTTACCAAAAACAACATGGTCTCCAAAGCAGAAATTAGTTGCAGATAAAATAACGAAACAGATTTTACTGCGAGTTAATTTTTTGAAACGTGTAGGCACTTCGTATTTGTCGTTATCACGACAAGCACGGACTTTGTCTGGTGGCGAAGCGCAAAGAATTCGTTTAGCGACTCAGGTGGGTTCAGCCCTGATTGGTTGTACCTATGTCATGGACGAGCCCAGCATTGGTCTGCATCCGCGCGATCACCATCGTTTGCTTGAAATTATTGGTGAACTGAAAGACCGCGGTAATACAATAATTCTTGTTGAGCATGATGAAGACACAATTCGCTATGCAGATTATGTCGTCGATCTTGGCCCAAGAGCTGGAAAATTAGGTGGCGAACTGATGGCAGCAGGAACTGCTGACGAACTTGCTAATAATCCCAATTCAATAACCGGTCAGTACTTGTCAGGCAAAAAAAGAATTTTGTTGCCACAGCAGCGCCGTTTGGGAACTGGAAAGTTTTTGAAATTATCTGGAGCTTCTGGAAATAATTTAAAAAATGTAAATCTTAATATTCCATTAGGAACATTAACGGCAATTACTGGCGTTTCAGGCAGCGGCAAAAGCACTCTCGTGATAGACACATTATATAAAATTTTAGCGAAAGAATTTTATCATTCATTGGCACAACCTGCTCCGTATAAAAAAATCGAGGGTATTGAGCATATAGATAAAGTCATCGATATCAGCCAGCGGCCCATTGGGCGAACGCCGCGGTCGACGCCAGCAACTTACGTAGGATTGTTGCCGCTGATTCGTGATCTTTATGCATCGCTACCGGATGCGAAACTGCGGGGCTTCGAGCCCGGACGTTTCAGTTTCAACGTCAAGGGTGGGCGGTGTGAAACCTGTTTAGGTCATGGCCAGATTCGCATGGAAATGCATTTTTTGTCGGATGTCTTTGTCACGTGCGATACTTGTGGTGGCAGACGCTACAACCGTGAAACTTTGGCGATTAAATACAAAGAGAAAAGTATCGCGGATGTGTTAGATATGAATGTCGAAGAGGCCGTAGATTTTTTTAAAAATCATTTGCAGATTTTTCGAAAGCTCGAAACTTTAAATAAAGTGGGCTTAGATTATATGACACTCGGTCAGTCTTCGACGACACTTTCGGGCGGTGAAGCACAGCGAGTAAAATTATCAAAAGAACTTTCTCGTCGCAGCACCGGAAAAACTTTGTATATATTGGATGAACCAACGACAGGTTTACATTTTGACGACGTTCGAAAACTCGTCGAGCTTTTGCATGAACTTACAAACCAAGGCAATACGGTCATCGTCATTGAACACAATTTAGAGGTCGTAAAAACGTGTGACCATATTATTGATATTGGACCAGACGGCGGAATTTACGGCGGCGAAATCGTTGCCGAAGGGACGCCAGAAATTGTTGCAAAAGTGAAACGCAGCGAAACGGCTAAGTTTCTTCAATTATTATTAAACCGTTGATAGCTTCCACGGTTTTATTTTGTAAATTTAAAAAATTTGTAAGATAACAGTTCCTATGTATACATATTTAAAATTTCCGACTTTAACATTGGTGCTTGGTCTTCTTCTTGCTGCAGGGCTTTCGTGGATGCAACACGCAAATGTGACGGTGCTGTTACAATCTTTATTAACCGTATCGCTTTTGTGTGTGCTTGAAATATCGCTGTCCTTTGATAATGCTGTTGTGAATGCAACGGTCATAAAAAAAATGGACGAAAAATGGAAACGACGCTTTTTGTTGTGGGGTATGCTGATTGCTGTTTTCGGTATGCGCTTTATTTTTCCAGTGATCATAGTATCTATCGCCGGCGGTATCAGCTTGTGGGAATCTGTGGTCATGGCCGTTCAACGTCCTGATCAATATGCAGCGATGATGATAGATGCTCATTTAGCTGTTAGCAGTTACGGCGGAGCTTTCTTATTGATGGTCGCTCTACACTTTTTCTTAAATGCAAAAAAAGACAATCATTGGTTTCCGGTCATCGAGGGTCCTTTTGCTAAGTTTGCAACGGTCAAAAGTTCTGAAATCATGTTGGCGCTTATTATTATTATGATAATTTACAAATTTATGGAGCCTGCGGTTCAGTCCTCTTTCATAACTTCTGCCGTTTATGGAGTAATAACTTATCTTGTAGTTCATGGCCTTAGTGAATTGCTAGGCGATGAAAAAATGAAAACAGTAAAGTGGATGAGCTCTGGCTTAGGACTTTTTCTTTACTTAGAGGTCCTGGATGCGTCGTTCAGTTTTGATGGTGTTATCGGAGCGTTTGCAATCACCAAGCAGCTTTACGAAATCATGATTGGACTTGGAGTTGGTGCCTTCTTTGTACGGGGGTTGACACTCTATCTGGTTGATCATGAAAAACTAGATCAGTACCAGTACCTTGAACACGGAGCGTTCTATGCGCTTGCAGCGTTAGCCTTATTTATGTTGCTGGATCATTTCTTCCATTTTCCAGAATGGTTAACGGCATTAACGGGAGCTGCTATTTTAGCTGGATCTGTTTTTGGGTCGATCTATGAAAACCGACAAGAAAGAGCTTCCAAGAATCAGGACAATACCTAAAACCTGATAGCCGATCAGCTTTTCGCCAAGAATTAAAAATGCAAACATGAAGGCATTCGGCGCTTCTAGCAAACACAGTAAACTTGCCGTCGTGTTCGTTAAAGTTTTTTGAGCTTTGACCTGCAAGGTGAAAGCTATCAACGAAACAAAAACAGAAAGAAACAAAATACTTAATACTGATTTAATTTCGACATTCGCTGGCCACAACGAAATATTTTTCGTCTGCATCTCATAAATTAAAAAAGGTAAAGTAATCATCAGGGACCAAAACGTCTGATAAGTATTAAATCGAAATCCACTTTGAACTTTATTTGCAGCAGCGCCCACAAACATGATGTGAAATGTTGAAGTGATGGCACAGCCAAAAGTTAATAAGTCGCCGGTATTAAAATTCAGATCTGTTTCTGTATGTAGGTTCAGTAAAAAAGCCATGCCTAAAAAAGCAATGGCTCCACAAACAATGTGAGAAATTTTGATTTGCTTTTTATAAAATAAGTATCCTGCAAACGGAATCAAAATCACATACAAAGAAGTGATAAAACTGGATTTGGTGGCTGTCGTGAAATTTAGTCCATGTGTTTGTAAAAGTAACGATAACCCTAAAGAAATACCTGCAAACAGTGACAACTTGATATCAGGACTAGATGGATTAAAATCTTTTGGCCTATAGAAATAAAAAGCAATTTCACCAATAATGAACGCAAATAAAAATCTCCAAAAAATCAACGTCGATGTAGAAAAATCTTTTAAGGCCCAAAGTACACAAATGAAAGATAACCCCCAAATGCTTCCAGCTAAAACCAATTGTAAGACGGCTTGATTGTAAGAACTTAGTCCGTTAAATCTGGTGATCAATCGAAAGCCTCAGACCAAACGCGGGATTTATCGATGCCATCAATTTCAAGAAGCTGTTTTTTAACGTCTTTTATCATGGCTCCGTTGCCACACATGTAAAATGTAGTGGGTGTGTTTTTGTAATCAAAATCATTTAGACAATCTTGTACGTAACCTTTTTTACCCGTCCAGCTAGCTTGCGGTCTACTGAGCACGTAATGATAATCGAAGTTTTTTAAGTTATTTTTTAAACGCTTTAATTCACTTTCGTAGTAAATATCTGTTTCATGACGAACACCGAAATAAAGTCTGTATTTTAAATCTGGAAACTGATTCATTCTGGATTCCAAAAAACTGAAATGTTGCGAAACACCACTTCCCGTGTTTAAGAAAACAATTTGCTCTGTCGGTGGTTCTTGAAAAAAAACTTTCCCAAAAGGACCTGTCATATTTAAAATTTCATCGCCCTTTAAATCCCAGATGTACTTACTGGCCAGTCCCGTTTCTACAAATTTGAATATCAACTTAAAACCGGTCTTATTCTGATCTGTTGAAGCAATGGAATACGCACGTAGCGCTGGTTTTCCATCTTGGACGGGTACATGAAGCATTACAAATTGTCCTGCCTTAAACTGAAAAGCAGGCATGTTGATAAGTTCACAATAAAGTTCTCGAATCTGAGGGGTATGATCAATGATCTTATTGAGTTTAAACTGATAAATTGTACGTAGGCTTGGAGTGGGTGTTGATGCTTGTGACATAGTTTGGGTATTGTTTGTAGATTTTACTAAAATGTCAAAGAATTCAGGTCTTTACCTTTGAAAAAAGGGATGGCTATGAACAATTTTATGGGTTATTTTTTGGCCGCAGCTTATAAATTGAACCTGCATGTATATAAGAAATCTTTCCGTTTTAGCAGCGTCGGTTTTTTTGCTCGGTTGTACACCAGAACTTTCTAGTCAAAATACTGGCCACACACCGGGTTTACGTACAACAGAGCTTGTACAGCGCCCTTCAAAAGAAGTCCCTTCGATTATCGCAAGAGACTTAAGTTTTCAAAATGATGAACGAATCAGTTATTGTGAAGTTCTGTCTTCAGATAAAAAATCTTACAGCGGCTACCGAGACCAAAGACTTTACCCATTGGCCTCATTGTCAAAAGTAATTACGACGGCATGGGCTCTAAAAAAACTTGGTCCCGACCATATCATTGAAAGCACTTGGTATCTTAAGCCCGTGAATGAACAAGCCGGCATTTTTGATGCTTACTTAAAGACAAATTATGATCCCGTTTTTAATATCGAAAAGATTTTATACTCCCTGTCCTTAATGCAAAGTGCTGGAGTCTATCAAATCAGGGATCTAGTCATCGACGAAACAACTAGAATTTATTTATCCGCACTGACGCAACCACACATTGAGCTTGATCAGGTTCCGATCAGTTCATCGGAATCGGCACAGAATCTTCAACTTATACTTAATTCTGAAAATTGGTCCACACAAACTCAAGATGCAAAGCAAAGGTTACTGGGGTGGGCTACAAAAAATAAAAAGAATGTTCGTGTGCCCGCACAGTTTTCAGTTCGAAGCGTGCAAGTCAGATCATCTGACAAAATTGCGATCGGAGAATACACGAAACAAATAAATTTAAAATCGTCATCGTTACTTAAGTATCTAAAAAATTTAAATGTATTTTCAAATAATTATATTTCGGACAGTCTTTTTTGGTACTTGGGCGGCGTTAATGATTTTCAAAAATTCCAATCGAACGAACTGCAACTAAATAGCAAAGAGCTGCGGCTTTTTACCGGTTCTGGCTTAGCAGATTCTTCATCGGGAGTACGCAAAGATAATGTATGCACATGTGCTGCCATGTTAAAAGTTTTAAATTACATTGACGTGCTAGCGCAAAAAAACGGATTAAATTTAGGTCATTTTTTATATAATCCCAGTGAAGATTTAAATGGAACTTTTGAATCTAATTTAAATTTTACGAATCAAGTGGTTATTAAAACCGGAAGATTGTTTGAGAACCCTGCACTCAATGTTGCGGGAATCGCATCCACTGAAAAAGGATCGCTGTACTTTTCGTTTTTAGGCCATGATTTTTCTGCTGAAGATGCGAAAGACATCGAATCTGCCAGAGATCAAATGTTAAAATCTGTATTACGGTTTTATCCAGCTAAAAGTTCGTTTCTGACACTAGAAGATTACCAAGTTTTTTTGAATTAAAAATAAAAAACCAACAGGGCCCGACTACCGAATCCAGACAACGAACCTTGTCCAACAGAGGCATTGATTTGACGATGCTCAAAGTAAGCTTCAATCCTTGCGGCCAAAGAATTATTATTTAGAAAATAGGAAAAAAAACCACCACCGTTCACCGTTAAAAGCCCGGCGCTGCCACCAGCAGAAAACTGTCTTGATCCAATCGCTAGCAATGCAAACGGTCCATAAATAAAATTTCTGGAATCACGGTTTGATAGCAGATTGTAATCAAAGTAACCACCACCTAAAAAATTCGTTGTGGCGCCTGCACCTAGGTCACTGTAGCCAATTTCACTAACAAGACCTAGCTCAACATACGAAAAATTCCAACCATAGCGCCCCTGCGCTGAAAACGAATTTTCTTGGGCTGCATCGCCCTTCAAGGCTGAAAAATTAAAGCCGAATGTGAAAGAGTTTTTTCTAGTTTTAAACCCGGGTTGTAAATAATCAACGTCTGCAGAAATTAAACTTGTTTGCAGATCATAGGTTTGCCCCTCCTCCAGCGGGGTAGAAGTTTCTACCAAAGCCGTTTTTCCTTTTGATTTTTTCACTTTTATCTTCTGGGCATGTGTCACTTGAACGAGGCACAGAAAAATTAAACCAATCACAATGTTATTGAGGCGGAAGTAGAGGTGTTTCATCGCCTTATTATGAGATTTTGTATCGGTAACCTCAAGTCTAGAAGTCGTAAAACCGATCGGATATTAAGGGGGACTCATGTCTTGGGGCGATATACCGGATTGGGCCTATGAATCAGTAGGTGCTTTGTTGCAATCATTAAATTCTGTCGAGCCTTCAACGTATCAGCATTGCTTGCGTGTGGGTGAATACTGCCGAAAATTAGCAAAAGAATCTGGCTTGAACGAATACGAACAGAAAGTGGCCGAATTTTCTGGACTACTGCATGACATTGGAAAAATTGGTATCGATAAAGATATTTTATTAAAACCATCAAGGTTGGATCCCAAAGAAGCAGACATCATGAAAAGTCACAGCGTGATCAGTGAACAAATAATCAAGCCGCTAACGGCGCATCCTTTCTTCAAACAGATCTTGCCTGCAGTTCGTGGTCACCACGAACGTATCGACGGCGAAGGCTACCCCGACAAATTAGCTGGCGAAGCTATTCCGTTGATCTCTCGAATAATTTTAGTGGTCGATACCTACGATGCAATGGCAGAAAATCGCGTTTATCGTAAGGGTTTACCTGATGATGTCATCTATTCAGAAATCAAGCGCTGCAAAGGGACCCAATTCGATCCACAGATTGCACAGACTTTTTTAGAGGCCCATGCAAAATGGAAAATCACTGCAGATCATGAAACTTATAACAACATAGTCAAAAGAGTTGCTTAGCTTCCAGCTTGACGGTTGGTGCTTTCAAAAATTTTATCTGCAGATTTAGCAATAAAGCCATTATAAAGTTTTCCATCACTCATCGGATATCTTTTTGCAAATTCGTAATAACATGCAGGAATGGAGCAAACTCCATCATCAAATTGCCATTCTATCGATCCAGCCATTGTTGAACTCTGCTCTAAAAGTTCCGCAGGGGTTCCTTTTATTTCACCACCAGAGGCATTTAATTTAAAACCTTCTGTTTTTAGATACTCGTTTAATTTGGTTAGTTCGGTGAAGTGCTTTAAATGATTAACGCTAACAGTGAAATGATTTGGTCTAAAACCAAAAGCATAAACCCAAGAAGCGTACTCACTTTCTGCTGCTAATTTTAAGTAGATTGCATAATTGATGCTCCAGTGGCGCCCACTAAAACTGAAGTTGTTTGCTAGCACTGAAGCGTCTGATATTTGATCTATGCAGGCGTTAACAACCTCCTGAATGTACGAAGGAACTTTTTGTAATTCTAATTCAGAAATAAATATTTTCGGTAAATCCAGATCTGAGTGTTCAAAATGCTGAGCATAAAGTTTTTTTTCTTTGAAAAAGTATTCGCCACAGGGTTTGTAGCCCATTTTTTCAAAGGGTGCTGCCAAGGACTTGATACCAAGTTTTGGATGATTGAATGTTCTTAGCGCTATGTGGTCGTTAACCACTGTTTCACCATTTTTTGTAAGCAGGTTGAAAATTTTTGTAGCTTGAGGATTGAGCGCACTGTAATCTGCCCACATTTTTAGCAAAAATTGATTTACTTGATCGGTTGTATTCACTTTATTGAAGCTCCTTTTAATCAGTTACAAAAATCCTAACACAGGCTCCAAAGAAAACCAAAATTATCTCTAGAAGTAATTACAAATTTTATGAAGAAAACTGCCAAACTGCGGCAAATTATTGACTCAATTTACGCCTCATTGTTCATATGGGCTATGCCTCAAGTAAGTTTAGGAATTTCTAAATCCTTAGTGATGTTGTCAGCACTTTTGCTGGTCAGCACTTTTGCTTGGGCTTCCCAAAATCAAAATCGTTTCCAACGATTGGAATCGACCGTCGACAAAAATTTTAGTTTAAATGCCCAACTTTCTGGAGTTCAATATTTTTCTGAATCCGCAGAAGATTCAAATTTTCAACAGCAAGCAGAAGTTCAAGCTTTGTATGAGAAGCAAGGAACCCTATTAGTAAAAGCTCAGGGTTTGGTAGGAACATTTTCACTATCTAAAAGTTCTTATTTTGCTGCTCCAGAATTTTTCGTAGGTCTTAGTTCTGAAAACGCTGCTGCCGACGAAAAAAGCCAGGTCGTGTTCGGCAGAAAAATTAAAAACTTTAGCTTCTTAGACCAACAACAAAATTTAGGATTATTTAACTCTTATTTCACAAACGACATGATCCGGTATCAGCAGCAAGGATTAGTCGGAGTGCACACAGAACTGCAATTTAAAAAAATTGGATTCTATGCGGGATACTATCCGATTTACCTGCCAAACCAAGGGCCCCAGGTTTACGAAGAAGACGGGGAAATACGCTCGTCAAATCGGTGGTCACAAAAACCACCATCGCAGTTTCGGTTCGGAAACTTGGACCGCGAAATTGTTTACGCCATCAGAGATTACGACATCGATGATATTATTCAGAACGGCGGCGAAGGTCTTTCATTATATTTTGGTGAATCCAGCCAGCGTCCATGGATTCAAGCTTCCTACGCAAGAAAACCGGTAAATCAAATTCCGCTAACCCGTGATACTTACGGCACAGCCAGCAACTTCATCGGGCAAGTTAATTTGTCACCGGTGGTGACGTACAGCCAGGCTCAAGCCGTTGATCTAAATTTTGACATTGCCAATATTAAGTCAACAATCAGCTACCTTGAAGACAGGGTTTTTAATAAAGTGGCTGCTGAAGGTGAGACGTTGCAATTTTTGAAACCACTTAAGATGTACGGCATTTGGGTCGCAGTCGATTTTTCTGAATTCTTTAGGCGAAAAATGGAAATCGAAGTTTCGTACGCTGAACTGAATGACGGTGAAATACAAGATCTGTTGGCGGATGGGCGCACCAGCATCTTTACGTATACGGGTCAGCGAAGTTTATTCAAAAAACCAGTCAGCGTAAAACTAAATTCAGAACTGCTTTTTATTGAATCTAGGCCGCTAAGTACTGCTTTCAAATGGACCTATGACGAATTTTATAACGGATCATTATTTTCAGGGTCTATTAGTTACCAAACTCTTGCACGACTTAATTTAAATTTCGGTTTCGATTTACTGGGTGTTGAAGAAGAAACCAAAGAAGCCCATTTTTTGCAAGATAAGCAAGCTAATGACCGCGTTTACGGGGGCCTAGAATATGTTTTCTAAAATGATCCTTAAAGTGCCGCTGTTTTTATTTTCTGTGCTGACGTTGACTCATTGTGGTTTAAAAATTGGTGAACAAAATAAAACTAAAGAAACCGCTGAAGTTCAAAGCATAGCGTGTCTTGGCTCGACGATTTCTGATCTTAAGTTATTTTTTGCTGGTAGCGCCACGGATGATCAAGTCGCAAGTTCCCTGCAGTGTTTACAAGATGTTTTCATATCTTTTAAAGAAAATATCCGCGGAGAAAATAAAGATGCGTTTACGGCTAAAGAAATAGCTATCTTCGTCGAGAAAAACTTCATCGAAGATGGTACAACTTTCTCGGATGCGTTCTTGATAGAGTTGATGAATTTCAAAGTTGCAATTATTGGAGGCACGAATCAGCTGTTTTTAAAATCAGAAATCGACAGCATTGTTAGTCTGTTAGCTATCATTAAACCTGATTTGGTACGCCTTAATAAATCCATGAGAATTATTTCGTTTAAATGGGCCGCAGAATTTCAACCTGCAGCAGAAGAAGAAAAAGAACAGCAGTTTCTGCAAGCAAAAAGCGATTTCAACAAATTGGTTCAAAAACTAAGTGGTGAGTTTTCTAAGGCTGGTCAAGTTTATCAAATGGATGATCTACTTAATTTCACAAAAGAAATTTTAAAACTTGGTAAAAGTGAGGATTCGACTGTTGATGCGATCGAGAAAGCACGACCGTTCATCAAAAAATTTAAGGTTTTATTGATTGGCGGAGATGTTTCTCTGGCCGGTTCAGAGTGGAGTAGACTTGGGTCAACTCTTCGTGAGGGGCTATTTCAGCTGCTAAGATATCAGTATTTTTTAAAAGATTTAAAAGATACTGATACGGAAGTGAAATGGAATGGCTATGAAAAAATAGCGATAGATCTTTCTGGTCTGATTGAGAACTTGTTGGATGCCAAAGAAACTCAGATGCTGTCAAACTTTGAATTGTTCGAAATTTCCCAGTCTTTAGAAAAAATATACCCCGAAATGATGCTGTCCTTTCCGCTCATAGAAAGTATCGGACATATAAAGGTTATGCTTTTGGGTGATAGCCCCTCTGGCCGAATTGGTTGGTCTAAAAGCGATTTCGCAAGGCTTCGGGGGAAAATCCCACAGTTGTTCGGGGAATTTGCTGTTCTTGTAAAAACTTATGAGTATCTTCAATCGAACAAAGATCCGCAAAATGTTTGGCATACGTCTTTAACTGAATTCGAATCGATTGAGGGAAAAACGATTGCAGCAGTCCAAGCGCTTTCTGAAATGATCGAAAGACCTTACAATATTTATTATTTAAAAGTTCTTATAGAAGAGCTTTCCAAGGGCCTTTTTAAAGAGGTATTGGTGTTGCCGGCAAACTTTGAATCTTTATTTGCAGCTGCACTTTCTGGTAAAACGGTGATGACTGGCGAAGAAGACAACAATATTGGAGTCAGCAACTTAAAATTACTTCTAAAAGTAAGTGCACGAGCTTACTTGAACTTTATCGAGTACGATATTTTTATTGTTCCGGCTAAAGCTGATCAACCGGAATTTTTCGTGCATTTAGAAAGAATTTTTCGCAAATCAATCGAGACTTTAGAATTAAATCTAAATTTAAAATCCGAAAAATTTTTAGCAACAAAGCAACTGGCTGATTTAATACTTACGCTTCAGACTGAAAAAATAATTATGACTCAACTGACACAGCCTAGTTTGGAACAAATGTTTCTAGGCTTGTGGAATAACTTACTGACAAACCCGGAAGACCGAATCAATGGAAAATTGTTACCGGGACTTGATTTCACAGTGCTGCAGCAATTGAGTATCGAGGGCAGCATATTTTTAAAAACTCAAAAAGTTTTATCAGAAATATTTGTCGCCAATCAGGCGCTCACTAAGTCCAAATTAAGATCAGAAATTCGAAACCGATTAAGCAGCATAACCGATCAACAGACAAAGATCGGATTAACCGAATTGAATGGATTAATTACTGCGAACATGCCATTAAATTTGAATCCAGACGGTTTTCTAAAACTACTTACAGCAGACGTTGGAATTTTTAATTTCAATGACTTACTAAAATCAAATATTTCCAGAGCGGGCAGTAGATTATTCATCCGCGCCTATGCTGAAGAACTGAAACGAGCACTAAACCTGATCGGGGTTACGCAGGCCGAAGCTGAAGTGGCTTTTAAGCAGTTTAGGGGACTTGCCGTAGACTTCAGATTGATCGATTCAGAAAATACGACTTTCATGACATCCAGATTTATGGAAGCGAATATGTTTTTAGGAACCTCTAACGGCGACAACCATGTCAATTTTGGTGAAATGCATCAGCTGATTATTCATATCATGTCAGGAATGGCACGCGCCGATCTGCTCAAAGAAAAAATAGTGAAAGCCTGTTTGCCACCCCAGTACGGAGAGATCACCCCAAAAACTGCGGTCTGGGAAGATTGCCTACTAAAGCTTTATTTTTCCGAGACCGATGCCTATGCAGAACTGCCTCAGTTCTTGAATTTAAAGAAGCAGTTTTCTGAAAAAGAAAACAAAGATTATTATCTCAGTTTACTGAAAGCCATTGGACATGTGCCAAATGATAAAAAAGTCGTCTACTTTGTTGATGCGGATTTGTTTCCACACGTCATTCAGTATGTCGAAATGGTCTATGCACGGCATGATCTAAATCAGGACAAGGTATTAGAAAAATGTGAAGCTTTAAAAGCATTCCCTATTTACCGCGATTTGATACGGCAGTTAACAACGGACTACAAGCTTTCCGAAAAGCAATTACCCGGAGTATTCATTTATCTTTTGAAATTTGGCCGTCCGCCGGTGTCGCCATTGGAAAAGCTTAAATTTATTACGTTCATTAACAATCCGAGCAAGTGGGATATTCAGGCGACTCGCATTGATCTGGGAAAGATCTTTAATTTTATTGGTGAATCGATTAAGGAAAAGGCTCCTGCTGTTGGCTCTACTTCAGTTCCTGACTCTTTGTTGTCGCCTGTGAAGCCTTCGGAGCCTATTGTTACTGGTTGCGAAGAGCCTGATGGGCTTGTTGGTCCATACCGCCTCTAGTGGCTCAGTCTGTTAAATGAGATACTGTGGTTCGTTGGTTGACTTCTGATTGTATACAATCAGAAGTACCATTCGAAAATTTGGGTAGCGTGTTGATGTGGATTCTTTTGAGAACGGCGCGGTTCAGGTTTTTTAGAACTTATTCTTAAACATCATGGATTCAACCGGAAGTGATGTTTTTGTGTTGTACTTTGCAGACGCTTTTTTGTTGTAGGCATTTATCACGTCGCCTTTTGTTTCAAAGTAGATAATCTGACCAATAGGCATCAAAGGATAAACGCGTACCGGTTTTTTTACAGAAATTTCTAAGGTCCAGTGATTGCAAAACCCGACATCACCTTTACCAGCCGTAGCGTGGATATCGATGCCTAATCGGCCAACGCTTGATTTTCCTTCAAGGAAGGGCACGTGCGCCAAGGTCTCAGTGTATTCGTGCGTAACGCCCAAATAGAACTGGTCAGGCATCAGAACATAACCGGTTTCAGGAATTTCAAAGGATTTAATTTTATTGTGTGCTTTTGCATCCAGAATATCGGATTCGTAAAGCGCTAAAGTAGATCCCAAGTGCACATCGTATGAGTTCGTCCCTAAGCAGGATAAATTAAAGGGCTCCACTTTGATGAGCCCTTTTTCCATATAATTAAGAATTTCTTGGTCAGTTAGAATCATAAATGATTAAAACTACTTGGTTTCGCGGTGAACAGTGTGTTTCTGCAAATTTGGGTTGTATTTTTTCTTTTCTAAACGACCTGGAGTCTTTGTTTTGTTTTTAGTCGTCGTGTAACGAGAAACTGGTTTTCCTGCAGCTTTAGCTTCTGTGCATTCTAAAGTAACTATGATGCGTCCTGATTTTTTAGCCATAAATTATACCTCTTCGAAAATAATAGATTATCGTTATAAGTAAGTTTACAGCAGCTAGTCAATCGAATATAAGCAGGTCAGGGGTATCTATGGATAAATCTGGTTCTTTATGTCGTATTTTGCCATTCTTTCTATCAATAGCGGTTTCTTTGACTGGGGCTACAGAGCTACTAGACGGTAGAACTCTTGCGCCAGTTTCTGCAGGCGCTGTAGTTCAGAATGTTCGGCCTGGGTCCGTGCTTATTTTAGGTGAAAATCACGGCATCGGCAGCCATCGCGATCAACATATGATTTTGCTTAATTTACTTCGCGAAAAGGGACTTAAAGTTTCAGTTGGAATGGAGTTTATCAATTATCCAGATCAAATTTTTTTGGATCAATACACGAGCCTGCAATTGAATGATGAGCAATTCTTGAAGCTTGTGAACTGGAGCGGTTTTCCTTTTGAATTTTACAAACAACAAATACTTTTTCCTAGCACTGCGGCTGGAGAAAAAACACTGGCGCTAAATATTCCACGCACGATTACTTCAAAAATTGCAAAGACCGGTCTTGAAAGCTTAACTGTTACAGAGCGAAATTTGCTGCCATTAGATTTTCAAGTGGGTCGTGAATCTTATAAAACCCGATTTGCAAATTTGATTCATGTTCCTGTAGGGCCAATACTGGATCGCTATTTCACGGCCCAATCGGCATGGGATGACACAATGGCATTTCAAGGCATTCAGTTTTTGAATTCGTATCCAGATCATGTTCTGGTGATCATTGTCGGAGAATTTCATGCGCAATATGGTGGCGGTTTAGCTGACCGAATAAGATCTCGTAGGTCTGATATATCAATCACAACGTTGTCGCAGCTTTGGGCTGTCAAAAATTTAGAAGACGGCACCCAGGTTGGGTTAACTGACGATGAAATAAAAGAACAAATCCAACCGTCGACAGCTGAAGGTTCACGTGGTGATTTTATTTGGATTTCAAAGCCGTAAATTAATTTCAGTTATCGAAATTTTATTCAACTAAAGCGGCAGCGACAGCATCATGACCAATCCAAGCAACAGGATTCAGTGGTGACTTGCCGTCGTGAAGCATGATGTATCCACAAGCTTTAAAGATAAGTTCACTCAATGTTCCAGTCATTAATATTTTTTCATCTTTATGCAGCTTTACAATATCGTCTGAAGTTTTAAGTGTTAGTTCAAGCTGTTCTTTTGTTGAATGCTTAGGCCAACCTTTAAAAACACTGATTTCAGTCGTCGCCGCGGACGTAAAATAATTATCAACGGCTTCATAAATACGGCGCAGGTCTTCCGGAGAATGAAGCACAGATTCACAGTCAGCAGTAATTTTTGCGGTTAATGCAGAATTTGGATTATCTTTTTTAAGTGCACGAACTAGATTGTAAAGTGCTACTTCGATGCCTCGAAAGACAGAACTTGAGTTCGTTAAAATCTCAGGGCAATTATAAACACAACATGAAACACCCAGGGAAAACCATTTTTTAGAGATACTTTCCAAATCACACTTAGCCCAGCCCTGGATGTAAGGCGCATAAGATTGCCATCTGTACTGGTTCTGGATCATGACTTCTGTTCCGTGATATCCGTAAGCCACATAGCTAACTGTCCCGCCTGATGCCTTCACTTTGTCTCGAAGTGAAGTTGACTGTTCGATCAGCGTATTGAAAGTCGCAGCAGTGACTTCGTGGAAATTCATTTCAAGTAAGCGCCCGATGCCACTTTCCCAAAATGTTTTCGAAGGAATATATCTATCTCCAGTTCCTTTGAATACTCGGTTCATCAGTGGCAGCACGATTTTGCAACGTGGAACACCTCCGGCCATCAGATGAGCAAAATGAACATGTTGGCCAGGCTGGATCCATTTTTCGAGCTCTTTGATAAATTCTGCTGTGTTTTTTTTAAAGCGTGCGCGTGCTTGGTCGCGGCAGAATTCTAATGTCGAATCCGGAACTATTGCTTCTTCCCAATGGCTTAATTTTACATCTTTCAAATAGTCATTCGGTGTTTTTCCGGTCGAATCGAATTCTAAATCGAAACCGGCTTCTAGCGGAATATTGATAAAAGGTTGAGGAATAGTTTCAGTTTCTTCAGGATTTAGTTTTCGAAGATTCTGATTTTCATCTCGTCTGCCGACTGTGGCTCGCACAATAGTGACACCATGTTTTTGTGCCTCTTCGACAAGCCCGTTTGCATAGCCGCGATTAAAAAGTTCTCCGAAAAGAACCAGTAAATCCCCTTTTTTAAAAGTAGATGGAACAGGTTTACCACGGATAGGATAAAAATCTTGCATGCGAACTCCAATATGAAAGTAAAAGTGTACGTGAGACTATTGATTGACTCAAGAGGCAGACTTTTGACACGATTAGTTGATGATTCCAAAAAATGGCGTTCGAGTTGTTTGCCTTGTTCCCTCGTGGACCGAGACTTTAATAGAGGCATCTGTTCAAGTGGTGGGTCGAACCCGTTACTGCATTCATCCCGAAGATAGAATTAAAACAATTCCTGCGGTTGGTGGAACAAAAAGCCTTAACATGAATATCGTACTAAAATTAAATCCTGACGTCATTCTGTTGGATCAACAAGAAAACACCAAAGAAATGGCAGAGGTGCTAACGCAGGCAGGAATTAAAATGATCGTCACCAACGTCACAGATATGCAATCTTTGGGGACGGCATTAAGAAAAATGAGCTTCGAATTACAAGCACCCGGGTTAAGCGAAATAGCAGATCGCTATCAGAATTTAAGACAGATTGATGCATTAAAATTTCTGAAAAATATCATCATAGATGGTGAGGTCGAATCTGTTTTAAAGGCTATATCTAATGCAAGTCACTTTGAATATTTAATTTGGAAAAATCCGTATATGGTCGTTGGCCAACAAACCTTCATTGCTGCCAATTTAGAACAAATTAGAATTCAGTTAACCCACGATCAGAAATATCCTGAAATCACCGAATCAGAATTGCAAAAAGCATTTTGTCTATTTTCCAGCGAGCCCTTTCCATTTGCCAGAAATTACCAGCAATGGAAACTTCAGGGATTTTCAGGAGCACTTGTTGACGCCGAGAAATTAAGCTGGTTTGGAGTTCGAAATTTGAAATTCTTGGAAGCTAGCCAGAGATAAAGTTCATAATTTTTTGGGTTGCGTATCGATTTTTTTCCAAGTTGCCAATGAGTAACTTTTTGAAATCATTTTTCTGGATGCTTTGTATATTTTTAAAAGCTTCAAAAAACTGCACTCCATTTTCAGCTATTTGAACGACTCGCAATTCGTTGATGATGACTTGGTGGTACCGCATCGCTTCTGGCGAATTGTAAATAAAGGGTCCAGTAATAACGGGAATGGCACAGCAAAGGGGCTCCATGACCGAATGCACTTTCGATTTGAAAGAGCCGCCCACAAAGGCTGCATCAGCAAGCCGGTAAAAGTCAGCCAAAAAGCCTACCTTATCCAGCAGGATGACATCGACTTCAGTTGAATTTATATCTGAAAATTTTTGAAAAGACAGATTTAGCTGACTAAGAATACGTTCTAAACGAACTATGTTATCAAGATCTATTTCATGAGGGCTTAGAACTATTTTATACCCTAAATTTTTTATTTCTTTCAGGTATGGCAAAAAGTGAATCTCATCTTCTTTCCACGTGGACCCAAATACAAAATACCTATCTGAGAACTGAAATGGTATTTTTGTGGGTTGTTGAAGGCGCCAAAAAACCTGGTCAAAGCGGGTGTCTCCGGTCATCAAAACAGAGACAGCTGGTGGCACAAGCGATTTTAAAATTTTTTCTTGATTCTGGTGAATACAAAAAACAGCCGTAAAGTTTTTTAAAAAAATGCGAACCCATAATCGATTTAATAAATTAAGACTTGGGTTATAAGAAACAATATAGGTTTTGATTTTGTGCTGCGAAAGCTGATGTAATAATTCTGGCCACAAATCCGTACGGCCAAAGTAAACGGCAATCGGATTTATTTGGCGAATCAAACCTTTAATTTTCTGGGGCTGATCCCACGGCATAGGAAAAAAAACATCGACAAAAGATTTTATGTTCTCAAATAGACGTGGTGCTGATGGAGAAGAATAAGAAACCACGATAAAAGCATCAGGGTTAGCCCTTTTGTACTCACGAATAAAAGATTTTAAATATTCAATTTCTCCGCTGGAGGCATGCAGCCAAACTGTTTTTGCGTTCTTCAAATCAGAAACAGGAAAAGACCCATTTCGCAGGTGAATCCATTCTTTCAGTTTGGGCCCTAGAAAAGGTATTAGTCCCACTAGAATATATTTCATTAAAAAATAAATAGGTCTGTAGATCAAAATCATTAAAAAATTCATTTTAGCATTTCCTGTAATTTTTTCGAAACTTCATCGGGTGTAATAGATCGCAGGCAATCTTGAAAAGTCGGATTAATGCATGGGCCTTGGCCATGTTTACTGCAAGGTCTACATTTCAATTTTCTTTCAAAAATAAATGTTGTTTCTCGAGATGGAAAACCGAACGGAGCCGGCCCCATCAACGCAATCGCAGGTCGTCCAAATTGTTCGGCAATGTGCAGCAAACCAGTATCATTGCTGACGACAGCTTTCGATAACTGAATCAATGCCGCTGACTGCAGCAGTGTCGTTTTTCCAGTCAAATTAAAAATATTTTTATTTGCATCTAAACTAGCTGTAAAAGCATCATCCATTCCTGCAAGTACGATAAACTTTGTCTGTGGATTCAGTTCTATCAATTTCTGCCAGTAAGAGATTGGCCAACGTTTTAATTCATAAGTTGCTGATGGCACAAGGACACAGAAATCACTGATTTGATTTTCATCAAGTACGGACTGGGCCTGACTTACAACTTCGGCACTTAAAAAAATTTGTGGCACTGCAGGAATGTTAAATTTAAAATTCCATTTTTCCAGTGGTTTAATCAAATCTCTTTGTCCTGAGAAAGGCTGTTCAAATAGGTTGATGTGAAACTGCAATAATAAAAAACGCTTCCACCGATACATTGGACGCACTAGTTTTTTAGGTCCAAGTAAAAGCGCACGAATCAAAAACGAACGTAAATTATTATGAGCATCGTAAATATGCGTAAAATTTTCTTTGCGCAAATTAGAAATCAATCGAATCAATCCTGTAAAGCCCGTATTTTTATCAAGTGACCAAACTTTTTTGATGTTCGGATTGTTGTCTGCCAGCTGCGCTAAATCTTTTCGAGTTACAAAATGAATTTCTGTTTTTGAATTCGCAGCTTTTACAAAAGCCGGTATGCTGAGGGCCTGAGTTAGGTCTCCAATGCTAGAAAAGCGAATGATCAAAATCTTCATAAGGCTCATGTTATTTACAAAATCTGTCACCTGTCTATGATAGTCTTACAGATTTCTTTACGTTGCTTCTTAGCTCGTCTATAAGCTTATCGTGGTAAAAATCAAAGGCATAGGCCTTGTAAGACTTAGGTTATGTATAAAGTGATTTCGACTGTCTCAATTTTGGTCATATCGTTCATTTCCCAACTTTGTTGGTCTGAGACGCTTGCAACTGTAAAATTAAGCAGTCTATCTTTCATTAGCTCTGATTACGATTCAGAACAGAAGAATTTTGCCTTCCTGGGGCTGAGTCTTCGCTCGAATGAAAAACAACAAGATCTTTTCATGTTTGATGCATCCGGATTTTATGTGCCGAATAGCACGCCATTGAGCTATTTAAATGTGCGTGAACTGTATTTTCAGTTTGCTCCAGTCGAAACATCAAAATTTTATATAGGTCGAAAGCTATTCAGTTGGTCTGCTTTAGACTCTGATTTCAATTTGGGTTTTTTCCAACCACAGTTCCGTTGGAATTCTTTGCAACCTGAAAATCAAGGGCTTTTTGGTCTTTTTTGGGACTACCAAAAATCAAATTGGGGAGCCACATTATTCGCTTCGCATGTTTATTTGCCAGATCAAGGCGCAAGCTTCGAATTGAAAGATGGCAAATTCGAAGAATCAAATCCATTTTTCAAACCACCACCACAAAGAATAAAATTTCAGGGACAAGTATTACCGATCGATTATCAGATCGACCGACCAGAAACCTCGGACCTTATCAACAGACCGTTAATATCAGCGCAAATTCGCTATGGCGAAGCCAAGGGTTTCTTTTCACAGTTTTCTGCAGCCTATAAACCATCGCACCAATTAGCACTTGGTTACAGTGGCGTGTTGGTGACAACTCGGGTAAAAATAAATATTGTGCCTGCCGTCTATAATGAAAAAATACTGGCTTCAGATTTTGGTTATCGTGCCGAATGGGGTGGGCTGCAAATGTCTGTTCTACACACCAGTCCGGAAAATCCCAAATTTGAAAACAGTGCTAATATTCCGGTATTTGAGGACAGCACCACTTGGGGTCCAAGATTAACTTACAATACACAGCCGTTTATCATAAGCGTGGCTTTTTTTGATACTTATGGTGGATTGGTCAGCGAAACAGGGCCAGATACTAGCAGTGATCGTGCTAGCTTAACGAAGCGTTTTCTTTACCGCCAGGCGCTGCAAATACAAATTAAATACAGTGAAATTTTTCTAAAAAAGATGAAGTTAGAATCTCAGCTGGAATACATGCACAGCCAGCTAGATCAGTTCACGCAAATCAACTTCAAAAACAAACTTAATCTGAATGGCCCTTGGGGTTTCTGGTCAGATGTTGTACTGATTGAAACGGCTGATGAATCGGATGTAAACATGAATGTTTACCGCAATTTGGACCAGTTTTGGATCGGAGTTAGTTATGATATTTAGTATCTCAAAGACTTTAAAGTGCTTACTTAGTATTGCCTTTGCGTTTGCCTTGCTTGGATGCGATAAATTTCTTTCTGGAAAGCCAAACAAACCCGATTTTATCGAGGTTAAAAAAGACAATTTTAAATGCTTAAAGGAACTGACTCCAAAAGTTCAGTCCTACTTGAAATCAGAATTAAAAGCACAGGAAATTGACGCTACATTTGCGTGTCTAGATACGACATTAAACGAGTTTCAGATGCGTGCTCAGGGAACATTAGCAGCTGGTGCATTCAGCGATGAAGATATTTTTCAGATTTTTCAAACATTCTTATCAGATGCTGAAATTTCAAGAGAAGCAACAATCGATATTCTAAAATTGAAAGTTGCTTTGCTTGGCGGCTTTGAAAAAAGTTTGACCAAAAATGAAATTACAGCGCTACGTGAATTACTAAAGGTTCTGAAGCCGGAACTGCATTTACTTCAGCCTTATGTGACGCTGTTCACGTTCACGAAATCTAATAAAATTAATTCGTTAGAAAAAATCAATCAAGGTTTCGGCCAGCTGGAACTAACATTAAAAAAATTATTTGCTGCCAGTCAATTAACTCGGGCCAATTACAGTTTTGATGACTTCAAATCAATGATCGCAAAACTGAACACAAATAGCCAGAAATCCAGCAGTGTTGTCGGTGATGCTGCAAAAATGAAAACCGGTGATCTTATTGATTTGATAACTGTGGTGAAAAATGTTTTGTCGGGGTCTGAACCGTTACAGACAGCTGGTGATTTTGATTCCGTGATCCACAGTTTTGTTGAAATTTTAAAGTTATATTCAGTACACGTTGAAGGTCATGTGGTTTTTGAACTAAAAAACAGTGCGACAGTTCAAAGTGCATTAGATTACATAGAAAACTGGTTTCAGATCATCGAAAACAGCCTTCAATTTAAAAAACAAAGTACTCTGTCGACGACGACCATCGATGCTTTGATAAGAAAAATTGGCGATCAAGGATACTTACCAACAGACATCAAATCTGAAACTCTTATTCAGTTTTACAAAACGATTCTTGTTCGTGTTTTCAGCCAAGGTACAAATGGTAAAGTTTCAGAATTCAGTGGATTAAGCAAACTTCATTTGGCCAATTTCAGAAGCGAATTGGCAGCCTATGAACTGTATCAAAGCTTCATCGATCAGTTGCCATTCTTACCGTCTAAGCAAAGCTCTGACCCAGTCATGAGCATCAGTGATATTCAAAAATATTTAAAAAGTTTTGATTTTAAATCAAAACTTTCAAAATCGAAGTTGTCGGATTCAGAGCAGCAGCGACTGGTTGAGGTGGTTCAAGAGCTTCGCAGCGAGTTTTTATCAAAACGTCCTGTCGTTTATCGCTTTGACAAAATGGTTGTTGCAGCAAATCAAGAAATCTGGAGCCAAAGCTGGCGTGATTTAAGTAAAGCGGTCATTGTTAAACTCTATGCGCGTGGGCTTTTGATCGGCTGGGGAAATGCAGCAGAAACGCGTTTGGTTTCTCATGCAACTTTGACAGAACCAGACCTGGTCAAGTGGTACGACGAATTTAAACCTTATGGCATTGAGACTAAAGTTTTTGATCCAAGATCTATAAATACCGGCTCGCGCAGTTTTAAAGAAGCAAATTTATTTTCTTATTCTGCAGACGGTAACGACCGAATGAATTTTTTCGAGTCCGTTCAGTATTTGAATATCTTGTCCTCTGGAGGCAGCGAGAGTTTAACTGCAATCCAGCGTGGTTTTACAAAGGCAAAGTGCAACACAACTGAAATTGATGTTTTCAGCCAGCCTTGGAATATCGAGACTTGCGCACTGAAAGATCTAAGATCGAATTATAAAAATTACTTTAATAATTTACCATACCTAGTTGCATTTTTTAACCGACTCGATGAGAAACAATTTACAGAATTTTATTATGAGTTAATGGAAATTAGCCGTGCGAATCCATTGATGAAAGGCAAAGTTGAAACTGCCGACATTAGAAACTTTACGATCTTATTGCATTACATAGAAGCTATGTACGCAAACTTTGACGTCGATCGCAACTGGACATTTTCTGCCAATGAAATCAGATGGTCTTACCCAAGGTTCAAAGGTTTTGCGACCGATTTTGCAAAGCAAACATCTGCCGATCAACTTTCTTTGTTTAATTTGGATATTGTTCAGTTAGCAGGGTACTACTGTTACTCGCAGGAAGATTTAATCAGAGAATCTTTTATTTTTCTTCTTTTTAATGGTGTCACGCCGGGATTAACGGATCTTAATATTGCACCTTGCTTTGGCAAACGAGCCTTGATTGATTTCAATGGTGAAGTCGATCGTAAGACTGTGATTAAGACTTTTAAAATCTTGAAAGCCGTACTAGGATCTTAGGTTATGAATTCAAATATTTTTAGGCGCATAGATCGACACATTGATCGACAAATAGATCAGCGCACTTGGGCGATTGCGTTTGCCTGTTTTTCTATGTTCGTTCTGGGGATGTCAGATAATATACGCGGCCCATTGTTTCCTGAGCTTTTGATACACTTCAAATTAACCAATGCACAGGGCTCTGTAAGCTTTGCAGTTTCCTCAGCGGCTGCGCTGTTTGGAAACATCATGGCCGGCTATCTATTAAAAAAAATAACTTTAAGCCGGTTGCTTTGTATCTCCGTTTTTCTGATGGGTTTCGGTTTATTAATCATGGGTATATCACCAACTTACTTCGTGTTCTTAGCGGGATCCATAGTTTTCGGAGCAAGCATGGGTTTAGTAGCATTGGCGCAGAACGTTTTGGTTGCTGAAAGTGCTGCCGGAAAATCGCAGTCGAAAGCCTTGGCGGGGCTGCATGGTATTTATGGTTTATCAAGCCTATTGGCGCCAATGGTGGCCTCATACGCGGCTATACTGATGGGTTTTTGGCAAGCAGCTTTCCTAGTTGCAGCGACGACGGCGCTGGCAGTCGCAACCTTGGCGACAGTGGCGAAGTCAGAACCTGCATTCAAAGTTCATAGTCCAGATCCAGAATTAAAAAACAACAAGATTTCTAAATCGGCACTTCTGGTTTACGGCGGTGTTTTGGCTTTTTACGTCGTGGCCGAAATTTTAGTATCAAGTCGACTAGCTCTTTACATGCGAACTTATTTTAAAATGGATTTGAAAGAATCTAGTTGGTACGTGACTTCGTTTTTTATTTGTTTGCTTTTGGGCCGTATTTTATTTGCGCTAAAGGCCTTCAAAGCAAAACTTAGAACTCAGTTAAATATTTCTCTAGTTGCTGCTATAGTGTGTTTGTCACTGGGATTAACAATTCATCCTTTTTTCCTAATTGTTTTGGGATTCGCAATGGCTCCATTTTATCCAATGTCTGTTGCTTATATTTCCGAGCAGTCGGGTATTTTTCAAAGGCAGTTCATCGCATTTGCTATGAGTTTTCAAAGCTTTTGCGTGATTGCTATGCATTTAGGTGTGGGTTACCTGACGGACCGGTTTGGTTTATTTTATGCTTTCGAAGTTGGTCTTATTTCGCTAGTCTTATCTTTAGTATGTGTAAATCTTCATCCCAAGATATCAAAGACTTAGTCATTTTGCCTTTTTTATTTTTTAGCATTACTTTTTTGTTAGGTCATTTTAGCTTTGCGCAAGATCAGGCAATCAACTCGTCGGCTTTGGTTGATAAATTTATTGATTATCAAAAAGTGACCGCAATTTCTGATCAGAACAACTGGGAAGTCGGAGAAATTCTTCCCGTGATTTCAAAAAATTCTAAATTAGGCGTTATTGGATTTCTAGAATTAAATTCGGTCCGAAGTCTCGGTAACAATAAATATGAACTTCGCGCAAAACTTCTGAGGCAATCCCGGCGCTATTTTATCCAGTCCGGAGATGTTGTTCGACGAATGGATCTATCCGTTTATAACGAGGATTTCATCGGATCTACCGATCTGATCATTCAGCAAAGTTATGCAAATATTTCTTCTCGTTATCGCCCGCTATTTTATCAAGGGTTTGCTATCGGAGAAACTGCACAGACACTCTTTGAAAAAGAGTATTTGGTTAATTATTTAGGAAATCTTTATTATGGCTTTAAGGATTGGCTAACGATCGGTAGCTTTTTAACTGTGAACTTATTTGGAAGGCCGAATTTTAACTTCAAAGCCCGCTTAATAAATACGGAAGCAACAACGGTATCCTCAGGATTATCGTTTATTAAATTGACTGAAGAAAAAGAAACGACAATCAATTTAAATGTTTATTGGGATACGATTTCATCAGATGCTCAGATTTCTCATATCTTCTTAAGCCTTGGCTTGATCAAATGGCAAGGCGCTGCAGGCGCAGCTGCAATCAAAGCACTGGGATCAAGTTCCTTTCAGTCCGGTTATGAAATTATATTAGATAACTGGGACCGCTTTTTAGTCGGGCCGAATTATAATTTCGAGAAAAAAGCATTGGGTGGTTTTATTTCGTATATCTGGATTTATGACCGGTTTCATGCTCAGGCCTCGATCAATGCGACAGACATCACCAAACTTAAATTAAGTCTAGACGATGGTTATTACGGCTTTGTTGATTTTTTCTGGAGATTCTAAATGGCTGTATTTTTTATTAGTTGTCCACTTCATTTTGAAAATCAATTGGCTGAAGAATTAAAATCTTTTTGGTTTGAAATGATGGATCTTGATGGCCAACCAACGCGTGAACCTTTACCTGATTTAGAAATTGAACCAGGGGGGATTCAAATTCAGTGTGCTGATCATTTGGGTTATCAGATTAATTTTTTTTCAAAACTAGCATTGCGCGTCCTCATTCGGATTCACCGATTTACGGCTCGATTTTATGATCAGTTTGAAAAAGAAATTAAAGCACTACCGCTAAATAAATGGATCGATGATAAAAATGTCGCAATTAAAATTGAGTCTGCCAAATCACGACTGAATCACGAAAGAAATTTGATCGAGGCTGCGACCAAGGCCTTACTTAGTTCAGGTTTTAATTTGGTCAACAAAGCAAATACAAAAATTTATATTCGTATTGTCAAAGATAATGCCACAGTCAGCTTGGATACCTCTGGAGATCACTTACATATGCGCGGCTATGCTGTTTACCGAGGGGATGCACCACTTCGAGAAAATTTAGCAGCGCTTATGGTGCAGCAGGTTCATCAGCGTTGTGAAGACTTCTCAAAGATAGGTGTGATTGACCCCTTCGTTGGCTCCGGAACAACATTATTTGAAGCCGCAAGTTTTTGTACGCCTAACTTTAAGCGCCGATATGCATGGCTTTCTTTCAAGAATAAACCAAAGCTATTCAGCTCAGAAAGCTGGGTCAAAAATTTTCGTTGGCTACAAAATCCCAAAAACATAGATTTGATCGGTATCGACATCGACCAGGCTGCTATTAACAACCTCCGACAAAATGCTCTTTTATTTGCTGAAAGTTATCCGGATATTTCAATAAATTTAAAAAGTATTCTTGCTGATAGTAACCAGTTGTCCGAACTACAGCTGGGTTCATCCAGTAAACCATATTGGGTTATCTCAAACCCGCCCTATGGAATTAGGCTTAATGAAAGCTCTGCTCACCAGATATTTCGGCACATTGAGAGCCTTGTAGATCTGACGGGTGCCGTTATATTGCATCCAGAATCCATGTTTATCGATTTCAAACATTTAAAGCTGAGTTCTCAATTAGACTTTTCAAATCAAGGTCTTAAGATAAAACTCTCGGTATTTACGAAGTAGACAACTTTAAGACAACTATGAACTTTTAACATTTTGGATGAGGATTGTGTTAGGGACAGTACTGAAGACTGGACCCTTTTTGGATTTGTAGCTATATCTATTGGGCGCTTGGCTGCTAGGTCTAACCGGGAGTTCTCACGATGTTAAAAACGGCACAGTTTAAATTATTTATTTCTGGAATTATTTTCGCTTTCACAGCTCTGGCTAGTGCTCAGAGCCAACCAGCTGAACAGACGCAACAAACATCAACGACAACTTTACCATCGGAAAATACGGGCACCAAAGCATTTAGTATCTCGTTTTTTAGTCTTGGTGGCTTTACGGATAAGCAGTTTCGACAAGCTGATCCTTCGATGGATTTTTTCGATAACTATATTTCATTCAATTATAAAATCAACCGTGACTTAAGAATCTCAGCAAGGCCCGCATTTGGTTATTCGACGGCAGGTAAGAATGCGTTTGACCAAGAAGTGACCGACAAAATTAGGGTTCGCGACTTTTCATTAGTCACAAAAATAAGTAACGTTCTTGAAAGTCATTTGCCTGCAGAGATTGATCTTTCAAATTCATTTCGGCTTTATTTACCAACCAGCGATTCCTCGCGTGAGACCGGCATGATTGCAAGATTACGATATGAAATTGAAGCTAAAAACAATTTCAGCAAATTTTCGAACTTTCGCTATTATGCAAAGCCCAGTTATTATTTTCAAAAATCGACGACGTTTTTTGACAATTCAAACCCAAAAAGGCCGAACGTTGTAAAGACAACAAATAAAATAGATCTTGAGCACGGTGCAGAGTTTAGTTTTGAAATGAATAAGTTCTTTGCGGCTAAACCCGGTTTCGAAATTCAGGAAAAATGGTCTAACAGCGCTGACGCTTACAAAAAACCAGAGACGCATACGACATCGCTCCGTACAGCGATGGGTATCGAAATTCGGCCCAACCGAGACATGAATTTTACTGTAGCTATTCAAGACACCAGGGACTTGATCGTGACCAATAAGCCGGCAGAAACAGGTTATACGTTGATGACAAATATCACGATGTTCTAAAAATCGTACTCTAAATTAAAAGAACAAGCCTTATCGTTCCAATTAAACTCCAATTCACATGCCCTCAGCGCAATTCCAATATTTTTCCAGGCCTTGGAAGAACCGTAAAGTGTGTCGCCAAGAATAGGCGCGCCCATGGCACTCAACTGCGCTCTTATTTGATGGGTGCGTCCGGTCAGCAAGTTTATTTTTACCCAACTGTGATCTGAATGAATGGATTGTTTTTCAATTTCTAATTCACAAAGGGCCGATTTTTCCTGAAAAAAATCTGTTAGCTTTTTAGGAGCTCGCGGTGAACTTTCCATGTAGTGAATTAATTTTTGTGGCAAACTAGAAGTTGTCTGCACCAGCGCCACATATTTTTTTTGAACCAGTCGATTTTGAATTTGATAATTAAATTTATGTACAAAACGCTCCGTTTTTCCGTAAACGATCAATCCTTCAGTCAAAGTATCTAAACGGTGAGTGATATGCAGCTTTATGTTTCTTGCTAACTCAAGTTGATAAAGTGAGTTGTCGATACGGTTATCGACCGAGGCATGACTTGGAATTCCGGCAGGTTTGTTTAAAACTAGATAATCACTGTCTTCATAAACGATCCTCTGAAGCCACGGATGATCCGTATTGTGACGTCTTGGTTTTGTGTGTACGCGAAACAATTTATTATTTTGTACAAAGACATTATCGTTTTGTCTGACATTGTCGACGTAAATCGAACCAAGTTGCAGTAAGAATGCAGTGATTTCATTTTCAAGTCCCAGTATTTCATTGATGATATCTGAAATGAAGCCCGACTTTAGGTTGATAAAATGTTTAACACCGTATTCAAAACCATGAGAACCAATTTTTGAGCCTACAATTTCAGCCATAATCTTAGTTAGCACACTGTTCCGATCTATTTCAAGAGCTTAACATTGGCGGCTTTCTTCTTCATGATGGCTAGATGAATGTTTCTTTGATCGATTGCTTGATAAACAGTAAGGATACTCTTACTTGTTTAATTCCTTATGCCTACGAGCCAACCTGGGTTTACACATTTCTTATTGGAATGATGGCATTATCGGCCATTGGATTTCCGTTTCCTGAAGAAGCCACCTTGGTCAGTGTCGGAATTTTAGCATACATGGGTGCTCACCCTGATAAGTACCCTCCGCCGTATCCAGGAGCTCCGTTTGTTCACGCAAAAACAGCTGCAGCCGTTGCATTTTTGGCTGTGTTTAGTGCTGATTTTTTTATTTACGGCATGGGTAGACTTTTCGGTCGCCGAGTTTTTGAATGGAAACCTGTGCGCGCTATTTTATCCGAAGAAAATCGCCAGCGCATCGAAGCTTGGACTATTAAATATGGTGCTTATGCATGTGGAATTTTTAGATTTACGCCCGGAGTCCGATTTCCAGGTCATTTAGCTTGCGGAATGTTGAAGTTTCCAGTTTGGAAATTTGCCTTGATCGATGGCATAGCTGCATTGATCTCTGTGCCAACACAAATTTTGTTGTTAGCACATTACGGTGAAAATATTTTGGGTTTTTTAAAACAGTTTAAGTTAGTTGTTTTGTGTCTGCTGGTTGTCGCACTTTTTGTTTTTATTTACAAAAAGTGGTTTAAGCGGCCACCGGCTCTTGGTTAAGATCCTTAGAAGTTATTTGAAACTCAAGACCTAATTTTGAGCTGGATTTTGATTTCAAATTTAAAGCTTCAGGCCAAAAAACCTTATCGTATCCTTCTACAAGACCGAATAATTCTTCACGAATTTTGAATAACAAACCAGAAGACGACCCAAGCAACCAGTCCATTTGCACATGATGTAGTGTTTCTTCTAACTGAGTTGGCGATTGTGAATTTAAAAAAGAGTGCGGTAAGTTTTCAATCAAGCAGCAAGCATTGTGATTGTACTGGTTGAAATATTTTTCTAAGGGCTGAACAAGTAATTTTTCGATGCGAAGGTCTTTGTCTTTATGTCCCACGAATGGTGTCGATAACTTTTTAAACTGCCAAAATAAAAGCGCATCGTTTGTTGTGTAGTCTGATTTTGGTAAGTAATCAGAAATAGAATCACATTTGACACTTTCTATCGATGAATCTTCGACATAAGCATTGTGGTCGATGGCGACAACAGAGCGTAAGTGAAACAAAAATGAATAAAACGCAACCAGCTTTGACTGAAAAGTGCTGCTTAATTGCAGTTTAAAATTGTAAAGAAAAGGGGAACCTAAATGATTTTCAAAATCTGAAATCAAGTCTAGCGCTTTTTGTATTTTAGAAAAATCAACAGAATCTTTCGAAAAAATAGCTTGCCAAAAGTCGGACATATTTTTTTCAAAGTTTTCAGTTGTTAGGTTATTTTCTAGATGGGCTTTTGTAATCGATTGAACGCGCGGTGCTGATTTTCTGAATAATTCAATATAAGGATTCAAAGTATTATAAGCAGACTCAACAAAGGCTTTTTCTGAGGGGTCAGCAAATCTGAAATCAGTTAATTTGTGATAACTAAGACCGAGGATTGCATCCGTGTAATACTTAAATGGTGCGTGGGGGAGCGAACCAGGTTCAGAAATTTTTTGCGAATTTAATTTCATTGCAATCGGGTGTAAAACAGAACCAGCATCAGTCGATATTTCAATACGCATTTTAAGTCCATTATTTTTCATTTAAAGGATCTCCCATCCATGTTTGTTTTATCGGTTTTTAAGCCACTTTTATGAAGTCCAGATATGACCCTTGGTATACTGACATAGGTCTTGTTTAAAATTCGAAAAAAGCTAAACTGGTAGTATGTTTGTAGATGCACATTCTCATTGGTCCGATTCGCGCTGGAATCAAAATCCATCAGAGATCCAAAAAAATTTAAACTTGGCTGCGCTTGAAAAAATTCATTTCTTTTTACAAGGTGGAACGGATCCAGCCAATTGGCAAAGGCAAAAAGTATTGCAAAAAGAGTATCCAAAGTCCTTTGGCTTAAGTTTTGGGTTACATCCTTATTTTATAGCGGCGAACGATGAACAGGACTGTGAAGTCGCTTTAGATCAGTTGGCAAAAGAATTACCTTTGGCTATGGCCCTTGGTGAATGTGGTTTAGATTTTCGGCCGCATATCATGAAAGAATCTATGATCTTGCAGATCGAATTTTTTGAAAATCAGTTAGAACTGGCAAAGGCATTTAAAAAACCCATGATTGTACATTATGTTCAAGCCCACGATAAGCTTTTACAAATTCTAGATATTTGGGGACTTCCTTCAGAAGGCGGTTTTTTACATGCGTTTAACGGAAGCTTTGAGACAGCCAAAAGATACATCGACAGAGGTTTTCTCGTTTCGATAAGCGGCGCTGTGACGTTTGACAAGAACAGAAAACTTCACGACTGCGTGAAAAAAATTCCATTGGAATACCTGCTGCTTGAAAGTGATTCGCCAGACCAGGCTCCAGAGGGATGGCAAGGACTTAATAATTCGACGTCCATACGAGTAATAGCTGAAAAAGTAGCCCAACTGCGTGGAATTAGCTTTCTGGAAGTCTTAGAAATTACCACCAGTAACTTTAAAAGGCTTTTCAGGATGTCGCAAACCTGATAGTTTTTCCGCCTATGCAAACACCTTTTGAAATCAAAGAAGACAACTACACTTTACACCGCCGCTTTGACCGCATGGGTCGACTTGTTGGTGATGACATGATGAAAAAACTATTCGGCTCGCACGTTATGATCATTGGCCTTGGTGGTGTTGGTTCCTGGGCTGCCGAATCTTTGGCTAGATCAGGTGTTGGAAAATTAACAATTATTGATTTTGACGAGATTTGCATAACAAATGCGAATCGTCAGTTGCATGCTCTGCAAGGACTTGTTGGACAAAAAAAAGCAGTGGTCATGGGTGAACGTTTAAAGAAAATTAATCCGCAAGCAGAAATTCAAGTTCTAACTTCATTTTATAACAAAGATACGTCTGCAGAAATTTTGGCACTGAAACCAGATTTTATCGTAGATGCTATAGATAACTTAACTGCTAAAACTTTTTTATTAAACGAATGTGTTCAACAAAAAATTAATGTAATTACCAGTGGCGGGGCCTCAGCAAAAATGGATCCGACCATGATTAAAATAAAAGATTTAGCAAAAACAGAAATGGACCCGTTGGCTCATTCTGTTCGAAAAATATTACGACAAGAATATAACTTTCCTCGCAAGGGAAATTTTGGAATAACCTGCGTTTATTCAGATGAAGTTCCAATGGAACCCGTTGAATTAAAATATGATTTGGGAATGGGCTTTAAGTGTGTTTGTCCGCAAGGAGAAATTGATCCCCACTCTTGCATGCACAGATCAGTCATTTATGGAAATGCCAGTTTCATAACTGGCTCATTCGGGTTGGCCGCTGCTTCTTGGGTCGTTCGACAAATTACCAATCATCCCAGCGTTTATAACACATGAGTCTGATTATTTTTTTCGGTATAGCATTAATTATTTTTTTATCCGGCGTGCTGGTTTTATCGATTACTTTTTATCATTGGTTTAAGCAGTACAAATTAGCAAAAGCACAAAAGCTGGAAGTCACGCCGGTAGTCACCACTTTGCAGGAGAATTTATGAACATCACTGAGTTTATTGATCATCACTACCGACATTTCAATGCCGCTGCTTTAAAAGATGCAGCGAAGGGCTATAAAGATTTAATGAATCAGAATGGAAAAATGTTAGTGACCCTTGCCGGAGCTATGAGCTCTGCAGAGCTTGGACTTTCATTGGCAGAAATGATTCGTCAAAATAAAGTGCACGCCATTTCCTGCACAGGTGCTAACTTAGAAGAAGACGTATACAACTTAGTGGCGCACGATCATTACGTTCGTATTCCAAACTACCGTGACTTAACACCTGAAGACGAACAAAAATTATTAGAGCGTCATCTTAACCGTGTCACCGACACTTGCATTCCAGAAGAAGAAGCGATTAGGCGTATAGAAAAAGCTATTTTGGAAGAATGGCAAAATGCAGAAAAAGAAGGTAAAAGTTATTTTCCGCACGAATATATGTACAAAATATTACTTTCTGGAAAACTAAAACAACACTATCAGATTGATCCAAAAAATTCTTGGCTGCTAGCAGCTGCAGAAAAAAACATACCAATTATTGTTCCGGGTTGGGAAGACTCAACGACTGGAAATATCTTTGCTGGTCACATCATTAAGGGTGATATTAAAAATTCACGAACTGTAAAGTCTGGCATCGACTACATGATTTACTGGGCTGAATGGTACATGGCTACTGCAACAAAAAATAAAGTTGGCTTTTTTCAAATTGGTGGCGGTATTGCTGGCGATTTCCCAATCTGCGTGGTGCCGATGTTATCTCAAGATCTAGGTCACAAAGAAGTTCCGCTATGGAGTTACTTTTGCCAAATTTCTGATTCGACGACATCGTATGGGTCTTATTCAGGCGCAGTACCGAACGAAAAAATCACATGGGGAAAACTTGCGATAGATACTCCAAAATTTATCGTCGAAAGTGATGCTTCCATCGTAGCGCCGCTGATGTTTTATTATATTATGGGGATGTAGATTTAAAATAGAATCTCAGATTGAGATTCTATTTTAAAAACTAAGGCTCCACCACCTCAAGCCACACAGAAAAACTTCCGAATTAAGTTATACTAACTTATACACGTTGGCCTTAACTTCAAAAGAGTTCTAGGTAAGCTCCGATACTTTCTACGTTGGGTAGATGTAACTGAGTTCGACATACGGATTTTATTTCTTGGAAGTTCTGCTATGTCGGCTAAATGCGAGGTGGTGAAAGCCAATCTCGCATTTTGCATTTTACGTGCTAGGGTTTCAAAACTACAGGGGTAAAAATGAAATTTCTTTTTTTGATTGTTGCTGTATTTTTTTCGCTTCCGATCCATGCAGGTGATGAAAAAGTTTATGACCGCGAATCTGTTCGCCAAATTGTCAAAAAAAGCATCACGAAATTCAAAGATTGCTATGACGACGGCGTAAAGAAGAATCCATCTCTTGAGGGTAAAGTCGTTGTTGAATGGGTCATAGCTGCAGATGGCTACGTCAGCGCAGCATCGATCAAATTATCCACCTTGAACGATGATGTTGTACAAAAATGTGTAGTCGATAAAATTATGGTCATGAAATTTCCTTCGCCGCCCGTAGGAACTACTGCAAGCGTTTCGTATCCATTCTTTTTTTCTAAAGCAAAAAAATAAATTTTTGAAACTGACCCACTGTAATGTGCTTAAGAGTTCCTACCGCCTCGAAATGATGAGTTTATTCAATATATTATGTGGCTCGTTGGTTGACTTCTGATTGTACACAATCAGAAGTACCGTTCGAAAAATAAGATAACATATAAATATCAAGTCTTTAGAGAACGGAGTAGTGCAGCTTAAGCACATTACAGTGGGTCAGTTTTAATAAATTTTTCTTTAAATAGCGATGACTTCGTTGATTTCTGGGTACAGCTGCTTGAAACGCACTTCGATTCCGTCTTTTAGCGTAGCTTGTGACGACGGGCAGCCAGCGCATGCGCCGCGCATATGAATGTACAGATTGTTATTTTCATATTTAGCAAAAACGATGTCGCCGCCATCAAGGGCTACCACTGGTTTAATCTCTGTTTGCAGAGTGCGTTTTATTTTTTTCACCATTTCGGAATCATTTTCTGATTCATCATTAGCCGTCACTAAATCGATGAGTACCGGTAAACCACTTTCGATGTGTTCGCCAAGTAAGCCAGCTAGCGGTGACGCAAGAACTTCCCATTCAACCCAATCTTGCTTGGTGATCGTCACGAAGTCTTCACCAACAAAAACAGAAGCAGTCCAAGGAAAGCCAAAAACTTTAGCAGCTAACGGAGATCTTTCAGCAGATTCTACGTTTGGAAAATCAGCACTTTGATCAGCTATTTTCTGACCAAAATTAAATTTCATCGTCGACGGGTTCGGAGTGGTTTCAAAAGTGACTTTACATATAGCGTTCATTCCTGTGTTTGTAGCAGGTGTGTTAGGAATGTCAATTTTTAGCTAAGACTGACAGACAAAGTCTTGATAACTCTGCGAAATTTGCATAGTTTCATAGAGCTTCATGATGTCTAATAACAGGAGAATCTATGACCCCAAGAGTTCGTGAAATTTTAAGTTGGTATGGTGCTGAAAACGTCGGTGTTTTAACGAACATGGCGAGAATGATGAACACTGGAAAGTTAGCCGGAACTGGCAAAATTGTAATCCTTCCTGTGGATCAGGGTTTCGAGCATGGGCCTGCACGAAGTTTCGCGAAAAATCCAGATGGTTATGACCCAGCTTACCACTTTGAACTGGCGATTGAGTCGGGTTGTAATGCGTATGCAGCACCGCTAGGAGCGCTAGAAGTGTGTGCGCGTGATTATGCAGGCGAAATTCCATTGATTTTAAAAATAAATAATTCAGATGTTTTGCATGGCTCGAAATCTCCGATCTCGGCATTAACTTCATCGGTTGATGATGCGATTCGGTTGGGTTGTTCGGCGATTGGTTTTACGATCTACCCAGGATCTAGTCATCGTAAGCAAATGTATGAAGAAATTGCTCAGGCATCTCGTGAGGCTAAAAAAGCGGGCCTTGCCGTTGTCATTTGGGCGTATGCGCGCGGTGAAGGCCTTTCAAAAGAAGGTGAAACGGGCATGGATGTTATTGCTTATTCCGCACACATTGCGGCTCAGCTTGGTGCTAACATCATCAAAGTAAAACCGCCAACCGCTCATTTAGAACAAGCTGAAGCCAAAAAAGTTTACGAAGCCCAAGGTATAAAAGTGGCGCAACTTTCAGATCGCATTCGCCATGTTGTACAATCTTGTTTCAACGGAAAACGCATTGTGATTTTTTCAGGTGGCGAAACCAAAGGCACGCCTGAATTGCTAGACGAAGTGAAGCAGCTTGCACAGGGCGGCGCTTTCGGCAGCATCATGGGCCGAAATGTTTTTCAACGTCCAAAGAAAGAATCGATTCAGTTGTTGTCAGACGTGATGGAAGCCTTTGCCGGTAAAAAATTATGAGTTTAGATTGTAGCGACAATCCAATCAAAGCAGAAAAACGAAAAAAGCTTCATGCTTTACGGGAAAAAGGCATTAATCCATTTCCCTATTCGTTTGATGTCACTGCAAAGACTGCAGATTTAGTGAAAGATTTTTCATCTCTGAATGCGGGAGATAAAAAACCTGAAACTAATTTTCGTATCGCTGGTCGCTTGATGACTTTGCGGATGATGGGTAAAGCTAGTTTTTTTAATATTCAAGATAACACCGGAAGCCTTCAGTGCTATGTAAAAACGGAAGAGCTTGTCGGAAATGATCGTGTTTGTTTTGATTTGATTGATCTGGGCGACATCGTCGGTCTTGAGGGTTATATTTTTAAATCGCAAAAAGGCGAGCTTAGCCTATATGTGATGAAGTTTCAGATTTTGACAAAAACTTTAGAACCACTACCTGAAAAATTTCATGGTATTCAAGATGTCGAAATCAAATACCGGCACCGTCATTTGGATTTAATTTCTGATCCAGAATCAAAAAAAGTTTTTGTGACCCGCGGTAAAATAATTAAAGCCATTAAAAAGTTTTTAGATGACCGTGGTTTCATGGAAGTAGAAACACCAGTGCTACAGCCTATATACGGTGGTGCAGCAGCCAGCCCATTCACGACCCATCATAAAGCGTTAGATATGAAGCTTTACATGAAGATTTCACCAGAGCTTTATCTGAAGCGATTAATCGTGGGTGGTTTTGATAAGGTTTATGAAATTGGAAAAAATTTTCGTAATGAAGGAATTGATAGAACGCACAATCCTGAATTCACCATGCTTGAATTTTACGAAGCTTACACAGATTACAATTATCAGATGACTCAGTTTGAAGATTTGGTTTCCAGCGTTTGTAAAGAAATCAATGGTTCAATGAAGGTCATGTTTCAGGAAAAAGAAGTTAACTTCACGCCGCCTTGGCGCAGACTGACGGTCATGGACGGAATTAAGCAATACGCAGAAATAGACCCACAAAATGAATCGGCACTTAGCGAGTACTTGAAAAAGAATTCAGATAAACCGCTGAAGTTAGAAAATTTATCTTTGGGTGAAAAACAAATGAAAGTTTTTGAAATCGCTGCCGAGCCGCACTTATGGCAACCAACCTTTGTGATGGATCATCCTGTTGATATTTCTCCGCTGACAAAAATTCACCGTGGTAATAACAAATTGGTTGAGCGCTTTGAGCCATTTGCCGCATGTATGGAAATCGGTAATTCCTATTCCGAATTAAATGACCCTGAAGAGCAGCGCGCACGTCTTAAAGAACAAGAATCAAAGCGTAACGTGGATGACGAAGCTCATCCGATGGATGAAGACTTTTTACATGCGATTGAGACTGGAATGCCGCCCACAGGTGGAGTTGGTATAGGTATCGAGCGCGTGGTGATGTTATTAACAGATCGTCCAAGTATCAGAGACATTATTTTTTTTCCGACGATGAAGATTAATCGCTCATGATGAAGTTTGCGGTTTTACTTTTAGTTATGTTAACGGCAGTTGGCTGTCAGCAACAGCCAACAAAATCCATCGAAGAAGTTAGCAATGTTTTTAGAACTGAAACGGTTCTTGTAGACACCCGAACGGCATTTTTATTTGCATCTTCGCACATCAAAGGCAGTGTAAATTTAGAATCCGCTGATTTCTTATTGTTAAAAAATCCACGCACCAAAAAAAGAATATTTGATCCAGACTTAAATCAAACTATCGAGCGGTTGGCGAAAAGAGGAATTCATCCTTCTAAGAAAGTTCTGTTGTTGTCGGATACAAAGAATTCTGATGAAAATAAAAAATGGACCTGGTTATTAGGACTTTTAGAAGTTGAAGATATTGAATCTATGTCGCTGGATGATTTTAGAAAAGAATTTAAAAACGCACGATATGCTGATCCTGACCGCGCAACAGTGTGGACGTTAAAATTAAGTCCAGAACTTCAAAATGAATTCATCATTAACAAGGCACCAAACTGTTTCGTAGTTTGGTCCTCAAAAAAATGTGAAAGAAATTAAATCAGTTCAAATCTTTAACTAGATAGAAGCGTGATTGGTATGGAGTTGGCACATACAAAACCATGCGGCCGGTTCCATCGAAGTAAGCTGTCCACACAGAGCGCTGTAAAGTAGCGCGGCAATAGTGATAGCCATCATTTGCGACTGTTTCCAAATTTTCTCGGACGTAAACATAGTTGTTGTCGTAGTCGACTGCAGACTCGACTGACGTTTTTAAATAAGCACCATCGTGAAAATCGCAATGCACATCCATTTTCATGTCGAACTTGGTAAATTCAAAACCAAGGTGAAAATCGACCCCACGACCAAGTTGTGGATGTTCTGTTCTCCAGTGACCCAATATGCCTTCAACCGGTGATGCGAACGCAACCTGCGAAAACCATAGAACTAGTGAAATTAATAGCTTCATGAAACCCCCATCTTTAAGCACTAAGGCTAGTAAGGGTCATAAGGTTTAGTCAATATTTATGGAGGTTAAAAATTACTAACCTGTTTTTTCCATTTTAAATAAAACGGAATACATCGCTTTCAGCATTTCTGGGTCAAATTTAGAGGCTAATTTATTTTTCATCATGTTCAAGGCTTCGCTAGGCTTCATCGGAACATTATAAGAGCGCTGCGTCGTCATGGCATCGTAAGTGTCTGTTAAGGATACAATTCGAGCAAACGGGTGAATCTCTTGGCCGGATAGATCTTGTGGATAACCGCCACCAATCCACGATTCATGATGCTCATAACAAGCTGCTTTTACGGCATCGCTGATACCTGTATGCTCGTTCAATAATTTCAAACCAAACTGCGGATGCATGCGCATTTGCACCCATTCGTTTTCATCTAATGGACCTTTTTTACAAAGTATATCGATAGAAACATTTCGTTTGCCGATGTCATGAAATAAAGACGCCGTCCCAAGTTCTGCAAGCATAGATTTATCAAAGCCCAATGCCTGACCTAGTCCCAGTGAATAAATACTGACATCAAACGAATGATTATAAGTGTAGAAATCATGGCCTGATAAACTGATCAAATTACCAATTGATTCCGGAGCCACATCCATGAACTGCAAAAGTTCGCCAATGATTGGTCTTGATTCTTCTAAAGCAATACCCACGTCAGGGTTTTCAAAAAGATCTTCTAAAATAGCAATTGAACTTTCACGCAGAATAGCAGCTTTGTCGTGATTAGAAATCAGCTTCGAATTCATCGAAGATTTTATGAAATCACGATAAACTTGTTTCTGATCATTCGAAACAAAAAAAGATTCACCAGAATCTTTTTGATGAAGAGCAGTCACTTTTTCAGTTTTCATCGAGTCACCCTGATTTAGATAGGTGATCATTTTTCCATCAATCAGAATAAAAATTGTAAACGGGGACGGTTCACCAGGTTGAATCGTGCTTAAGCGAATACGAAAATAGTCTTTGGTGTCCATGACAATATGTTAACTTACTTTAGGTGTTTGACGGAGACTTTATTTTAACATGAAATACATGTATGGCCTTACGTCTAGACACTGATATTCAATATTTAAAAGGTGTTGGCCCAAAGCTTGGGTCCTTGTTTTCTCGAAACGGGATTAAAACAATCAAAGATTTAATCCAAAATTACCCTAGGGCCTATGAAGATCGAAGAGCCGCAAGAAATATTGCAAGTCTTAAAATCGATGATGTCGTCAGTCTGAAAGCCAATGTCGTTAGTGTAACTTCATACAATATGGGAAAGTCATCGCGAAAGATTTATGACGTGATGGTACGCGATAGTTCCGGGCAAATTCGCTGTAAATTTTTTCGTGTTCCATACAGGGGATACTTCGAGCGATTTAAAACGGGGACTGAAGTGCGCATCATTGGCAAAGTGACAGATTACCGCGGACGCGCTGAATTTCACCACCCAGACATGAAAGATATCGAACCTGCAGAGGACGAACTGTCAGATGCTCTGATTCCTATTTACGTAGAAAATGAAGGACTAAACTCTGCTAAAATAGCTAAATTGATTCAGTCTGCTTTCGAGCATCTCGAAGAGTGGCCGATGGAAATTTTACCATCATCTATCGTCTCGGGTGCAAAACTTATTTCTTATCACCAGGCAATTCAGAAAATTCACAATCCTGAACCTGAGCTTGGAAATTTGTATAATGAGTTTCGGTCTGAAGCTCACAAACGCTTAATTTTTGAAGAATTCTTTTGGTTAGAACTATTTTTGGCCTCGAAGCGTTCTGGTCTAAAAAGTGAAAAAGGTTTTATCTTTCATAATTCTGAATCCAAGATTAAAAGTTTGATGGCGTCTTTGCCATTCCAATTAACAAATGCCCAACTCAAATCGTACGCCGAGATTAAAAAAGATCTTGAATCTGGTAAACCAATGAATCGTTTGGTACAGGGTGATGTTGGTTCAGGAAAAACATTGGTCAGTTTTTTGTCGGCACTAAAAGCGATTGAATCGGGTTTTCAAGTTTGCTTGATGGCACCCACAGAGATTCTGGCTGAGCAGCATTTCAAAAATGCTAAAAAATTATTGAATCCGCTGGGTGTCTGGGTCGATTTGTTAACTGGAAAAACGAAACCGAAAGAGCGTAAAGAAATTCTAGAAAAGCTAATTTCAAATGAAACTCATTTTTTAATTGGGACGCATGCTTTAATCGAAGATTGGGTGCAGTTTAAAAACCTGGGTTTAGTTATCATCGACGAACAGCACCGTTTCGGGGTGGCTCAGCGAGGCCTTTTAAAGAATAAAGGCCAATCGCCTCATTTTCTTATTATGACAGCGACTCCCATACCAAGAACGTTAGCTATGACTGTTTACGGTGATCTTGATGTTTCGGTCATCGATGAAATGCCGGTCGGAAGGACCCCAATTCAAACGCGTGTTGTGACTGAATCTAAGCGCGGTAAAGCCATGGATTTTATGGCAGAGCAAATTGCTAAAGGCCGGCAGGCTTATATTGTGTATCCGCTGGTGGAAGAAAGTGAAAAAATAGATTTAAAAAATGCGACTGATGAGTTCGAAAAACTGAAAAATCAGTTTCCTAAAATTCGCTTTGGGCTGCTGCACGGTAAAATGAAATCTATAGAAAAAGAGGACGTGATGACGCAGTTTAGAAATCACGAAATAGACACACTAGTTTCAACCACGGTGATCGAAGTCGGTGTGGATGTCTCAAATGCCACGATCATGATTATTGAACATACGGAACGTTTTGGATTATCACAATTGCACCAATTACGAGGCCGTGTCGGCCGCGGAGAACATAAAAGTTTTTGTGTGATGATTATGGGTTATGCGGTATCTCAAGAAACCCGCGAGCGCGTGGAATTTATGGAAAAAACCAACGATGGCTTCAAGGTCGCTGAATTTGATTTACAGATTCGTGGCCCCGGAGAATTCATGGGTGCACGGCAATCGGGACTTACGGGTTTTAAAATGGCAAATTTAGTGCGTGATTATAATTTACTGAAAGAAGCCCGTGATTTTGCTTTTGAGATTCTTGAAAAAGATCCAAAGCTGCAAAAAAAGGAGCATGCATTACTTAGACAAGAATTACTTAAATCGCATGGCCCTTCAGCATTGGCTGGAGTCGGTTAAAGGTTTAACCGTTCGTCCGAAAGCGTTATTTTTGAAATAAAAAATGTTAAAGCTTCCCAATAAAAATCCATCGTGTTCGAATTTTATTGATTTAAAAGTATCACCACGTATCAACAGCATCCACAAGGAGCCCGTATGAGATATCTAGCTTTAAGACTAACACTAGCGACGGCCGTTTTCTTTTTTTTAAATTTCGCTCATGCAGGCACTGAAATTAAGCTTAACACTGAGACAATTTCAACTTTAGGAAGTCATGAACTTGTTAATCAAGATTTGTCAGCAGTAAATGAATGGATCGTGCAGTACAAAAATCACATAACAGATTCGAATAAAAAAAACTTGGTTGCAAAAGGAATTCAAATTTTCGGATATTTGCCGGAAGACGCTTTGATCGTCAGAGCCACCTTCACTCAATTGCAAAGCCTGAATAAATCTGAAATCCAGGCTGTTCTTCCATTCGCAGCAAAAATGAAGATCTCGCCACGAATAAAATCTACTGTAAATTCAGATTCTACAACGACACAAAATTATTTAGTTAGCGCCTTTGTAAAAAAAGATGTGGCAGTTATTTTAAAACAACTGAAAGAAAATAAAATTTCAGTTCAGTTGTCTTCTGGAACATCTATCGTGATTTCGGTAAAACCCTCTGCATTAATAAAGGTGGCGGCAATTACTGGTGTCGAGCACATTCAGCTTTATGAGAAAATAGAACCACTGTATTTTAAACTGCAACCAAAAGACAAAAATGCAGTGCAAGTTTCAGCAGCTGGTGATTACTCAGACATTAATGGCTCTGAAACAGGAACTTCAGTCATGAATTTTGAAGCAGCTTGGAATTTAAACTTCTTGGGGCAAAACCAAGTTGTGGGTATGGCTGACACAGGTTTAGATTCCGGAGATGCACGCGGGATACATGGTGATTTTAATGGCGCGGTGAGATCGGGCTATGCTGTAGGTTTGTTCGGCAAAACATGGGCTGATCCGATGGGGCACGGAACACACGTTGCAGGTTCTGTGTTGGGGCGTGGGACAGTCTCTGGTGGAAAATTAAAGGGTGCAGCTTATGAAGCTAAAATCGTCGCACAAGGCATGTGGTCCCCTATCTTAAACAATTTATCTGTTCCAGCGGATTTAGGAAAAATGTTTGTGCAAGCTTATGATGACGGAGCTCGTATGCATACGAATTCGTGGGGGTCAGCAGCTAGTTTTGGAACTTATGAAAAGATGGCAGCAACCGTTGATCAGGTTATGTTTGAAAAACAAGATCTATTGATTATTTTTGCTGCTGGAAATAGCGGAGTTGATAAAAATAAAGACGGACGCATTGATCCAAATTCTGTTGGTACTCCCGGCACAGCTAAAAACGCACTCACAGTGGGTGCTAGCGAAAACTTAACTACAACTGGTGGGATTCAGAAAAAAGTGGGCGAATTAGCGTCTGCGAAAAACAACTGGCCGGTAGCGCCGATCACACTTTCAACCATGTCAGACAATATGAATGGTCTTGCGATGTTTAGTTCTCGAGGTCCAACTAGCGATGGTCGTATCAAACCTGATATCGTAGCGCCTGGAACAAATATTTTATCTGTAAAATCTCAACAACCGACAGCTGAAAAATTATGGGGCGAATACAACACCAACTATGTATGGTCTGGCGGTACTTCGATGGCAACGCCGTTAACCGCTGGTGCAGCGGCCATAGCGCGCCAGATATTAACTGAAAAAATAAATCCGAAACCTAGCGCTGCGTTTTTAAAAGCGTATTTGCTTCAGACAGCGACTGAAATGTTTCCGGGGCAGTACGGCCAATCAGGTGCCATTAGTGGCCAAGAAATTTTAACCTTACGTCCCAATAACGATGAAGGTTACGGGCGTGTGAATATGGCTCAAATTGCCAACACAGACGCAATCGCATTCTCTTTAGACGATAAAGTAGGGCTTGCAACCACAGAAAGTTTTTCTAAAAAAATAACGTTACCGCGCCAAGGTCGCATGGTGGTTAATTTAGTTTGGACGGATGCTCCCGGTTCCGTAAATGCGGCTAAAGCATTAGTCAACGATCTGGATTTGAAAATAACTTTAGCCGACGGTAAAGTTTTGGAAACGAACGATCAAATCAATAATCATGCTTTTCTTCAGACGGATGTGACTGCCGGTTCAGAGGTCGTTGTTACGGTAACGGCTACGAATGTGCCTATGGGGATTGCCAACAAACAGCCGTTTGCGCTGATAGTTTCCGTTCAGTAATAGTTTTTTAAACCTAAGTGATTTCAGCACCCTAGCAGATTACGTTAAAATTTGACTGTCAGGGTGCTGTGAACGTTTTACATCCGCAATATGAATAGACCTTTTAAATTTGGCGATAGGTGTCATAGGTGTTATAACTTGGGTGGTTGAAAATCTACCAAAAGGTGGGCACGAATGGGTTTATTCAAAGTTGGCGATCATGCAGTCTATCCAGGTCACGGAGTGGGTCGAATCAGTTCGATCGAATACAAAGAAATTCTAGGAACGAAGCATGAGTTTTATTCTGTTTTGATCATTGAGACAGGCATGAAGATTATGATTCCCGCAGCAAACATTAAATCTGTCGGTTTACGCCCGTTAATTTCTAAAGAGGAAGCGATGAAAGTCGTAACAATCTTAAAAGATAAAAATGTAAAAATTGACACTCAAACATGGAACCGTAGATACCGTGATTACATGGAAAAAATCAAAACGGGCTCTGTATTTGAAATCGCCGAAGTTTTACGCGATTTATACGTCCTTAAAGTCGATAAAGAGCTTAGTTTTGGTGAAAAGAAAATGTTGGATACAGCCAAGAATTTACTTTTAAAAGAACTGAATTTAGCTCCCGAAGTAAATAATGTTGTGAATTCAGACTCAGAAATCAAAGCTATTTTTGGTGTTCAGTAATAAGAATGTACTTTCCATCCTAAAAAAGTAAAAATATCTGCTTTAACAGCAAGGATATTTTTATGTCTTCTTCCGTCTTAAATCCCGGCTTTTCTGAAGTTCGCGTTCGCTTTGCACCGTCTCCGACGGGTTATCTTCACGTTGGCGGTGCTAGGTCTGCGTTGTTCAACTTGATGTTTGCAAAACGTCATCACGGAAAATTTATCCTGCGAATCGAAGACACAGATCAAGCTCGCTCGACAGATGAATCTTTAAAAATGATGATTCAGGATTTAAAATGGCTGGGTTTATTGTGGGATGAAGGTCCCCATCCTGAAACCTTGGGAGACATGGGACCATGTGGACCCTACAAGCAAAGTGCTAGATTAAGCATTTATAAAAAAGTTGCCGAGCAGCTTTTGGCTGAAAGAAAAGCTTACTACTGTTTTATGACTGAGGCCGAAATTGATTCAGCCAGAGAAAAATTAAAAGCAGCGGGCGAGCAACCGCATGTTCAGTCTCCTTATGAAAATTTAGATCCAGAATTAGCAAATAAAAAAATTGCAGCTGGTGAAAAAGCGGTTGTTCGATTTAAAACTCGGTCACTTAAAAAAGATTATATCCTACACGACTTGATTCGTGGTGATGTGAAATTCCCCTCTGACATGGTCAGTGATTTTGTGCTGCTTCGCTCTGACGGAATGCCGGTATATAATTTTTGTTGTGTGGTCGACGATCACTTTATGAAAATTTCGCATGTTCTACGTGCCGAAGAACATTTGCCGAATACTTTACGACAGCTGATGATTTATGAAAGTATGTCTTGGCCGTTACCAAAATTTGGACATATGTCTTTGGTGTTAGATGACGATCGGCAAAAATTATCGAAACGCACCGGAGCTGCATCTTGCGATCAGTTCCGCACGGACGGATATTTACCATCAGCGATGAATAATTTTTTAGCGCTTCTAGGTTGGTCATCACCAGATGGAAAAGAAATATTAACGTTGCAAGAGATGATTGACGCCTTTTCAATTGAGCGCCTTAATCCCGCAGGAGCTGTATTTGACCGCGTTAAATTAAAATGGATGAACGCTCAGCACTTACGAGCGCTACCGAACGAAGAAATCTGGAAATTAATTTCTCCCTATTTATTAGCTGCAGGTCTTAAGTTGCCAAACAATTCAAGCTGGCAACAGCAATCTGTTGAAACATTTAAATCTAAGTTAGAAGTTTTGGCTGATGCCGCTTCGCTGTATGCACCATTAGATGACTCTAAGTATGAAGTTTTACCGGAAAGTGAAGAGGCTCTAAAATGGCCCACATCTAAAAGTGTACTGGATGCTTGGGTCGAAGCCGTTTCTCATCATGGTACTGAAACAATATCTGAAGCTGAGTTTTTAAAAATTCAAGAAGAGGTTAAATTAAAATCAAGTCAAAAAGGTAAAAATTTATTTTTTCCAATCCGGATAGGCATCATTGGAAAGCCCCATGGCACTGAGCTTCAATCTCTTGTTCCGTTACTAAATAAGAAATCAATTTTGGATCGTGCAGCAAAGGCTTTGGCAAAATGCTAAAAATTTACAACACACTCGGTAAAAAGCTGGAAGAGTTTCAACCGTTAAAGCCAGGTGTAGCGACGATTTATGTTTGTGGGCCAACTGTTTACGATTATTTACATGTTGGAAATTTCAGAGGACCTGTTTTTTTTAATTTTGTTAGAAATTGGTTAGAACATTTAAATTACAAAGTGGTCTACGCTTTAAACTTTACGGATGTCGAAGATAAAATTATCAATCGTGCAGTTGCTGAAAAGAAAAAAGCAGCTGAAATTTCAGAATTTTACATTGAAGAATATAAAAAAGATTTTTCATCCTTGGGTTTACGGCCGCACGATTACAATCCCAAAGTTACTGATCACATGCCGGAAATCATCAAAATGATCGAAACACTGATTGAAAAAAATAAAGCCTATGCAACCCCAGCCACCGAAAAGACGTCGGATGTAAATTACTCGATCAGTGATTTCAAAGATTATGGTAAACTTTCTGGCCGAAAACCAGATGAATTACAAAGTGGCGTACGCATTGAGGTGGATGAAAAAAAGAAAAACGTTTTAGATTTTGCGCTTTGGAAGTCGGCCGCTATTGGCGACTTTACCTGGCCATCACCTTGGGGGCCTGGCCGACCAGGGTGGCACATTGAATGTTCGGCTATGATCCATTCCTTATTTGGTAATCAGATCGATATTCACGGTGGCGGCTTGGATTTAATGTTTCCACACCATGAAAATGAGATCGCTCAGACTGAAGGTTGCACCGATCAGCAATTTGCGAAGTACTGGATGCATTGGAACATGATCCATTTTGATGGTGCGAAGATGTCGAAATCTTTGGGTAACATAATATCTTTGCGTGATTTTTTAAATCAGCAGCATCCGGAAGTTTATAAGTGGATGATGCTAACGGTTCATTATCGCAGTCAGGTTGAATTTGGGCCCGAAGCTATCGATCGTGCTATTTCCGGCTTGGCTCGGGTTTATTCATCTATGGCAATGGCAGAAACGGTACTTGCAACGTGCGGGACTGACGAAAAACAAGATTCTTTGTATGTGCTTGAATTACAAGAAGCTTGGAATAAGTTAAGTCTAGCCGTGAATGATGATTTTGGAACGCCGGCAGCATTTGCGGTCGTATTTGATGTGGTCCGGGCATTTAACGCAAAACACAAACGAGGCATGAAACCTTTGCCAACGACAAAAAGCCATTGCGAACAGTTTATAAATTTCATTAAAAAGTTTGGCAGCTTACTTAGTTTGTTTCAGCAGCCGGCACAGAAATTTTTAACATCTTTGGATGATCAGTTACTAAAAAAAGCTGGTTTAGCGAGAAGTTCGGTAGAGGCCATTGTCGCGGAGCGAGCTTCAGCCCGCGTGCAAAAAGATTTTGCAAAGTCAGACGAGCTTCGCCAAAAGTTAGCCAACATGAATATTGCAGTCAGCGATTTAGCAAGCGGAAGTTTCTGGGAAGTTATCAAATAAAAAAGACATAAAGGAATTTGAAATTTGAGAAAAAAAAGTTTCCATAAAAATTTCGAATTGGTATCTGAATACAAACCTGCGGGGGATCAGCCCGCAGCAATCTCGACCATGCTCGAAAATTTCAAAAAAGGCCTAAAGCATCAGACTTTGTTAGGGGTTACTGGCAGCGGAAAGACTTTTTCCATGGCGCACGTAATTGCTGAAATGAACTTGCCGGCCATTGTGCTAGCGCCCAACAAAACCCTAGCAGCACAACTTTACTCGGAATTTAAAGAGCTGTTTCCAAAAAATGCTGTCGAATATTTTGTATCTTATTACGATTACTATCAACCAGAGGCCTATATTCCCTCGTCAGATACTTTCATTGAAAAGGATTCGGCCATCAACGAGCAAATCGATCGCATGCGCCACTCGGCCACGCGTTCGTTATTTGATCGCCGCGACGTCATCATTGTATCGTCTGTGTCTTGTATTTATGGTTTAGGTTCGCCAGAGGCTTACGAAGGAATGATGATCCAAGTAAAAAATGGCGACAAACTTAAGCGCGACGAGTTTTTAAAAGAATTAATTCGGATTCAGTACAATAGAAATAATGTGGACTTTTCACGCGGAAATATTCGTGTGCGTGGAGATGTCGTTGAGGTCTTTCCACCCTACGAAGAAGAGCGCGCTTTACGATTTGAGTTTTTTGGCGATTACGTTGAAAAAATCATGTGGATTGATCCTTTAACTGCAAGAATTTTAGAAGAGGTGGATCAAATCGGAATTTATCCGGGTTCTCATTATGCCACAGGGGACGACAACATAAAAAAAGCCATTAAAACCATTCAGGCTGAATTATTAGATCGTCTAAAAGATCTGAACACGAACGTTAAATTTTTAGAAGCTCAGCGCCTTGAGCAGCGCACATATTATGATATCGAAATGATGGAACAGATTGGTTTTTGCCAAGGTATCGAAAACTACTCGCGGCACTTAACGGGCCGTGGATCCGGCGAGCCTCCACCGACTTTGTTAGAGTATTTTCCAAAAGATTTTTTAACGTTTATCGATGAATCTCATGTAACAGTTTCACAAATCGGTGGAATGTACCGGGGTGATAGGTCGCGTAAATCGACATTGGTGGAACATGGATTTCGTTTACCATCCGCTTTAGATAACCGGCCCTTGAACTTTCAAGAATTTGAAAAAATGATGGATAAAGTCGTTTATGTTTCAGCAACTCCGGCTGTTTATGAACTAGAAAAATCTGAGGGTCTTATTGTCGAAATGATTATTCGGCCAACAGGACTGGTTGATCCACAAATTGAAGTTAGACCTGTTAAAAACCAAGTGGATGACTTGTTAAAAGAAATTCGTATTCGGGTTGATAAAAAAGAGCGTGTGTTGATTACAACGTTAACAAAAAGATCTGCAGAGGATTTAACAGAATACTACGAATCGATAGGTATTAAAGTTAAATACCTGCACAGTGATATTGAAACCATTGAGCGTACCGAAATTATCCGAGATTTACGACTGGGCGTCTTTGATGTGTTGGTTGGAATCAATTTGCTGCGGGAGGGCCTGGATATTCCAGAAGTCAGTCTTGTTGGTATAACAGATGCTGATAAAGAAGGTTTTTTAAGATCTGAAAGATCTTTGATCCAAACTATTGGCCGAGCTGCTAGAAATGTCGAAGGTCGGGTTATTCTTTATGCCGACCGCATCACGCAGTCGATGAAAAAAGCAATGGATGAAACAGATCGTCGGCGTAAAATTCAAGAAGAACACAACTTGAAAAATGGTATAACACCAAAGACAATCCGAAAGAAAATTCTGGACGGCGTTGGTAACATGTTTGATGGAGCGTTAAGTGTCTATGACATCCAGGGCGTCGAAGATAAAACCTCAGAGCAACTTAAAAAGTTTTCAGAAAAACCAAATAAAATTCAAGATGAAATACTGAAGCTAAAAAACAAAATGAAAAAGCTATCAGCGCAGCTTGAATTTGAAGAAGCGGCGTCAGTGCGAGATGACATTAAACGTCTACAGATTTTAGAGCTACAAATTCGAGAAGGTAAATCAACTGGCGATGTCTGAAAAATTTGATCTGCTAAAGGAACGAATCAAAGAATACCCCACGCAAAGTGGTGTTTATCTTATGAAAAACCAAGTCGATAAGATAATCTACGTAGGCAAAGCAAAAAATTTAAGAAACCGTGTTAAAAGTTATTTTACTGAATCGAAAGATCATTCAGCAAAAACAAAAGCCTTAGTTTTTAATATTTTTGAGATCGAATACTTGCTGACGAAAACTGAAGTTGAAGCTTTTTTACTAGAAGCTTCGCTGATTAAAAAACATCGTCCGAAATACAATATTCGTTTGAAAGATGATAAGTCTTATCCTTATATACAGCTGAGCTGGCAAAACGAATTTCCCAGGCTGTATCTAGCCCGAAAAGTAAAGAAAGACGGAAGTCTTTATTTTGGGCCGTACACATCCGGTGGTGCCGTGTTTGAAACAATCCGGTTTTTAAACCGTCTTTTTAAAATTAGAGACTGCACAGATCATATTTTCAAATCCAGAACTAGGCCTTGCATGACTCATCAGATAGGGCGCTGTACGGCTCCGTGTGTGAATATGGTTTCGAAAGAGGATTACAGGTCAGATGTCGAAGGTGCAAAAGATTTTCTTAAAGGCCGCAGTAAGAAATTGATTAAAGATTTAGAAAAAAGAATGCATGTGAATGCAGGCGAAGAAAAATTTGAAGTTGCAGCTAAAATGCGTGATTCGATGTTTGCGATAAAAAGTATTATAGAAAAGCAAACTGTCATCAATGACACGTCTGAAAAAGATCAAGATGCCATTAGTTACTTTGGTGACGAACGGGGTGTGATGGTTGAAACAATTCATATTCGTGCAGGACGGGTTATTGGCAATAGGTCTCACTTTATCACGTCAGTTAATCCCAACAGTGCTGATGAAGATGCGCGCGAGTGGCTGGCCTCAATTCTAAATCAATATTACGAAGACAATTTTATTCCGGATGAAGTTTTGCTGAGTGTTGATCTGGGTAATGACATCCACCGGCTGCTGCAAGATGTTTTGAAAGCCCGCACTGGCCGCGAGGTCAGTGTTCGTTTCGCAACAGATGAAAAAGGTCAGGCCTTGATCGAAATGGCTTCAACCAATGCCAAGGCTCATTTTGAAAAACAAGTTTCGAAAGACGAGGAAAAAAAACAGGGTTTAGAAGAAATTCGGGATAAACTCAGTTTGAAATCTAAACCACGTCGTATCGAGTGCTTCGATGTGTCGCACTTCCAAGGTGCAGAAACAGTGGCCAGCCAAGTAGTTTTCGAAGACGGTGTGCCGGCGAAAGAACATTACCGGCGTTATAAAATTAAGACTGTTGCAGGTATTGATGATTTTGCTTCGATGTATGAAGTTCTAAAAAGACGTTTTTCACACGAAGAATATGAAGAACCAGATTTGTTGGTCGTAGATGGTGGCAAGGGACAGCTGTCTCAGGCTGTCAAAATATTGCAAGAGCTTAATAAAATGCATATTCCCGTTGTTGGCTTAGCAAAAGCAAGGACAGAATCAAACTTCAAAGCAGAATCTGTTGAGTCCACGGACGAACGATTTTATATACCGGGTAGGTTAAATCCAGTGGTGTTTAAAACAAATACAGAGGCCTATCAGATATTGGTAGGTCTTCGAGATGAAGCCCATCGTTTTGCGATTACGTTTCACCGAGAACGCCGCGAAAAATCATCGCTAGAAAGTGAATTGGATTATATCGTTGGACTTGGAGAAAAACGCAAAAGGCTATTGTTGCTAAAATTTAAATCTGTCGATGAAATTCGTAATGCTGAAGTTGAAGAAATTGCTGCCATTAAATCTTTTAATCGGGTTTTGGCAGAAAGAATTCTTTTACAGTTGTCAGAAACAGATGAAGAGAAAAATGTACCGGATGAAACGGTCTAAGCTGCTTTTGATTTATTGTATTTAGCAGACAGGTGATCACAAATTTCTTTTAACGTAAGAACATGATCTACGCATCCAGTTTCGATTGCAGCCTTAGGCATTCCAAAAACGACGGCTGATTTTTCACTTTCAGCAATAGTTTTTGCCCCATTTTTTTTCAGATGTGCTAGTCCCATTGCGCCGTCTTTTCCCATACCTGTAAGAACGATAACGGTAGAATTTTTTATTAAGGCTGCTGGAACGTTCAGAAAAGTGTGATCTGCAGCTGGTCTGACCGCATGAACAGGTGGCTCTTGATTTAATTCTAAAGAATAAGTGCTATTTTTATGCGCCAATATACGGACATGATAATTTCCTGCTGCGACATACCCTTTATGATCTTCTAAAAGCGAGTGGTCACAAACTTCTTCGATTTCAAATTGTGCAACAAGATTTAGGGACACCGCAAATTTTTTGGTAAATGCGGCTGCCATATGCTGAACAATAATAACTGTGGGTGGGTTCGGCCCCAAGGCTTGAACGATTTTTCTGACTCCGTCAGTGCCACCGGTGCTGGATGCAATGAAAATAAGGTCTTTGATGTTGTGCTTTTCAGTCTTAGTTACTGCTGTCACCGGAAAAATATCTTTGCATGAATTCCGTATGGCCGTATTTAGTACCGGAAAGAAATTAGTAGCTGAACCACTGGGTTTCGCAAATGCATCAAAAGCTCCGATGGCTACCAGTTTTGCTTTCAAACTTGTATCAGATTCGATCAAGCCAGATAGGATTATTGTTCTGACTGAACAACTTTCGGTTACTTTTTTTAGAAATGTCACACCGTCCATTTTTGGCATTTCTAGATCTAAGATCATACAGTCGACTTTATTTTCACTTAAAAACTGACTGGCTTCAAACGGGTCAGCACAGACTCCAACAACTTCAAAATCAGGCTGCTGACCCAAAAACTTTGTCAGCAATTTTTGAATGATCACAGAATCATCAACAACGAGTATTTTGATTTTGTAAGTATTCATTTTATTTTCCTGTAAGTCGAATTCCCAAGACTTTTGAAATCTTTCAGTTGGACACTGCCAGCTTCAGATAAACCTAGTACAAGGTAACCACCAACATTTAGATAATGGACTAAATTCTCGCATGCTTTCTGGCGATCTTCGGGCTTAAAATAAATCAAAACATTTCGGCAAAAAATGACATCGAATTTTTTCTGAATGGGGAACGGAAAACTGAAAAGATTCAATCTTGAAAAGTGGACTTTATCTTTTATGAAATCTTTTAACGTGTAAAGATTTGCAAGTGAGTCAAAGTAATTATTAATTTGAGAGGGGCTAAGACCGTCAAGCTGGGCCTCTTGGTAATAGGCATCAGTCGCTGTTTTTAGCACGTCAGGATCTATATCTGTTGCTAAGATTTTAATTTTTTCGAAGTCTTCTTTCTTATAGTTTTCATGAAAGTGCATTGCTAACGTGTAGGGCTCTTGGCCGGTGCTGCATGCAGAAGACCAAATATAAACGGGGTTTTTTTGTTCAAGTCTTTCTTTTAGCAGTTCGGGAAGCTGCGAGAAGTGGTCTTTTTCGCGGTAAAATTCTGTTTTGTTGGTTGTCATGCAGCTGATAAAATCGTCTTTTAATTTCTCACTTGGATTTTTTTCGAGCAGTGCTTTCAGAGCTGCGAAATTTTCTAAGGCATGTAGACGCAGTACTTTTCTAAGGCGATTGTTTAACAGCGAGTAGTTTTTGTCGTTTTCAATAAGATGAATGCCTGAATATACCAGTAGCAGCTTAGAAAAAAAATCAAACTGAGCCTTATTAACTTCTTCAAGTTCGAAGCTAACAAGTTTAAATGCATTCGAGCTCATGCAGCGTGTTCTTTACTCGTGTAAAAATTATTTTCAACAGTGTTTCTTTTTTCTAGATTCTTTAACTGGATGCTTGTTAAGTCCAAAATCAAGTAAGTAAAACCATCGCCAAGTACCGCCGCACCAATAAATTCAGGTCGTTTTTGGACTTCTGATAGGGGTTTGACAACAGCTTGAGCTTGATTTTTGACTTCATCAAATAGAAATGCAGTTTGCTGTCCTTGAATTTCTGAAATAACTGCGACGTAATTGTCTTTTTCTGTAAATTTGGTCTCGCTAGTTAGATAGCGATTCAAATTGATCACCTGTATGGGTTTTTCTAAGTGGTTTAAAAATATTTCTCCGCCTGGTGCATAGGTCAAAACATCTTTTGAAATTCGAATAATTGATTTAATTCCGCTGATTGGAACAATAAATTTTGATTGGTTAACTTCAAAAACAATTCCATCAATTAGCGAAGTCGTCATCGGCAAGAATAAAAAGAAAGTAGTTCCTGCGCCTTTGGTACTTTTGATCGTCATTTTACCCATCATCTTCTCAACGGTGGTTTTTACGACATCAAGCCCCACACCACGGCCAGACACATCAGTCACTTTTTCGGCTGTAGAAAAACCTGGAAGCAAAATAAAGTTATGCAATTGTTCTTCGGTGTAATCTGTAATCTTTGCAGTTTCCGGAATGAGTTCCTTCATTTTACATTTGAAAAAGACTTTTTCTTGATCAATTCCACGGCCGTTGTCAGAAATTTCAATAACAACCTGGCCTGAAAGGTAATAGGCCTTAATTTGAATGAGAGCCTTTTCGAGCTTATCGTTTTCAAGACGTTCTTCATTAGATTCGATGCCATGATCAACAGCATTTCGTACCAAATGGATTAAAGGTTCGCTGAGCGAATCAAAAAGAGTTCGGTCAATTTCTGTTTCTTCACCCGTGATGATAACTTGAACGTCTTTTTTTAACTGCAAAGACAGATCTCTTAAAGTTCTTTGAAGTTTTTGAAGCATTGGCTGAATGGACGTAAGTCTTAGTCCTAAAGCCTTGTCATAAAGATCTTTAATTATAAAATCTAAGCTTTCAGATAAGGTGACCGAAGCCGAATCGTTCAGGTTCCGTAATAAGTGTTCTTTCATTTGATTTTTCATAACGACGACTTCACCGATCGTATTAAAAATACTGTCGAGACGGTCGTTATCAACTTTGACCTGTATACTTTGTTTTTTAATTTTTGTTGTTGATGCTGCCTCTGTGGTGTCAGGCTTCGGATCTGGTTTTCGTTCTGACACATCAGAAAAGACCATTTTTTGAACGGCTTCGAAACTATTCGGAGCATTCGGATCGACTCCATCATCAGAAAAGTTTCTCAATCTTTCTAAGTGACCAGCCGGATCCCATTCTGACGGAATGTCAGACAGCTGCGCAATGAATTCTGTACGAAGTAAATCACTGAATTCCAGAAACAATGAAACTGTTTTTTTTGTGAATAATTCACATTTGTTTTTGTATTGTGATAAAAAATCTTCAACTTTATGTGTGTATGTTGATATTTCAAGTAAACCAACGGCAGCTGAACCACCTTTGATCGTATGAGCAATTCGAAAAAGCTCATTCACATTTTCGTTATTTATAATATCGTTATTCAGCAACACAGATTCAAAGCGCTCGATCAAATCAAGAGATTCTTTGTAAAAGTCACCTTGTAATTCTTTATAAAATTGATCATCAGACATGTTAAGAATTTCGGTAACTTTGTTCGATTCTTAAAGTCCTGAATTTCATTTTTTTAGTAGGTTTTCAGGATTATAGTCCAGGTCTGCGTGTGAACAAGCGAATTGATATAAACGGACTTTAGCTTTCACGATCGAAAACCGACAAATAATTAATTGGAGATTTTACTATGAACCAGATTCTAACATTTAAAGTCGGTCCGGAAAGCTTCTGTCTGGACGTGCACTGTGTGACGGGTATCGAACAAGCACCAAAAATTACTCGTGTACCACTTTCTGAAAAGCATTTATTAGGAATGATGAATTTACGTGGTCAAATTATACCAGTCATTGACCTGCGAATCTTATTTAATCAAGACAACCAAGAAAAAACAAAAGAGCAGTGCTACATTTTTATTAACGCTACGAAGGGTCAAATCGCTTGCTTAGTAGACGCTGTTTACGATGTTGTAGATTGTTCCAAAGTTAAATTTGACCAGGAAAATACTTTAACGTCCACTTTACAAAAAGAGGGCTTTATTGAAAATGTATTTAAATTAAATGAAGATTTAGTATTCATTATTAATGTGGACCGAATCTACGCTTCTGTTTCCGCTGCAGCACTGACCGCATACAAGCAGAGTGCGTAGTTTTACTTTTATTAAACGTTTGTTAAAATATTGGAGTTGAATCGTGAAAAAATGGAATTTATCAAATCATTTGTGGGCCTCGATGGGTATATTAATTGCTGCAACGATTGCAACCAGTGTTTATGGTTATCACATATCAAATGTTCTTTTTGATAAAGCAGATGAAGCATTAAAAGCAACACTCTGGGGTGGTTCGCAGGCACTGACATTGTTTTCGCTTTTAACATTGGTTGGAATATTAGGTGGTTGCGCCGCTTCATTCTTGATGATTCGGAAAATTACTTCAGATCTGAAAAAATACGCCTGGAATTTAAACGAGGCCGCAGCGTCAGTGAAAGCATTGACACAGCGTTTATCAGACTCAAACGGTCAGCTATCAGCAAATGCAACAGAAACCGCCGGTTCGCTTGAGGAAACAGTTGCATCTTTAGAAGAACTTTCAAGCATGATTAATCTGAACACAGAAAACTCGAAGAAAGTCTATTCTGTATCGGAATCAACCAAAAAAATTGCTGAAGAGGGTGAACAAAACATTTCGTCATTAACCCACGCAATGGAAGAAATTAAAGAAGATTCTAAAAAAATGGAAGATATCGTGAATGTCATCGACGATATTTCTTTTCAAACAAATTTATTAGCTTTGAATGCTGCCGTCGAAGCTGCCAGAGCCGGTGAGCAGGGGAAAGGTTTTGCTGTTGTTGCTGATGCTGTTAGATCTTTAGCACAGCGAAGCTCGACTTCAGCAAAAGAAATTAACGCTATGATCAGAGAAAGTTTGGGTAAAGTTGAGCGCGGCAGTGATATTGCTGCAGAATGCAATAAGTCACTGAATCAAATTTTTGAGCAAGTAAAACAAGTGACTGAACTGAGTGGGCAAATCGCACAGGCCAGCCAGGAACAAACCTCAGGTTTAAAACAAATCAATCAGGCAATGATTCAGCTAGATTCTGCTTCTCAGGACAATGCTGCTGCTGCCGAAAAAGTTTCCAGAGCTGCGACGGATACGCAAGAGCAATCTAATAGGGTGTTACAAGTTGTCTCATCGATGGAAAAATTTGTAATGGGTGGTTTAAACCGAAATCAAGTCGCTACGGCCAGTCCAGGAAAAGCAGCTAAGCGCACTACAGATTCTCATCTAAAAAATGTCATACCTATGAAAAAGCCAACTTTTGATATGGGGCATGAACCAAAAGACAACAAAATTAAAAAGATAGAAAACTTTTAAAAATTCAAGTATAAAAGAGCGTGATTTCTAATTCAGTAAAGAACTACTTAGATTATGTAAAAGATGTTTTAGGAATAAAACATCTTTTTTTTATTTCGAAAGACCTTGTCTCCAAGAAAATATTAATCGTGGTTAGTGATTTAGATACTTACAACCCAGAAGAAAATGCGCTGCTTCATAAAATGGTTACAGCTTTGAAGCTGGAACAGACTGACTTGAGCATTGTCGACAGTAAAAATTTAAACCAGTATTCAGCCCAGTATTTTTTAAAGCTGGTTGATTATGTTACTGAAAGTGAAAAAAATTCGAGCGATGCGGTATACACCCTTTCACCAAGATCGCTTTTAAAAAATGCTCAGCACAAGAAAAAAGCCTGGGCTGACATGCAAGATTTTCTGATGCTCTTAAAGTAATGACATTTGCTCATTTAAAGCAGAATGCCGATAAATTAACTAGACTTCCGATTGGATCAGCACAGTGTGGGTAAACTCTTCCTAGTACAATAGCTAGCAGTCGACGATAATTCTTGGATGAAGTTCATTGTCATCCTAATTACTTTTTTTGGATTTTTGCATTTAGTTTCAGCCGAAGAGCAAATTGTTCGGCTTAGAATGTTTGCCAACTTGTCCGTATTTCCAGTTGTGTCTAACGCACGAGTAAAAGCTGTTTCAGATTCTATTTGGAGTTTAACTGGAATAAATCTGGTTTTTAATCAGAAGAAATTAGCAGCAAAGAATTTCATTATAAAAAAAACGGATGATAAATTTGATATTATTTCCATATTTGATTTTGATTCTTATCTTGCAGGTGTTGTTTCGAAGGAAATGCCACTGCATTGGCCGATGGAGGCCTTGAAGGCACAGGCCATCGTCGCCAGATCCTTCGCCATTGCAAAAATCAATGAACGTCAAAACAAGTCCTATCATTTAGATGCAAATCAAATGGATCAAGTTTTTGCTATTACCGATTCTGAAAAAGCGAAACTGGCTGTCTTTTTAACCGACCAAGTTGTGCTTAAGGATAGGAAAAATAAGATATTAAAAGCTTTTTATCATGCTGATTGTGGTGGGCAGACGATTCCTGCTTCGAAAGTTTGGGCCGGTGCCATAGATTCAGGAACGGCCGTGGACACATGGTGTGAAAACAGAAAATCAAACGAATGGGTTTTTACGATTTCAAAAGAAGCGTTCCATTCTAAAATTCCAGACGCAGACACACTTGTTATTGATGAAATTTTTAAAGGACGTATACAGTCTTTTCGAGTTTTAGAAAATGTTTTAACAGTGCAAAAAATTCGACAAATTTTTGGCTTTGGTGAAATAAAAAATTCACCTCTGCAGTTCGTTCAGACAGCTCATGAAATTTTTTTCAAAGGAAAAGGATTTGGTCATGGCGCGGGTTTATGTCAGTGGGGAGCGTTAGCTCAGGCTCAGCTAGGGCGAAGTTACGACCAAATTCTTGGTCATTATTACCCGAATGCGCAATTGTCCGAGAATAAGATCAAATTATCTAAAAGCTTTATGGCCGATCTGGTGTTTAATTAGTTGTCTTCGTTGTGTCATACTGAGAAGCCTGTCGGCGTTTTTTGTCGCAAGGTGCGACTGTCTACAAAATAGCTATGCACCAAACGGGTACAGTTTCTTAAAATCCTAAGTCTTTTTGATGAGTTACTGTTAACGATATTCTGGGCACAGAGTTAGCATTACCATTTAATACAGATCTCGTTATTTTTATGAGACTGATAAAGGATGGTTTATGAAAACAACAAAACTTATCATGCTGACCCTATCTCTAGGTTTGATGGGTGCTGGTTGCGCGAAGACAAGTTCGCAAGCTAATCCGCCTGCGGTTGTGGTTCCAGGAGCTGTCATAATAGATCCCTCTGCTCCAGTGGTAGCTGGATCTGGGACTCCGATATTTTCACAAGGATCAACGGCAAATTTTGTTCCGGTTAGTATGCAAACGATGACCGAGTATGTTGCAACTCATCCGTTAAATGCTCCAACAAATTTTAAAATCAATATGAATTTAGCACAAGCTGAAGCTGGCAAATATGGCGGTTCTGTTTCGATTTCTTACTTTGATAACGGCATTCAGTATGACGGGGTTTTTAGATCAGGAATGGGTCGTAATCAATCCATCAGTAAAATGTACGACAACGGAATTTTAGAATCTAATTTTAACTACTGGTTTAATTTTGAAAACAAATTGGCGTTCTCAGGTTTTTTCGAAGATCAGTATGGCGCCATAGCAGTTGTTCTGGAACCAGAAACAATCACATCGTCAACTGGCGGCAGCGATGGTGAACCACTATCTACAACTTACAAAGGTGCAGTTTATTTTAAAAACTTTTTAGTGCAAAGCAATCCTTATGTTGGTGGCAATACGACAGGTACGATGGCGCAGCATTCTTCATTACGCGCTTGCTGGTTCACATACATCGGACCTTACGACTGCAGATCTAATGTTGTACAAACGAAATGCGGATTAAATCCTGGTGTTGATGCTGGTTATAAAAAACTAGGAACATTTACCGGATTGAATACGAAGGCTGCTTTTAACATACAATAATTATTAAAAAGAAAAAAATAACCAGAGAAGAATTGAAGGAGAAAATATGAAAACATTTAACATAATCAAATACTCGAGCCTTGTGTTGGTGTTCTCGGTGATAACAACTCTTGCAGCTTGCGGCAGCAAGAACTCGGACCGGCAAAGTCCTCCGGTTTACAACCCCATTGGTCAGCAATGTGCGAATTGCCAAAATTTATTTCAGGCATTTTCGGAATATATCAGTTTTAATAGCGCAACACCTAGTTTCACTTTAAATTGGACATTCCAAAGCCAAGCTGGATTTGCTCAGCCGCAACAAACACAACAGTACAATCCATATAATCCATACCCAACGGGTTACAATACGAACTACAGTGGAATTTCACCAATTATTTCTTACAACGGTCCGGTGAGTGCTTCAGGAATTTTATCTGTAACTCAGCCATTGAATTTGGGATATTGTCAGATTCCTGCCGGAAGCTATCAATTAGGAACAATTGCGCAGGGTCAGTGGTATTCGGCGACGGTTTCTAATTTGCGTATGCAAGCAGTTGGACCTGCGACTTTATTTTTAATATTAACCCAAGGCCGTGTTTCTTCACCAAAGCCAAGTGGCACTTCAGGTGTTCTTTGGTCTGAAGTTGCACCAATCGGCAGAATTAACGGAGACTTATTTATTGAATCCATCAACGGGAATCAATGTTCTCAGTCGATATTTATTAATTAGATATTGTTTCACTTACAAAAAATTCAAAAAAAATCCCAATCTAAGAAGTTGGGATTTTTTATTTTTGGAGTATTATAGAGATTAATAGATTGCAAATTTAAAAGAAATCAATTCAAATTAAATTAACAAACGAGATGGACAACATGAATTTACCACTTTGGATAGAATTCTTTGATGATTTACAACATGTGCGCGGTCGATCAATGAACACGATCATGGCTTATCGCCGTGATATAGAATTATATGCTAAATTTAGAAAGAAATCAGATCGTATGATCGAATTTTTCGATTTTATGAAAGTTGAAAAATTATCTACCAGATCACAAGCTCGAGTGATCAGCAGCGTTCGAACGTATTTGAAATTTTGTGAAACCCACGGTGTTAAATCTCCAGAACTTAGAGATTTACGGCCACCTAAAGTAAAAGCTTCTTTGCCAAAGGCAATATCGACGGAAGATTTTCAAAAGCTTTTTATAGCTTCGGAAGTTGTAAAAGATGAAGCCAAAACAATTCGTAATCGTCTGACATTATTATTTTTATACGGTTTGGGTTGCAGAGTCAGCGAACTGACAGAGCTTAATATGCATGATTTTTCTGCGACAGAAAAATGGGTGAAGGTTTTAGGAAAAGGAAAAAAAGAGCGTTTGATTCCGCTAACAGAAGCTTTGTATTTAGCTCTGGATGTCTATTTAAAAAAATCGTATCCTATACTGGCTGAAAAAGCTGTTCCCGGATCTTCATTATTATTAAACGACCGCGGGCACAGGCCTTCACGTGTGGACATATGGCGTTGGTTGGCAGCTTGGTCTGCAAAAGCGGGTTTCGACGAACCGATTCATCCGCATCAGTTTCGTCATGGCTGTGCAACGGCGTTATTAGAGGGCGGAGCTGATCTGCGGTCCATTCAGCTTTTACTGGGACATGCTAGTATTCAAACAACGCAAGTTTACACATCTGTATCAACCAGCACTGCAGCAAAGGCCGTCGAAGATCACCATCCGTTAGCAAAAATGAAAGACCACTCCGTTTAAATCCGAAAACCGAAAGCCCTAGTATTTCATCCTAAGTGCTTCGAACAACCGAAAGCGGGCTAGGCTTTGCATTCGTTGATTTTATGAAATTAAAATCACTGATACAAAACGGGCCGCGCTTAGAAATTGCCGATGTAGAGATTGAATTTATTCCAGGAATTCCACAGATTCATTTTTTAGGACTTCCGGATCGCTTGATTAAAGAAAGCTTTTACAGAATAAAATCAGCCTTAAAAAGCAGTGGTTATAAATTTCCACTGACCCAGCAAATGATCGTGAACATAAAACCAAGTCATTTAAGAAAAAGTTCGCGCGGAGTAGAGCTTGCTGTTGCGCTTGGTATATTAATTAAAAGTCAGCAAATTCATAAAGAATTAATCAACTCAGATTGGATTATTTACGGAGAACTTGGTTTAGACGGTGGTGTCTATGAACCAACTGATTTACGTCCGCATTTTGTGAAACCGAAATCAGCAGACATATTAACTGGGTGGTCGAAAGAAAGTCAGAATCATTTTCACCGAATATATACCCTAAAAGATCTAGATGTCATTTATCCAAACACAGACGGCAGTCCATTTTTCAAAAGACCGCTAGCAGATCTCGAAAAAAAATTTTCCCAGAAAGAAGCTGAGTTTTTATTTTTGTCAGCGACGTCGGGGCTTCACGGCTTATTGGCGGGTGATGCTGGTGCCGGGAAAACCACTTTAGCAAAAGCGCTATTGGGATTAATGCCAGAACCTTCAGACGATGTACCCGGTCAGTGGAAACACAATTGGCGCCCGCTGGTAATGCCACACCAATCGATCACTTCGGGTGCTTTCTTAGGTGGCGGCGCAAATTTGTACCAGGGCGAAATCGAGCGCGTGGAAAATGGGTTATTGGTGTTAGATGAACTTTTGCAATTTGATCCACAAATACTTGAAGCCTTACGTGGTCCCATGGTTGGTGAAAAATTACGATTGGTGCGTGGGCCATCAGAGCGTGAATTTACCTGTCAGTTTCAGGTGATCGCCACCACGAATTTATGCCCGTGTGGAAAGTGGACACCGCTAAAAAAAGATCTTTCGTGTCGCTACTCACGCCTTCGGTGCACGAAGACATTAGAAAAACTAAGTGGTCCGTTTGTAGATCGCTTTGGTTTAATTATGTTCAGCGAACTTAAAATTGTGCGCAATATTTCTGGTTTAGAAATATTAAAACGGGTAGAGAAGGTCCGAAATTTAGCTACTCAGTCGGTAAATCAACAAATTTTAAAAGATCGCTACTTCATGGATTTGTATTCAGAAATTTCTGGCAGAAGGATGAATTATTTGACTCAAGTCGCACAGATTTACGCGCTTGATCGCGCTGCTGAAACTTCTAGCGAAATAAAAATAACAATCAGCGACTTCGATAAAGCAGAGGAGTGGGTCATAAAGCCTTTTCGGCTATTAGAAAGGGGCATGAGTTGACTTTAAAGGGGGTCTCTTTTAGCTTAAGCAGTTGTTAGATGGTGGGTTGGCCGAGGAGTTAGGCACGGCTCTGCAAAAGCTGTTACGGGGGTGCGAAGCCCTCACCCACCTCCAAATGATTGGGCTCTTCTTTTTTAATCGTTGGTAAATCAAAAAAATCATTTAGGAACAGGCATTTAGCGTTCTTAATCGATAATTTTTAAAGCTTCTATATCCGCAAGCCCTTCTCTGTACGAGCTTTGCTGTTCTATTAAAAGCCTCAGTTCTTGCGTTTGTTAACCCAGTTTCAAAATAAAGTAAAATCTCTTTTTTCCGCCTTTCCATTGTTTTTGCGAGCTTTAGTAAAGCTTTGTGACCAGTACCCTTTAATTGGTTTATATACTTATAAAAACTGTGCACCGCCCGCACAAGGCCCTTTGTGCGGTAAAATTCATAGAGCCTTTCTTTGGCTCGGTAAATGAGATCTAGTTCTGGATGTTGTTTTAAATATCGATCCACATCACAACGCAAAAAATAATCCATCTTCACGCGGTTTTTTAAAACTAATTTTTTTAGTATTAATTCTTGCCGGTGACCGTGGATTTCTTTTTGCATCTTCATAATCGTTGGCGTCAGTAACCTTAAAACATGGAACTTATCAGCTACAATCATCGCATTTGGAAAAAACTCACGCACAAATTTTTTGTAAGTCGATGACATATCCATCGCCACTAACTTTACATTTTCTCTTCCCTCAAGATGTCTTAACTGATTAATTAAACTCTTTGTATCTTTACCGTCCACCATCTCATACAAGCGCCGTTTATTCATATCCGTAATGACCGTCACGTACTCCGTAAACCCACGCCTGCGACTAAAAAAGTGCTCATCGATTCCGATTACACTTGGCCAACCGTAATTTATTTTTTCTTTTAATTTAATCGCTTGGTATTTATAAAATACCCGATACGTAAAACTTGATGAACAATGATATCTCTTTTGAACCTCACTAATGTTACTGAACTTCTCACTCATCTCGGCAATAAACTTTTCAAAGCGTCCCGTGCTTCGTTGATTTTTCTTAAACCCATCGATTCTTTCAACAAATGGCTTTTTACAAATTTTGCAAAAATATCGTTGTTTTATGATTTCAATATAAAGCGCTTCAGACCGTAACGGTTCATCGCGAAGCCTGGTCTTTGCTTTGCCATAGAACTGCGAACAAATTTCACCGCACCGCGGGCAAGGTTCCTTTCGAGTGGGCTTTGTTTCTGCTAGCCAAAGGTTTCCACGTTTAAATTTCATGGAATCAATAAATTTTAATTTCTCTGACGGTAAAAATGGTGTTAAATCCATCTTAGGCATGGCTGTTTTCCTTTCATAAAGTTAGAGTTCTCGACAAACTTATTTTTACGAAAAAAACGGCTATTGCCTACTCTTTATGACTTGTTGCTTCCAACTTTAAAAGGTAAAGATCCC
>JAYTPC010000011.1:0-1869 GCA_043747425.1 Bdellovibrionales bacterium
GGTGAAAAATATTATAGTTTAAAGGCGTTGGGAAAGAAAAGAAACAGGATTGTTTGACCTGCGGATAGAGAGGAGAACTTAGAAGATGATGAAAACAAGATCTTTTTTGGATAAGAATTGAGATTTTTATTTTGTGACCGGCGGGTCACGAAACTCAAAGCGTGTTAGTTGAAAGATTTGCTTGGAACTTTCGTGTGATTATGCTGTTGACGCGTGGCAGTAGTAATATTGATAATTGCGCGATTAGTTTTCATGCAAATTTTTCTATAGTTGTGCAGGTGCTTTTTATTTGTATATGATTAGATTAAAAGAACAAAGAATTCGTTTTGTATGGATTTGGTGATATTTTCGCTTTAGGTTTGTGTATGTAGCTTTTTCGAATAAAAGTTTTGAGTGGCATAAAGCGACGAGCGGTGCTTTTAAGGCTCTTTTAATGCAATGTGCGTTAAGTTAAACTTTAGTTGGTGTTTTTAAGTTATGGAAATGTCCTTCTGTTGGCGGTAAAGAAGGATGCAGTGGCTTCGATGAGTTGTGAAGAAAAAGAGACAAGAGCGTTTGGGGTAGGGTTGAAAATTTTGAAAACGATAGAGACGAAATTATGTTAGGTTTTTTGAATGAGAGTTAAGACTTTCATTTTGTGACGATAAGCCACGAAAATCAAAGTGTTTAGTTGAAAAATTTGTTTGGGGATTTTATACAATTATGTAGTTGATGTAGTGCGTGCCGGTGTTGCGCATTTAATTGTCGTGCAGAGAGTTTTCCACACCTGCGCAGCTACTTTTATCTGCGTAGAGTTGAGTCGAAAAGCAGATCTAGTTTTGTCTGAAATAGATGGTACATTTCGTTTTAAGTTTGAAAGTGTAATCTATTCGAATAAAAGTTTTGAACGGTGAATAGTACTCCTTTTGGTTTGCCTTTCTTTATGTTATAACGCAACGTGTTAAATCAAGTTTCAATTGGTATCTTAAGTCATGGAAGTATTTCTTTGTTGTGGCAAGAAAATATTGTAGTTTCGATGCGTTGCGAAGGAAAAAAGCAGGGTTATTTAACTTGCGAATAGAGAGTAGAACCTATAAGACGGTGAAGACGAGATCATTTTTAGTTTTTTTGGATGAGAGCTGAGATTTTTATTTTGTGACGACGGGTCACGAAACTCAAAGCATGTTGATCAAAAGATTTGCTTGGGACTTTCGTGCGATTATGCTGTTGACGTGTAGTAGTAGTGTCGGTAATTGCGCGGTTGGTTCTCATGCAAATCTTTTCATACTTGTGGAAGTGCTTTTGATTTGTATATGATTAGATTAGAAGAACAAATACTTTGTTTTGTATGAAGTTGGTGGTATCTTCGCTTTAGGTTCAGGTTAGTGAGTATAGTTTTTTCGAGTAAGAGTCTTGAGTGGCCTAAAGCGACGAGCGGTGCCTTAAGGCAGGCTCCTAATGCGCAACTGCGTTAGGTTAAACTTTAATTGGTGTCTTAAATTATGAAAATGTCTTTTTGTAGTAGTGAAAAAGAGTGCTGTGTTTTCCGTGAGTTTTGAAGGAAAAGAGATAAGATCGTTTGGAGTAGAAATGAGGGCTTTGAAAATGATAGATACAAAATTATTTTAGGCTTTTTGAATGAGAGTTAAGACTTTCATTTTGTGACGATAAGTTACGAAAATCAAAGTGTTCAGTCAAAAAATTTATTTGGGGATTTTGTGTGATTGTGTAATTGATTAGTGCTGATATCGCGCAATTAATTGTCGTGCGGAGAGTTTTACGCTTGCGCAGCTACTTTCATTTGAGTAGAGTTGAGTTAGAAAGCAGACGTTTTGTTTTGCCTGAACTCAATGATACTTTCGTTTTAAGTTTGAAAGTGTAATCTATTTG
>JAYTPC010000012.1:0-15274 GCA_043747425.1 Bdellovibrionales bacterium
ACGGAAACATACCTCTCACAAACCAGCCCGCCTACGGATAGGCCTATGCAAACCAAGAAAGGTGTCAATATGTCGAACCCAACAGAGACTGTGAAATTAGCAGCAGGAAATAATTTCGAGATCGAAGATACAGACTCAAACAACGCAAATCGTTTTTCACTTCAAGAGCTTCCCTACGAGGTTGTTTCTTTTGAAGAAGGGGAAACGCTGTTTAAAGAAGGAGACGCTCCGAAGGGTCTTTATCTGATGAAGTCCGGTTGCGTGAAGCTTTTCGTTCATCGTGACCGCAACCGCGGACGCACGACTTCACCGGAATACGTGACTAAGCTGGTATCGCCCGGAGAAGTTTTCGGTTACAAGTCCCTGGTTTTCGGTCAACCCAACCAGGCCTTCGCAAAAGCTGTACGAAAAACAACCGTGTGGATTTACGCGCGTGAATCGGTCACGAAACTTTTAGCTGTCAGCCACCCCATTGTGAAAGCTGTTTTGGAGCAAGCCGTTTCAGACATTAAGTCTTACGAGATCACAAGCCAGTTGCATTATTTGGCTTCGGTGCAAGAGCGTATTGCTTATCAGCTGGTCGTCTTGAGTGACCGATTTGGAGTACCATCTCCGCGCGGTGGAACATCACTGAATTTAAAATTAACACGAAACGAATTCGCTCAGCTGGCTAGTACGATCAATGAATCTTTATCAAGGCATCTGACGGAATTTAAAGCTGAGGGATTGATCGATTTAAACGGGAAAGAAATCATTATTTTAGACCGTGATGGTCTAGCTGCTAAATCAGGTAACTTCTAAAAGATGTTAGACATTTCTTGATCCGCTCGCGTATATGATAAGGTTTAGACCTGTGCGGATTGAGGGGTTTTTTACTTGGACCAAATTTATTCATTTAAGCCAATCGGAATATTAAGTTCGTGTTACCCCGACAAATTTGGAATTCCCCGTCAATCGGGCATTGTCAAAAAAGTTTATTCAGAATTAAAACTGCGCGCTGATTTGCAACCAGAGCTAGCACTTCAGGGCTTAGAAGGTTATTCGCACGTCTGGCTGCAATTTGTATTTCATTTAAATACGTCAACAAAATATCATGCGAAAATTCATCCACCACGCCTTGGTGGTGAAAGCATCGGTGTTTTTGCAACGAGATCTCCGCATCGACCAAATCCGATTGGTTTATCTTTGGTGGAGCTAGTTGAAATTAGAAATGATATTTTGGTTTTAGCCGGAGTTGACCTAGCTGATGGCACGCCCATTTTAGATGTAAAACCGTATTTACCCGCCTTCGAAAGTATTCCTGCGGCACGAGCTGGGTGGATGGCCACTGTCGAAAAAAGAGACGTTCATGTTCGTTTTACCGATCAGGCATTATCAGCACTAGAAAAATGGTCGGAAAAAGTTCAACGGATCGAGCTTCGTGAAGTGATCGAACAGATCGTAAAACAAGATCCAAGGCCGTTGGTTTACAAGGGTTTCGAATCGGAATCATCTCCATATCGAAATAAACATGCTTTTAGGTTGTACGACGGCGATATTCATTTTGAGTTTTTATCACAAAGCGAAGCTGTGGTTTTTAATATTCTTTTTTAGCATGGTAAGTTGTTTTTTCTGTAGTCGTTACCATCTGGCGAAATGGGATTAAATGTGATTAATTAATAAGGTCACGAAACGGCAAAGCCAAAAGGGAGTTTTCGATGCAAACGAACACAAACAAAGCTGAATCCACGTTACGTCAAGTTCCAACTTTAAGTTTGGGCTCTTACACTCATGGTTCTGAAGCAGATAAAGTGAAGTTCATCGAACAGCTGTTTCACGGTATGAAAGATTACGGATTCATTATTTTAAAAGATCATGACGTAGCTCCATCACTGCTGAATAAAGCGTATCAGGTATTAGAAAAATTTTATGCGCAGCCAGAAAAGAAAAAACTTTCTTATGTTTCAGAGCTGGGCGGCGGTCAGCGAGGTTACACTCCGTTTGGTAAAGAGCACGCCAAAGATTCTCCGGTCAAAGATTTAAAAGAATTTTGGCACGTAGGCCGAGAAGTTCCAGATGGACATATGTTTTCAAAATATTATCCGAAAAATATTTGGCCAGATGACTCGGTCCCTGAATTTAGACCTGTGTTTGAAAAATTATTTAAACAGCTGGAATTAGCGGGCATTCAGATGATGGAAGCCCTTTCCTATCCGTTGGAAGTCGAAAAAGATTTTTTTAAAAAAATGGTGGTTGAAGGAAATTCAATTCTTAGACTTTTACATTATCCGCCAATTCCGCAGGGTGTGGATCCACGGTGCGTGCGCGCGGCAGCCCATGAAGACATCAATTTTATTACTATTCTTCCGGCAGCAACGACATCTGGCTTACAGTTGCAAGATCGTGACGGCACTTGGCTGGACATCACCAGTGACTATGGGACATTGATTGTTGATGCTGGTGACATGTTAGCGCGAATAACGAATGATCTGATACCTTCGACAACTCACCGAGTGATCAATCCGCAGGATGGAAAGAACATGTCCAGATATTCAATGCCGTTTTTTATGCACCCGCACCCCGAGTCTTTGTTAACATGTTTGCCTTCGTGCCGTGGTACGGGTGCAAAATACGCTGATATCACAGCTCATGAATTCTTAATGCAAAGATTGCGAGAGATCGGTCTTATCAAGTAAGGTCGTAATCTATGAGAGCTAAATACTTACTGGCGATAACAATCACTTTGCTAACCATGGCGTTTTTCTTTTTTAAGGATCGTAGTGAAAATCCGTTGCAGCTTGCAGATGCAGCAGCAGAAGTTGAAAACACGCAGGTTGCCAACTTAGCAACTGGTTCAGATCAAATCATCGAGAAACAGGCAGCTGATTCAAAATCTATCAAAGAAAAAACAGCTCAGAACATAAGTGCAGAACAAGCTGAAGAAATTGAAACAAATTTTTCAGCCAACTTAAAACAAATGGGTGTCTGCTTGGGGTTTTCGACAGCGGCTGAATCAGAGCGCCTAGTTCCATCGTTTGAAAACTTAATGACAAGTCTTAAACCAGGTTTGGGCGAAATCGTCGTTCGCATGGATGACTGGACGCAAACAGATTTAAAATACGCGGATGGCACAATGAAACGTATCCGCACAGAAGTTGAGTATCAGGACGCTGGAAACCCAATCAAGCGCGCACAGCTGTACAAAATTAACGATCAAGGCATGCCCGAGATGCAACCTTTAAGCACTGAAATGGCAACTGATCCCAGCGAAGAATTTTTGAATTCCTTAAAAGCAGACGGACAAGAGACCTTGGAAGAAAAAGGCGGCCGAGTTTATTATCAAGAGGGTGAAGAGCTTGTTTTGGTCGAGCGCAGTGGCAAGCTGCAATCCTTTTCATTATCAAAAGGTGAAAAAACTTTTAGTTGCACCGAAACAGATTTAACAACTTCAAACTGTCAGTGCCTGTAACGTGCTTCACTCCGTTCTCTAAAGACTTCATATTTTAAAGTTATCTGGTATTTCGAACGGTACTTCTGATTGTGTACAATCAGAAGTCAACCAACGAACCCTTGAGCGCGTTATGCATGCCGAACTTTTTAAGGCGGTATGGAACCACTTAATACTTTGATGTACGCTAATTAATTCTCAAATTTCAAAACGGCAATCAGCGGCCGGTGATCAGAACTTGTTTGCTTTAAAACCTCTGCATTGATTACGGTGAACCCACGCACGTAAATATGATCTAATTTTTGGGCGCGATTATCGTTAACTGGGTTTACATTTTTAAAAGCCAGATCTTTCATTTTACGATCTAAGTATTTTTGTCGTTTTGAATTCCAGGTATTAAAATCACCCGCCCAGATGACAGGTCCTGACTGCGTAGAAATGTAATTCGCAATCTGGTTAATATGGCGTTCAAAAGAATTTCCAGGATTGAAATTCAATGCATGGGTGTTCACGATCAAAACGCTGCCGTGGCCTGGAATATCAATTCTTGAAACACCGCTCACTTTTGGTGTGTTCGTGACAGGTTCTTGATCTGGCGAAACCAAGTTCACGTTATTAAACAACGGAAATCTTGCTCCGTTTTGTACGCCCGTGGCTTGATTTTCGTTGGTGCAGAAGCTTTTAAAGAACGAAAATGAAAACGGCAGATTATTTAGAAATACAGCCTGCCAGTCTTTTGAGTGTAAAACTTCTTGGAGCATCATTATATCTGCAGATTCAGAAAGTTTTTTCAAATCATTGAAGTAATTTTTATCTGCGTATTTGTGACCATTCCATGACAGAACTGTGAATTCGCCGCCATTTTCGGGTTGGGGAGTTATTTGATTTTCATAGGAAATAATATTTTCTTTAGTATTTCTACAAAGTTCAGACGTATCTGCAGATAAAGCTTCGACAGAAATCAGAATGCTTAAAAGAAAAAAATTTGCTTTCATCGCCCGCCCTTACTTTGCAAAGTATAGGGGACGGGCGCTGAATAAACCACTTTGTCGTTTTTTTGACACATCAAATAAATCGCGTTAAAGCCTCTTTAAGCGATAAGATTTGCTGGCCCGATTGTTGTAGCAGTATGCGGTCCGCAGCGATGACGTCTTCATCAGCATTTAGTACAAATTTTTCATTACTTAATTTTGCCGTAAGCATCGAAGTGTCTTTTTCTAATTTTTCAATCGTCTTTTGAATACGCTTTATTTCTTCGTCGAAATCAACAAGGCCCTCTAACGGAATAATGACTTTAATTTGTGCTGCGCCCGCAATTACCGGAGCGACGGCGCATTTTACCATGTCTCCGTCAGAACCAATATCCATTTTTTCTAATCGGGCGATCGTCATGATTGCGAACTGGTTATGTTTTAGAATTTTTTGTATTTCTGGCTGACTGACTCCAAGACGAATATTCAATTTTACCGCAGGACTAATTCTGTTTTCACCACGAATATTTCGTATTGCTGTAATCACATCTTTAACGATATCAATTTCAATTTCAGATTGTTTACTAGCAAAAGAAAGAAGTTCTTTATCATTCAGTGGATTCGGATAAACATCGATGATGCAGGCTTTATCTTTAATAGGCAGATTGGCGTAGATCTCTTCTGTTAAAAAGGGACAAAAAGGATGAAGCAAGCGAATCATTCGATTTAACACTTGGGCCATGACTAACTGAGTGGCCTGTTTTTCTTCGGCTTTTCCTGATGTCATAATTGGTTTTGTGAATTCAATATACCAGTCACAAAACTGATTCCAGACGAACTGATACAAAGCAGTGGCTGCATCCGAAAAGCGTTCGTTAGCCAAATGATCATTCACTTGTTTTTCAACATCAGCCAATTTTGAAATAATCCAGCGGTCAAAAATAGAAAGTTTATCTGCAATAGGCATTGCAAGTACACCTTCACTTGGAATTTTAAAATCCTGTAAATTTGACAAAACAAAACGAGACGCATTCCAAATTTTGTTCATGAAATTTCGATAGCCTTCAACACGTTGTTCACTAAATTTTAAATCTTTTCCTGAGTAAAGATGAGCCAAAAATGTAAAGCGTAAAGCATCGGCTCCATATTTTTCAATCATGTCGATCGGGTCGACAGAGTTTCCTAAAGATTTTGACATTTTTCTGCCTTGGCTATCACGGACCAAGCCGTGAATGTAGACCGTGCGAAAAGGAACATCTTTTTTATGCTCAAGGCCCATCATGATCATGCGTGCAACCCAAAAAAAGATAATATCATGACCCGTAACTAGGTAATTTGTTGGATAAAAAGTTTTTTGAGTTTCCAATGCGTGTTGGCTTTCGTCAGGCCAACCCATCGTTGAAAAAGGCCACAGTGCAGAACTAAACCAAGTGTCTAACACGTCTTCATCTTGTTTTATTTTTTGACTGCCACAATGTTCGCAGGTCGTGGGATCGATTTCTGTGACAGTTGGTTTTTCGCAATCACCACATAGCCATGCGGGAATGCGGTGCCCCCACCACAGCTGACGCGAAATACACCAATCTTCGATATTATTCATCCAGTGCAAATAAACTTTTGTCCATGATTCGGGTTCAAAGCGAATCGTTCCTGATTCAACGACACGTTTTGCAGGTTCTGCCAGATGATCCATTTTCATAAACCACTGTTCTGATAAAAATGGTTCAACGACAGCGCCTGATCTTGAGCAATGTCCAACAGAATTTACATGAGGTTCTTCTTTGACCAGCAAGCCGAGTGTTTTTAAATCTTCTAATATTTTTTTGCGGGCTTCAGCTACTTTTAGACCAGTATATGCACCAGCATTTTCATTGAGCTCGCATTTTTTGTTCAAAATATTAATAAATTCTAATTTGTGTGTTTTACCGATTTTGTAATCATTGAAGTCATGAGCCGGAGTAATTTTAACGACGCCAGAACCAAAATCTTTATCAACATATGTATCTGCAATGATTTTTATTTGGCGCTTAATCAGCGGGACTGTTACCGTTTTGCCAATCAAATGCTGGTAACGAGGATCTTCAGGATGCACGCAAACAGCGGTGTCTCCAAGCATGGTTTCTGGCCTGGTCGTTGCGATGGTTAAAAATTCGTTCGAGTTATCGATCGGATAATTGATGTGATAAATAAACCCTTTGATTTGTTTGTGTTCCACTTCTAGATCTGAAATGGCAGTCTCTAGAGGACCACTCCAGTTGACCAATCGTAGGCCTTTATAAATAGAATTTTTTTTATATAAAGTAACAAAAACTTTCCGCACGGCTTTAGATACGCCTTCATCCAATGTAAATGTCGAACGATCCCAATCGCAAGAATCTCCTAAGCGCCGCATTTGCTTGTAAATGCGGTCACCGTACTCGTGCTTCCAGTCCCAAATTTTTTCGACAAATTTTTCACGCCCTAAAGTGTGTCTGTTAAGATTGATTTTTTTTAGTTCTTTTTCAACCACAGATTGCGTTGCGATTCCTGCATGATCAGTGCCTGGCAACCACATGGCGTTGAAGCCGCTCATCCGTTTCCAACGTATTAACAAATCTTGAATCGTGTGATCTAAGGCATGACCTAGATGCAAAAAGCCTGTGACATTCGGAGGTGGTAAAATGATTGAAAATGCAGGTTTTTTTGATTTGTCTTCGGCCTTGAAGTAGCCTGACTGTTCCCACCACTTATATACTTTGTCTTCGACGTCTTGCGGATTATATCGATCAGCTAATGTTTTCATGGCTGATAGGCTATCAAGAACCGGACCTTTCCGTCATCAATTGCTGATAGCCGCCATCAATGACATAGACGTTTGTATACCCTTTTTTTTCTAAATCTATAGAGATTTTTGTAGATCTGACCCCATCAGGGCACAACAAGATAATCGCCGCGTGATCGGGTACGTCTTGTTTCTGCAAATTTGGCAGAATTTGCTCTTCAGTGGTTACGAACAGGCTTTTTTCTAAATGCAATTTCGCTAATGAAGAATACCAAGTGAAAATCTCTGGGCCTAGATTAATTAGCAGAAAAGGCACGCGACCTTGAATCAAATTATCTAATTGAAAAAAACCAATTTTATTTAGCATTTATCTTTTTTTCTAAACCAGCGATCGGAATCTGTTTGAAAATCACAATGACGATGAATAACCCAGTTAGAATTAGTAAACCTGAAACAATGAATGGCGATTCTATGAACAAAGAGCCATACAATGCACCACCAAGCGCAGGTCCCGCTATTCGTCCTAACGATGCCAAACTTTGTGTTGTTCCCAAAGCAGCACCTTGCTCATTCGACTTTGCTAGCAAAGACACTGAACCTAAAGTCGATGGGTTCACAAAACCAACGCCAAGAGCTAAAAAAGTTTGGGTTAATGCCATCGCAAAAATGGACTGAGCTGCTGCGATACCACAAAAGCCCATCGCCATGAATATTAATCCAAGTCGCAAGATGTTTCGTTCTCCGTATTTTGGGATTAACTTTCGTACCAGAAACCCTTGAGTCAGAACAATCATCAAGCCAACGTAAGCAAAACCAAAACTGACTTCGGTCAAACCCCAACCAAATTTATCTTTCATAAAAAGCACAAGCGTGGCTTCCATCGTGGACATTGCAAACGAGGATAGAAAAAAAACAAAAATCAAGGGGCCTATGACAGGCTCTGAGAAATATTTTGTAATTGCCTTAAGCCGCCCAACTTTAGGTGGAACGACTAAATCTTTATTTAAACTTTCTTTCAGATTAAAAAAAGCAAAGACGAAAGTAACCAAACACAGAAAAGAAACCCAGTAAGAACTAAAACTGGTTCGAAAAAAAGGATCGGGCGACAAATGTTCAGCCCACACCGTAAGTCCGCCACCAACAGCTGGTCCGAAAAGAAATCCCAAACCAAATGCAGCTCCAATCAAAGCCATACCTTTTGAACGTTCATTCGCCGGCGTAATGTCAGAAATGTAAGCTGAGGCTGTTGAAATAGATGCTCCAAAAAAACCAGACAAAGCGCGCGCTACAAATATCATTTCTAAATTTCTAGAAAGAGCGAAAAAAATGTAAGAAAAAATTTCGCCAAATAGACACGTTAGCAATATGGGGCGTCTGCCATATTTATCACTTAATCTTCCCCAAAATGCAGAGAACATAAACTGCATGGCTGAATAGATAGATAATAGCAGTCCAGTCTGTAAAGCCGTCGCACCATACTGGGTACTAATAATTGGAATAATGGGGATAATCATCCCGAATCCCAACAAGTAAATAAATACGGTCAGAAATATTGTGATTTGCGGTTTTTTATTTTTATCCATATCTCGACCTTTGGCTGCTCCTTTTTTATTTCAACTCAGCTACACTTAAAAGGCTATGAAAATATTAACTATTCTATTTACTGCTTTCGGACTGTCTTTTTTTTCTTTTTCTGTCCATGCGGATTCGACTTCTTACTTATACAATTCGGGGCGTGTCGATTTAAACGTATCGTTGGATTATTTTAAAACAACCGCCAACTTCACTGCAGATGGCTCGAAAACCAGCTTACCTGATGGGAATCAGTTTCAAAACATCGAGTCCATCTTAGGATTGCGCTATGTTTTAATAGATGAACTGGCCCTTTTTTCGGCGGTAGAAATCGGTAATTCCGAGTCAAAAGATATTTTATCAACGCGAACAAATTCTGCTGTTAATTCTGTTTCACTGGGGGCAGATTATCTTCTTTGGCAGTCAGATGCGTGGGCAATTGCTGGCGCTGTTTCGTATTCACAAGCCATAGAAAAAATCAACGCAACTGCTGATTCTGCTTTAATCAATGATGGAGCGAACGAAATCAAAGCCATCGTGACAAGTACTTATGACTTCGGTTTTTTGGTGCCGTTTGCTAAAGCTGGTATCAATTACCGAACCGAAGGATTATCGACTTTATTTCTATACACCGTCGGAACAGAGCTTCGTTTTAATTCGGTTTCTTTGGGTGCAGCAATAAACGGTTTGATGTCTATCAAAGACGACGAAAAAACGAATCAGCCCCTGGACAGAGATTCGATCACGAATCAGGTAAATGCTGGAAGCAAACGCTATTACAGCATCAATCCAAATCTGACGGATTCAGAGCTGTATTTAAAGTTTGATTTAGACAGGGATTGGGCAGTGAAAGCTTCAGCTGGCTACACTCTGCTGGGTTCAAACTCTGCAGAAGGATTTCATCTTGGTGCCAGTCTCAATTGGGGTTTTGGTGGGCAAAGTAAGAAATATTCACCTGCCAGGTCTTCATTTAAAAAATCAGATACGAAACCCACAAAGACCATGAAAACAGATCCTGCAGATCAAACCTTTAAAGAAGACATGAATGATGGTGTGAACCAGGATTACTTTAAACCAGTTTCCCCATCAAAAAGTGATTACATCGAACAAATTGAAGGATCCTCTGAAAGTTTGCAGAATACAACAATGCCCGATTTAGAAACAGCTCCGGTGAAAATCAAATTAAAAGCGAAGCCCGGTGGCAATCCTGTTGTAGAAAAAGAATATAAAATTAAAATCAGAAAAAAGAAAAAGAAAAGATCTAGCTAGTTTTTAAACTACTTCATTTCAAGGTCAGAAAGACGCATACGCGGCATAAACATTTCACCTTGTTCTAACAATGAAAGATGTGCCTGAGCCATCGCTTTTAAATTTGCTTCGAACTGCATTCTTGATTTCTTAAGATCAGCAACTTCTTGGTATACTTTTTTTAAAGAATCTTTGGCATCTCGAGTGATAATTTCTGCTTTTTGCTGGGCATCGTTGATAATCAATTTTGATTCGCGTTCGGCATCACTGCGCATCCTGTCGGTCATTTGTGAAGCGCTAGATATAGTAGCTTTTAAAATCTGATCGCGATCTTTGTATTCTAATAGTTGCAGTTCTTTTTCTTTTAGTGCTTTTTGAAATGCAGTTCGCTCTTGTAATAAAGCCTCTAACTGAGCAGCAATGACGGTTAAAAAATCAGAGACATCATCTGGGTCGTAACCCATCATTTTTTTTTCAAAAGTTTTGTGCGCAATTTCTGATGGATAATGTTTCATAATTGTTCCTCCGTGAACAATAAAAGCCCACCTTCAGTATAGGATATTTTTTCCTAGCTACCTAATAACTTCAAAAAGAAACGAGCTGGAATCTGGACTAAAGTACTAGTAGCGCTTTCCGTCGACGGACAGTTCTTTCGATCTTAAAGATGCTTTTTCAAAGCTGACCCTAAGAGCACGCTCTATTTCTAGCTCTCTCATGGAATTTAGGCCAGCCGCTGTGATTCCTTTTTTAGAAGTGACTCGAGCTTGTAATTCTTCGATATCAATACCAGCTGATTGCGCTGCTAAAAGTGATGCACCTAAAAATGTTTCAATGGTCATTTTTTTTGAATCTTCGTCGCTAAAGCCGCGTTCTTGAATCCAGTCTTGCCAATACATCATCATTTCAAAAACAAAACCTGTCCCACTCGAGCATGACACCATCAAAGCATCAAACTTTTCTTCCGTATCGACTCGAATCAGCGCACCAAGATTTGAAAATAAATCTTCGATCAGGCCTGCGACGATTTCTTCTTCGTCATTTTCTTGAGTTAAATATCCAATGACTCCGCGGCCTATGACTGAAGGGGTATTTGGCATAAGTCGCGCTAATCGGCCCGTTGGAATCATCTTTTCTAAAGATTTTAAATTGATCCCGCCCGCCAATGAAATGATGGTTTGATGTTCTTCGATGTGGTTGGTTAAAACTTCGATGGCAGCTGGTAGATCCTGAGGTTTCATAGCCAGAATGATGACGTCACATTCTTCGACGACCTGTTCATTGTGCTGCCGGGTTTGCACTTTGAAAAGCTCAGAAACTTTAATCAGTTTTCCAGGTGTTCTGTTTGAAACCAAAATTTGTTCGGGTCTTAGAAGTTTTGATTCTAAAATTCCTTTGATGATCGTCTGAGTCATATTACCGGCGCCGATAAAGCCTATTTTCATAGATTTAATAAGTGGATTGGTCATGAAAGCCTCGATTCTGTTTTTATTTTTAAAATACGTTCACCAAATAAGATTGTGCCAACACGGATCCAAGTTGCACCTTCTTCAAGCGCTATCCGATAATCTTGACTAGTTCCCATTGAAAACTCGGACACGCCATACTGTTGTCCTAATTTTTTTAGTTCTGCAAAATATTTTCGGTTTTTTTCCGGTTCGTTTTCTAGTGGCGGCATTGTCATAAAACCCACTATTTTCATGCCGGATAAACCAACCAGTTCACTCCATTTTTGTTTTAGTTCAGAAACGGTAAATCCTGATTTCGATGTTTCACCAGACAGATTAATTTGTAGAAATACTTTTTGAACATAATCAATTTCAGCTGTTTTCTGAGATATTAATTTAGCCAATTCCAAGGTATCAACTGAGTGAATATAAGCAAAATTATCTTTCAAAAATTTTACTTTATTCTTTTGAATCGGGCCTATCATGTGCCACTGAATTTTAAGTGACTTCAACTGTTCAATTTTTTGTAGGGCTTCCTGGATGTAATTTTCGGCAAAATGAAACTGGCCCAATTGATTTAAGGATTGAATTTTATCGATGGGTTGCAATTTGCTGACTGCGATCAAGTTTTGATGTGGCTTCAGTAGCTTATTGATTGTATTTAAGATCTCGAATCGGGAAACAGCCTCTTTAGAGTCCATGATTTAATTTTGAATTCTTTTTCGATAGCTTGCAAGGGAAGTCCCACCACATTATCAAAATCACCATTGTAATGAGTCACAAATTTTTTTCCGATTCCCTGAATGGCATAGGCGCCGGCTTTATCCAAAGGCTCTTTTGTCTTGATATAGTCCGTGATTTCACTGGAAGAAATTTTTCGGAAAATGACTTCGGTTGTCTCAATAAGAGATATTTCTTCATTTGTAGATAGGTCGATGATAACGACCGCGGTTTTAACATGATGAGTTTGACCAGAAAGTAAGGTTAAAAAATCAAAAGCCATTTTTTCACTTTCAGGTTTACCCAGAATTTGATCTGAAAAGCAAACCATCGTGTCTGCAGCCAAGATAAGATCGTCTGAAGTTACCGAAAATGCAGCTAGACCATTGTCAGTCAGTTGTGAATTGCAAAACCTAGCTTTACGTCTAGCTATATCAATTATTTGATCGTTGAGATTCAGGTTTTTATTAGGGATTTCCGATACATGAGTAGGAATTGAAATGAAATCATAGCCGGCTTTTCTTAATATTTCGAATCGGCGGGGTGACTGTGAAGCTAAGATTATTTTTTTCATTGTCATTTAATTCCTACTTGAAAAGAGGGTGAATGGGTAGCGCAGAATTAATGCTTTTTGCAGGCTTAATGTTAGCGGGTGCAGCCGTTTATCTTTTCGTGTCTTCCCTTCTGGCAGGCCGTCCCGGCGAACAGCAGCTGTCTTGGGCCAGCGGCACCGAACCTGTAAAATCTAAAAATGCTGTCATCAATCTTTGCAGACCTATGGTACACCAATTCACCTTACAGTATGCCGACAAAATAAAATCTACAAAATACCGAAAAAAAATTCAGCGTTTGATCAAAGTTGGCGGTTTATCTGCAGAGTTGAATGTCGATGAATTTATAGGGCTGCAATTATTTTTGGGTTTAGCGTTTCCTTTATTTTTGATGCTAATGAATTTTACTTTGGATTTGGGATTTCCAACAGCCATGGTTTTTTTATTGGGTCTAATCGGTTTTTTTATGCCAGAAATGCACTGTAAAGGAACGAAGAAAAATCGTGAACTGAGCGTGCGTATCGACATGCCATTTTTTATTGATTTATTAGCTTTATCCGTCGAAGCCGGCCTGGATTTTTTCGGTGCCATTCAAAAAATTGTCGATAAAGCTGAAGGTGCTGATTCGGTTTTGGCTGAAGAATTTAAAATTGTTCTTAAAGATATAAAAATTGGTTCTTCAAAAACGGATGCGTTGAAAGAACTTGCTGCCAGATTAGATATGCAAGAGATAACCAGTTTTGTTGCGGTGTTGATCGATGCCGAAGCAACGGGTGCGAGTATTTCACAAGTCTTAAAAGATCAATCTGAACAGATGCGCTTAGAAAGATTCATGCGCGCAGAAAAAGCCGGAGCCCAAGCTTCACAACTTATTCTACTACCCTTGATGCTTTTCATTTTGCCAGCAGTTTTTATTATGGTTTTCGGTCCCGTGGCAATTGGGATGATGTATGGAACGGGCGGGGCACAATAATGGCACGCTTGTACAAAACATCAGCTTCGGCCAATCAAGAAAATTTTCACTCAGGAGCTGAGCTTCTTATCGAAAATTTTGAAATTGCTGAGTCTTTTTGGCAGCGTGGACGCGGTCTTCTTGGTCGAGACCATCTTCAAAAAAACCAAGCCATGTGGATTAAATACAATAATAACATTCACACTTTTTTTATGAAATTTTCAATCGATTGCATTTTTATTAATCGTAAATTCGAAATTGTAAAAATCAAAAAATCTGTACCACCTTTTCGCATCGTTGGACCTTACTGGAAATCGCAATCTGTCATCGAAGCTTGCTCTGGCTTTGCCGACAGCAAGGGCTTAAAAGAGGGAGATCAACTTTATGTGGTCAGTTAGAATGTTGTCTGGCCCAAATGTAGGCCAAATATTTGATTTGAAATTAGGAAAAAATGTGTTCGGTCGCGGTGGTGCTAGCGATTGCAAAGTTCAATCGCTTGGTATTTCGAAAGAGCACTGTGAAATTCATGTCTATAAAGATAAAATTATTATCGTTGACTTGAAATCCAGCAATGGAACTTTTGTAAACGGCGTTAAGATTCAGAATTCTGTTTTGCGCGTCGGTGATAAAATCAGTTTATTTGATATTATCATGGATGTAATTCCAACCCCCGATATTCGACCGAAGAACAATTCCAGAAACTCTAAAAATTATGAAATGCAACCGCCGCCTTTGCCAGCGATGTCTTTGAATTATACGGGTCAGGGAGCGTCTGCTTTGCAGCTACAGGCAAATGCCAATGCAAACGTCAGTGCTCAGGCGCAAACAGATTCCGTTCCGTTTTTGCAAAATGAAATGGTTCAACCCAATTTCCAAGAAAAAGTGGATCTATTCATCGAGAACAAAGTGATGCCGGGCATCTATCATTTGGCCTTGGTGTTTCCGTTCAAAACTGTTTTACTTGGATTTCTGCTTATTTTTATTTTCGGTGTGACGCTTCTGTCGACCATTCCGTTAACAATCATAACTAAAGAATCAAATTTTATTGAAGCCAGTAAGCGTGCCAAGTCTGTTGCGCATGCTATGGCCAAAGTTAACGAGCAGGCCCTGTTGTCGGGACAGTTCGGAAACTTAACTGTACAAGATGCTTTAAAAGAAGAAGGAATAAAAGAAGCCTTCATCGTGCAACAGTCCGATGGAAAAATTGTGGCGCCTAGTGAAAAAGTCGGACGAGATGCTTCCAGTTCATTCATCATTAAGGCATTAAAAGAAAGTCGTACATCGATTGGTAAAGTCGACGCGAAAACGATTGGTGCTAGTTATCCGATCGGAGCTTACGACCCAACGACCGGAGAGCCTTCTGTCAAGTATCACGCTGTCGTTTACTACGATGTCAGTTCTTTGAATGTCGACGAGGGGCGTGTGGTTAGTCTTTTTATGCAAACATTAATTATTGCATCACTGATGGGTCTTTTGTTGTATTTTTTATTTTCTCGATTGATAGAATACCCTTTAAAAAGTTTGAATCAGCAAATCAATCAGGCGTTGCAGGATAAAACAGATCGCACCGAGGTTCTGTTCGATTATCCAGCCGTGCAACAGCTGACCACGAATGTGAACACCTTAT
>JAYTPC010000013.1:0-21620 GCA_043747425.1 Bdellovibrionales bacterium
AAGACCACGACTTTCTAAATCATTCAATAAATTCAAACAAGATCTCGAGTTTTCGGTGTCGGCTTGATAAATCCCTAGAACATACTTCTGTCCCGAAGAACCTACCCCCAGCGCGATAATCACGCCGTGTTTTGCAAATCTTTTTCCGTCAATGAACACCGCCCGGATATCCATTTCCTTCAACGATCTTTTTTGTAAATCATCGATCTTCTTTGCAGTGGCCTTGATCCATTTTCGTGATACTGAGCTCTTTTTAAAACCGAACGAGTTTGCGAGCTGGCCGACACCTTTTTCGTAATCTCGCTGAGATACTTTTTTAATTCCTTCGGTAAACACCGCTTGGTCAAAAAGACGTGGGTCTTGGAAGTCTTGATAAGTTTTAAGCTTTACTTCTACGCCGTCTTTCGCACGAACGCGTGGAACTTCGAGCGCAACGTTTTGATTACCTAAAACGATCGATCCGTTTTGCGATCCCCAGCGGTGATTCGTTTTTCCGTGTTGGTAGCGGCTGCCGCACAATTTCTCAACTTCGCTTTCGATTTCAGCCATGAACATTTTCACAGCTGGCGGCAGCAAAGTTGAAATTAACAAATGCTGCGTGTCGATGGGACCTTCGAGATTTTCGAATTTATTCTCGATAATGTCTGACTTTTTTGCATGCTTTAGCTTCTTACGATTGATTTTCTTGACCGATTTCAGTACGCTATTTTTCATTGGGTGGCCCTTCTTTTTTGTATCTTCAAAAGTCTCGTAACCTATTGAAAACACTTTTGGTTGAGCCACTCAACCTTTAAATTTCAACTAAACTGTGGACATGGCCCGGAATGAAATGTAACTGGTGTTGCGTTGTTCGCTGTTGTCGACGTACTTGGGCTAAGAACTCCATAACCAACTTGCGAACTTGAATTTTCATTTGTTAACCACTGCACGCGAGCTGAAGAAGCCGTTATGCTTGAGACTTGGATCGACGAGACTGAAGGCGCTGCAACGTCGACTGTGCAGCTAACAGGTCCTGACACGCTACCGTTCAACGGAGAATTTGGGTTATCAGGGACTTCGCAAATTTCAGCTGAATAATTTCCTAGAAGAATGAGCTCTGGGCCAGCTATTGCGACACCATATGTTCGACTTGCAGAGGCGGCCTGACCATAAACATTAGCAATGGGTCCGGCAAGTGCCACGTTCAATTTACCTTGCAGTAAAAGTTCTTTAACTTTATCAGCACCCAACAAAGAAATTAAATTAAGAGAAACGACGTTAGAGGAATTATTTGCGGGTATCGCATTTATAAAAGTATTCCAGTAACTAATTGCTGCAGAATCAGTTGACCACTGCTCGACAGCCGACGAAGCTGTTGTGCGATCAAAACCCACTTGGTCAACACCGATTCCATTAATAACGATAGCTACAGGTGAAGAGTTCGTGCGTTTTATTTGAATGGATAGATCTGCTTGAGTGATATTTAAATTTGTGTAAGAAGAAAGTTTAGGAAGCTTGGGATCAAAATAAAATTCTACAGAACGAAAAGTTGTATAGGCTGTCGACCAAGAATTAACCGGCGACAAAACAGTTCCTGAAAAAGTAGAATTTGAAATTGAATTCCCGTCATTATGAACATAGTCATTTATGATTTTGTAAACTGGAGTTTGACTGCAAGTCAGAGCAGTTTTTGAAACTGTAAATCCTTCCATAATTAACAGTGGTCGCGTAGCGGTCGTTGTATCAGTTTGAATGACTGCATCATCACCGCTAACGACGTACAAATTTCCATCATTTAAAATGTCGTCAATTTTAAGTGGAGTGTACAACAATAAATTCGTTAAATTTAAATCAAAAGTATTTACAGCCCCGATTTTATAATGTGTTAAGGCCCAATCCATATAGTAAGTGTTTGCCGTACCTGTTGGGATAGCTCCACCCGTACAGCCGCTGCATGAATAATTTCTATAATTAATTTTAGGACTTGTCGGAGAAGGGTGGCCGGCAGGAGGTCGACCAGTAAATACGCCATCAATAAAAATTCCTTCGGTATCTGAACTGTCACGTGACGTTGCTAATAAAATACGGCCTTCGCCCAGAGAGTAATTATTGGGTGGGTAAGTGTAGACAAATTTAAAAGGCCACTGAGAATCTGAAGCATTTACGCCTAAACTACGACGAGGTCCAGTGAAAGGAAGATCAGAAACAGACCATTCAGAAATTTCATTCGTCGCTTCAATAACTTTTGTCACTGTGTAAATTTGCCCTTGATCAGAGCCGTCAGTTCGAGTTCCACCATCATCAATCGTGGGATCGCCCAGAAAATTTCCTGTCGATAATTCTTGCACTTTACCATCACAACTTGTGAGGTAAAATCCAATGGAAAGAAGGACTAAACATTCAAAAATAAATTTTTTAGTATGACGTACCACAGTTATATTATCGGTTCAATTTCACCTAAATCGTATAGAAGTTTGATTTTTTTTTCTAAAATGAATGGAAAAGATTTTAAAACGTATTAAACTTCTGTGTTTTAAAATAAGACAATTAAAAGCCGACCAAAGTCATATTTAACGATCCTATTTGTGTGATACCTTTACAAAAGTTTCTTGATGTAAATAAGCTGATACAGCTCAAATTCAATTTAAAATGGAGGATTTATGCAACCGAATTCAAAGATCAAAATCGCAAACTTTATAACTCTTAAGGCAAAACCTGGGCAAGAAAATAATCTTGCAGAATTTTTAGCAGGTGGAGCAACTGCTGTTGCCGCAACTGAGCCGCAAACTCTTTCGTGGTTTTCAGTTCGTATTGATGCAAATACTTTTGCGATTATCGACTTTTTTGCAAATCAAGCCGGGCAAGATGCCCACGTCGGCGGCCAAGTTGCAGCTGCATTAAAAGCCAAAGCCGAACAAATGATTGTTGGTGGTTGGGAAAACGGTGTTCTTAAAAACTTTCAAGTATTTGAAGTTTTATCAGGTGCAATTTAATTTTTGAGTTATTGAGTTAAGATGTTTTGTCTTCAACATAACGAAGCATCTTAGAATTTGAAATATCGTAGTGGGCCTTTATAAAATTTCCAGAAAAGAATAAACATTTATATCCTTCTGTTTCATCCATGACGATGTAAGGTTTATTCTTTTTAATATAAAGCGTTGCCACTTCTTTTGAGGTTTTTTCAATACAAATAAAATTTTGCAAATTTAAATCCGGTGCTAAAAATTCATTTAAGCCAATAACTAAAGATTTTTGGCTTAATTGCGGAAAATTATTTTTTAGAATTTCGAAAATACCGATTTCTTCTTCTTTGTTTAACATAGTTATTAAATGTTAGTTGATTTTGTGGCAATTTAACAGTCGCCATAAGTCTAGAGTTATGGAACTGTCTGTTGAAGGTTGGAATTTATTTTAATTAATTGAGCTCTTTGATAACTGCCAAATTGGCCGTTAAATAAACAGCGGATTAAAGGATCTTGAACAGGATCAACTTCTGCAATTTCTTTTTCAATATTCGGTTCAAAAATAAAATCGTTGATACGAATGTACAATGACGTTAAAGCTTCACCTTGATGTAATGCGGCGTGCAATTTAAAAATGGGAATTTCAGTCGTCCACGATAAAAATTTATCGTCGCCTTCTATTATTTTAATATCGTTTGATTCGATCTGATAATAGAAATTTTTGACCTCACCAAAATGATTGTAAATAGATAATTTCCACTTTCTTGATCCCTGAAAATAAATTTCTTCTGGAATTTCGAGTAAAATATATTTTTGAAGAAGCTCACTTTGACAGTATGTGTAGATGTCTTGAGTTTGTTGTTCGGTCAGCGCAGTAAAATTTTTTGCAATTTCTGCAGTCGACGGTGGCTTTAAGTCACTTCTGTATTCGTAATCGATATTTTCATCACCAATAAGATTAATCCAACTTAATCGAGAAGCAACCGACAACGAACCCTGTTCTAATGTGATTGAAGTCGATGGATTCATTCTTATCACTTTTGATTCTGGCAAAGTAGATTCAATTTCGTGTTTAAATATTTTGTAAGAAATAGGAAATAAAGCGTGATTGTACCAAGACCAACTTTCTTGAATAAATTGACAGGAACTTGGAACAATATATTTAGGTTTTAACATTCGAAGTTGATCAATCCATTCGTGAGGTAGTTTTTGTGAAGCTGGAAGACTGTGTTTTGGCGAAATAACTTCAATTTCACGCATTGTTTGAAAAGGCCATAAAATAATATCCCATGAAGCGCAATCGGCAAGTGCATTTAAAGTCGAAGTATCTATCCAAGAATCAACAACATTCAAAATATTAAATCCGTCCGCTTTAATTTGAAAAATGGAATCAACATTTGCATCTAAAGCAGGATGAGCAGTAATTTCGAAATCACCAATTATCATTGGTATGCCAATTTTTATTGAATGGACATTCATAAAACCAAGCTCTTTGATCAACACAAAAATTTCTTCGAATAAACAATACATGTAAATCGGCGTCCGGCGATCTAAAAAATTTAGACTTTCTAAAGAACAATGGTCATCATGAAAATGTGAAATAAAAATAGCATGAGGCTTTAATTTTCTAATTTGATCGTAGTCAAATTCAACATTTGGAAATGCGTAGCAATTTTGACTAAAAGGATTTTCAAAAATCGGATCAAAGATAATTTGTGTTTGACCGCTTTCGAAAATATAACCCGCATGCAGTATGCGGGAAATTTTAATATTCTTCTTAATTTTTGAAAGGCATTGAACCAAGATAATCTTTTTTTCCGATCTCCAAACCGTTATGTCGAAGAATCTGATAAGCCAACGAAATATGAAAATACAGATTGGGAATCGAGTGTTGAGTCAGATATTCGTGTCCCAGTAAATATTTACCTTCCCAGCGCGGGGTGGTTATCTTGATTTCTGGAGCGCCTGCAAAATCTTTTTCTGAAACAGAATTAATAAATGTAATTGTCTTTGCGATTCGTTCACGCAGTTGGGTCAGAGAGACTTCTTTATCTTCGTGAACTGGCGCGTCTTTTCCAGTTAATTTAGAAACACACATTTTTACTGTATCACATGCAATCTGAATTTGTCGAATTAAGTTAAATTGGTCCGGCGCAAGTCGTGAATTTAACAAAATATCCACATCAATCTTTTTTGACTCTGCATAGGGAGTTATTTTTGCTAAAATTCCGTCAAGATTTTTGAGCATTTTTGTGAATTGTAGAACCGCTATTTCATAAATCATAAAGACTCCTTTAAAACGTTAATTAAACTCAATTGTCATTTACGTTTCAATACAATAATGAAAGAAGCTAGGTTGCATTAATAGAAATTTGACTTATTCTAAAAAAAACGAAACGGAGAATCCATGTCCGAAAAAAATAAATCGAATGAAATAAGAATCAACCGAATTTATAATGCTCCCGTACAAATAGTTTGGGACGCCTGGACTGACCCCCAACAAGTGGCGCTGTGGTGGGGGCCACGTGGTTTTACAATCACAACTCATAGCAAAGATTTAAGAATTGGAGGCAGTTGGAACTACACGATGCACGGCCCCGACAAAGTCGACTACCCGAATAGCACGAAATACTTTGAAGTGGAAAAAGATAAACGATTGGTCTACGATCATGGCGGCTATGAAGATCGACCACCTATGTTTAGGGTTGCCGTGAATTTTTCTGAAGTTCATGGTCAAACAAAAATGGAAATGACGATGACACTTCCAACACCAGAAGCTGCTGCAGAAACGAAAAAATTTATCAAAAAGGCAGGCGGAGATTCGACTTGGGATAGGCTTGCAGAATATCTTGATAAAAAGGTCACAGGTAAAAACAGTTTCGTCATTAATCGTACTTTTGAAACATCCTTAACAACAATGTTTGAAATGTGGGCTAATCCCAAACATTTTTCGAAATGGCTGGCTCCGACAGGTTTTAATATGGAATTTATTCGTTCAGAAATTAAACCCGGCGGAAGTACTTTTTATTTTATGACAGACGATAGCGGAGTAAAAATGTATGGCCGAGCTGAATATAAAAAAATATCAAAACCGACCGAGCTTATTTACACTCAACAATTTTGTGACGAGAACGAAAAAGTATCACGCCATCCAATGGCATCAACTTGGCCCGAAACAATGTTGACGACAGTTACTTTAACAGAAGAAACCCAAATGGATACTCGAGTCACCGTCAGTTGGGAACCTTACGGAAACTGCACAACTGAAGAACTTGATACTTTTATTCAAGCCAAATCTGGAATGACAATCGGATGGACAGGATCATTTGATAAACTAGAAGATTATTTAAAAAACCATCTTTAGAATCAGCTTCGGTAAATACTTCGAGCGCTGAATTTTTTAGTCTTGAGTATTTTTTTGTAAAAAGCCAGATAAAATCAAGGCCAACATTGTATAAGTCAGAAAAATGTAAAAGCCCGGTTGTAAAGATGTTCCATTTGTCGTTAAGATAACCAAATCTTGATCCGTTGATTTTAAATTTCCAAACTGACTGTTGATAATTCCATTAAAGCCGATGTAAGCCATAAAAATGGCAACGACCAGCACGTCAGTCATTGACCACTTTCCTGATTTTAGAACAAAAAACTGAATGAGCCGATTCGCGCGAGCTTTGTTAAAATTGTAATAATAGGCTAAAGATGACGCCATCTTGAGCATTGGAAAAACAAGACTGAAAATCACCATTAAAATTCCAACAAGTTTCATCTGAATTTGTTCGTTCGTCACCATGATCCAGAATACATCCAGAATACTTTTTGTCTGAAAATATAAAACCTGATTTACAAAAGTAATGGGATGATCCAATAAGACCAGCGTCATCTCTGAAATCTTTGCTTCCATGTCGATCATCGGAGTCGTTACGCCGGCTAATAGTAAAATCACAAGTTCTAAAAGTAAAAAGATATATTGAGCTGCAATTAATTTTACTTTGCTCAAAAAAGCTAAAGAAAAAAGAATGATCGATAACGCGATTAAAACACAAGTTTCTTGATTTATAATTTTTTGATTTTTTTCGATTTCTAAACTTAACTTAACTCGCGCACTTTCAATATCAGACGTACCCGTTTTTAAAAGAATTTGATCGAGCCGTGAAAGATCTTGAACTTCAAAAGTTTTATCAAAATATTTTTCAATTCGTTTTTTGACCATATTTTTAAGATTTTGTTCTGTTTTAGCTTTGGTCATCTCGATAATAATTGCATCTGCGTATTCAGGAATGCCTGCTTTGATATTTTTCATATTCACAAACGCATTGATGAAGGACTGCTTCATCCAACCTTTTGCTGTGCCTTTATTACTAGCCCTAATTTTTTTATCAACTTTATCAATTAAACCATTCAGCTGAATCTCAACATGCTTCTTAAGTTCAAGCTCATTGCTATTTGTTAAGCTTAATTTATTGATTTCTTCAGCGATAATAATGGCAAGCTGTTCTTTCCACTTATTTATACTGAATAGCCCGTACTTAATACTGTTGATCTCAGCCGAATCTTGTTTCATTTTTTGGTTTACAATCGAATTTGAGATAATTTGTTCGCAAAGAACAAGTGAAGAAAAAAAAATGGCAAAAGATAAAATAATTCTAAAATGCTTCATGCAGATCCTTAGTGTTTATGTTTAGTTTAAATTAAAAGCAAGTCATTCGCGTTAGCTCGGCCGAACTATTTGAACTTTTCACACATCTACGGGTAAAGTAGTACCATGACAAAAATTTTTATTGATGCAGATGGATGCCCCGTCAAAGAAGAAGTTTATCGCGTCGCTGAACGCTATAAATTATCTGTTCTGATTGTTGCTAATAAGTCTTTAAGCCTGCCAATGAATCCACTTTTAGAAATGGTTGTAGTCTCGGGAAATTTTGACGCTGCTGATGATTGGATTGTTGAAAACTGCAAAACACACGATATTGTTATCACAGCTGATATTTTATTGGCCGATCGATGCGTAAAAAAACAAGCCCGAGTACTGGGACATAAAGGCGATGAGTTTACAGAAGATAATATTGGATCAGCCGTGGCCAGTCGCGAGTTGATGCAGAATCTGCGACATATGGGTGAAATAAAAGGTGGGCCTGCCGCGATGGATAAAAAAGCGCGCTCGCAATTTTTAGGAACTCTGGATCGAATTATTCAATCACTCAAAAAACATGGAAAATTCTAGTTTCATCTCAAGCTAAAAAATTATAGGATTTTGATGTGTACAAACTGCGTGATTATCAACAACAAGCTGTCAATAACGTCATTAAGTTTTTTCAAAAAAAACGAGACCCTGCCGTTATCGTTCTTCCCACAGGTGCTGGAAAAAGCTTAGTCATCGCAGAACTAGCTCGAATAGCACGAGGTCGCGTTTTAGTCTTGGCCCATGTCAAAGAGCTTGTTGAACAAAACTATGAAAAATATAAAAGCTATGGATTATCTGCCGGAATTTTTTCAGCAAGCTTAGGAAAAAAAGAATCAGATCAAAAAGCCATTTTTGGTGGAGTTCAGTCTGTTGCAAGGGCCCCCGAAGATTTTTTTAATGATTTTTCGTTATTGGTGATCGATGAGTGCCACCGCGTTGCTGACGAGGGCGCTACGCAATATCAAGATGTGATTAAAAAACTTTTAGATCGAAATCCAGAGCTTTGTATATTGGGCTTAACCGCGACGCCTTATCGATTGGGTTTGGGTTGGATTTACGAGTACTCGCAATCGGGTGAAATTAAAACAGACCAAAAAAGATTTTTTAAGCAATGTGTTTATGAACTTCCACTTTCATACATGATTAAAAATAGATATTTAACTATACCGGTCAAAGTCGATATTCCTGTGACGTGCTATGATTTTTCAGAACTGGCCGAAAAAAATCGAGCTTACACAACGGCCGAAGTCGAAGAAATTTTAAAGAGTCAAAAGCGATTAACGCCTTTAATCATCAAAAATATTATCGATATCACAGAGCGCTACGACCGAAAAGGTGTCATGATTTTTAGTAGCTCTGTGAAGCATGCCGAAGAAATTATGACCTATTTGCCTGCAGAAGATTCTCGCATGATTTTAGGCGAAACAGAAATGAGTGAAAGAAATAAAATTGTCAGTGATTTTAAAAAGAAAAAATTTAGATATTTGGTCAATGTATCAGTTTTAACAACAGGCTTCGATGCTCCCCATGTTGATGTGATTGCGATTATGCGGCCGACAGAATCGAATAGTCTTTATCAGCAAATTGTTGGTCGCGGGCTAAGACTTTCTGAGAATAAAAACGAGTGTTACGTTTTGGATTACACAGGAATGGGTCATGATATTTACGCTCCTGAAATCAGTGATAAGCGCCCAGCTAAAAATACAGTTCCTGTTTTAGTACCCTGTCCAAAGTGTGGGTTCGAAAATAATTTTTGGGGTTACGCAGACAATGATGGAACTGTGATGGAACACTTTGGTCGCAAATGCAAAGGAGCAACCCAAGATACGAACACATTGCAAATCACCGCTTGTGGATTTCGTTTCCGATTAAAACTTTGTCACAGTTGCGGAAGCGAAAACGATATCACGGCGCGCGAGTGCGAAAAATGCAAAGCGATTTTAATCGATGCTGACGCTAAATTAAAACAAGCAAAACTTTCTAAAAATGCACATGTGTTAACTCCAGATAAAATTACTTTTGAAGAACGAATAGATAAAAATTCAAATCCCTATTTAGAAATCAGATATTACGACTTCGACGCAAAATATCTTAGCGAAGCCCATTTTTTTAGTAACCCTTCTTCAATTAAAAAATTTAATATTAATTTTCTTCGCTCGCATTTAAAGCGGCCCGAACTTGCTAATGAATTTCAAAACCCAAGCGATGTAGTCAAGTATCAAAAACTGTTTCGCTTACCTTCGTTTGTGATTGCACGAAAGCAAGACAAGTTTTGGAAAATCACCGAAAAAGTTTTTGCTGAGGAGCTGTAGGCGGCCTTTGAAAATTTAGTAGGCCGTCGTTCGATATTTAAAATGCACAGCTTGATCAACTGCGGTCGCTTTTTTTATGTCTTCGCGAATGGTGCTGGCGACAACAAGATTATCTTTATACTCTTTGTCGGGTTGCATTTCATAAAGACTGACTCCCGTTTTTATTGAGCTTTCTAAGATTTCTACTTTGTAACTTGCACGAAAAGGATAATTTGTATTTCCTAAAGCAGGTTGAAATTCACTGTAGTGAGCAGGTTCGCGGTCTTCATTTGCAAGTGACCAAGAAGTAACCGCAACAACCGGTACGCCGGCTTTGGAATTTTTAGCCGTTAAATCACGAACGCGAACATTGGGTCCTGTGACCGGTTGCAAATTTATTTTACGTTTTACTGTGTGGTCTGCAAATTCAATGTGAAGCGTATCTGAATCATGAGCCTCGTCATTCGCAATTTCGGGAGTTTGTTTTTCTGTTTTCCAAAGCATACTGCTATAAGCCACAAAAGCAGCATGAGGATTTTTTTGCCAATTAAAATCTTCACGCGTGAACCAAAAACTATCAATGATGACTTCGGCTGAAGCTCCTTCAGTCATCCGCATTTCAAGCGCTCCACAAAACAATTCACTTTCGATTGAAGCTAAAACTTTGGCTGTACGGGGTGATTCAATTGATGCATAGATCGCGCGCACCACAGGAAAGTCTTCGCGCACACCAGGCTTATTTTCTTCGCCAAGGCCTGCAATTTTATTTGCTCCCAGTCGAAGCGATGCCCCGGTGATTTGTGGAGGATAGCCCGCAAAACGAAAATAAGCGCTCGAACGCAAATCAAAAAGTTGCGGATAATCACCCGACGGCGATCGATGACCAATAACGATTTCAGTCAGTATGCGCCCCGCTTCAGGAATAAGATTCTTGTCGATCTTAGGTTGTATGATATTTGAAGTGTAATCCACTTCGGCATCTTCCCATGTTTTCAAACTGTAACTTCCAGAATTTTTAGTATCAACGTAAATATCCATCGGAATACTATTCACAGCTGCACGCGGTCGTGGAGAAAAATAAAAACCATCTTGATCTAACAAGTTACGCGTTCGCACGGACAGCTCTTCTTGAAAAGCCATGCCTTCAGCTTCAAGCCCACCATTCGGTGGATCTAACATGGGTACAGGCTGAAATTTTGGCGCTATATAATTCAACTGGCATTGAGATAAAGCTTTTTGCTTAAGTAACTGAAGATCCATTTTGACTTCGCCGTTTGCTGTATCACTTGGAAGTCGCTTCATCGTCGAGGCACAAGAAAATACAAAAACTAAACTTAGAACAACATAAATATTTTTCATCTAAAACCTCGTGTTAATAAATCCAATAAACTGTGCTACCGTATGACGCCAAATTAACTAAAATTCCATTGTCTTCGATTTCTTGACCTTTAAGAAGTCTGACTTCTTGGCTGAGCAAATCCTGAACATGATAAATTCGATTTTTTTCAAGACCTCGAACCAAAAACTTCTGATTCGTCGCACTTGCCAGGGCACTTTTAATTGTGATCCAAAGTGGGTCTTGAGATTTTACTTTTCGAGCGAAAGCGACTATTTTTCCAAAGGCGGGGTCATCTTCAGCAATTTGCATTTCTAAAGTAGATTTTATATTCGCTTCAATCAAAAGACTTTTTAGTATTTGTGTCCGCGCCGCCAAATCTGTTGTGCGGCCATAATCATTTGAATTATACGTATCGTAAAAAAGGGCCCCAATCTGAACAAAGTGCCCGGCCCCTAAAGCACATTTATACGCCACACTTACGCCATCGTGAAAAATGATGGACTGACAATTCGAGTTTTCAATTTGCTGGTACTGAAATAAAGGCGACGCGCGTGCCGCAAAAGTACGATCTTTAAAATCTAAATGAACGAAGTATTCAGTTGCAGACCGACTTGAGCTTTGAAAACCTAAATGCATCTTTTGAGCTAAAGAATCATCTAGAAAATTAACAAGAGTACGCCCCTCTTCAGTTAATTTTTTTAAAACGAAGGCCATTGCGGTAGATGTTTCGCCGCTGTCTTGGCGAATAATCATTCGACAAGTTTTAAGCTCAGCGCTTGAATTAAGTTCCCAATGAATTATTTTTGGATTAATTCCACTTTGCAAAAGATAACCGACCAGCCCCGATTCCCAAGTGCTGTTCATTTCAACGTTATCGATGTTGGCTAAATAACTTGGAATATTTTGTTCTTGATCTTTCAACAAACAGACATCATCTGTTAACTCAACAGCGGCACCAAGCCATTCGCCGTGAGGCTGAATTAGTTTTTCACCTATCTCTTTCAGTTTATAGAAATGTTCGCTTGGAATAATTCCATAGGACAAAGGCGCATCGAAATAGAGTTGCTCGGCCGACTTTGACGAGGTTTGCATAATCGATCGAACATCAAAACCACTGACGATTTGGTGATCTACAATTTTTTGCAAACTGTTCCAAAAAATAGAAGGTAAATCTTTGTCTTTAAAATTTTGATAATCAGGCTGTGCATGAAGTTGAGTATAATAAGGCGTGATTTGATTTTTGGCCCATTCGACTTGCCAGTTATCACCTTCATTAAAATAGTAGACAATCAAGGCTTTCAAACCGTGGCCCAAGACACTTAAATAAGTTTGCTGGCGCGCTTCTGTTGATACAGAAATACCTTGCCACCAACCGGCTTGAATTTCTGGACCCATCGCCCAGCGTTCGCCATTTTTAAAATAATATTCGGAAGCTGAATCAGCCGCTTTGACATCGTGATCTGTTTTAAAGGGTAAATTGAGTAAAGGGTGTTCAGAAGTTTCGTAAGTTTTTGGATATAGATTCACCGTCAGAAGACCTGTCAGTCCATTTTGATTATGAAGCTGATAATTTGGTAGCAACCCATTTTGAGTCGCATTGTAACTGTCAGCTAACGTGAATAAAACATTAGGCTCGCGCACTCCGATGTCTTCCCATATTTTTCTAACTATTTCTAGATAGCTTGCAATCGAGACATCAGCAAAAGCATACCAGTCTTGATCTTCAGCAATATTAACTTGTGCAGAAATCGGCGCTTTAATTTTGTCAAAGGCTGACCAGCTTCTTTGGTGTTGCTTATTTAAAGCGTCTAAAGTTTTATATTTAGCTTTCAAAAATTCTTGATAACGAAGAATGGTTGGTGGTGAATAATCATGATTATACAAAGACTGCCACATAAAATTTGTTTCATTATCAAGTTGCAAGAAAGAAATCGGTTTTCCGGGTCCTATTTTATCTTTCAATACTTCAGTGTACAATTTTTCAAACCAAAGACGCGTATGACGCAATAAATCCGGATTATGATAGTCGTACAGCTTCGTTGATTCTCCGGCCGAATTTTGCATGTGACTGTCAGGATATTTTAAATGAAACCAAAGTGGAATTGCGCCAAAACCTAAGAATCCCCATTCGGCATTGATGTAAGGTCCGGGCCTGACTAAGATATTTTTTATTCCGCGTTCTTGAATCATATTGAAAAATGTTTTTAAATCACGCGCGGGATAATCTGGATTTCCATCGCCGTCTTCATCAACAGTTCCGTCAAAATCAAATTTTCCTGGTGCGTATTCGTGGAAGTCCCACGGAATATAAAAACTAATCGTGTTCATGTGAGACTCAACTAAATGGTCAAGTGCCGCTTCCCAAAGTTTCATAACGTCTGCACGAGGCCTGTTGGGTTCGTAGCCGCCACGAATTCGAAAGTACTGCACTTCAGCGCCAAAAAGTTGAGGTTGAGCCACTCCGTCAAGATGCAGTTGATTGTTTTTAATTTGATAAACACCGGCATGACCGACGACGACGCCGAAAATCAAACTGATAGCTGTTAAAAATATTTTCATTGAACCACCCTATTTAAAATTTCGTTTCGCGTTTGAACAGCGGTTAGAAAACTTGCGTAGCTCCAAGTCAGATCACGTGCGGAAAGAGCATATCCATTTTTACGACTGAATTGTTCGGACATAGAGCCCTCAGAAGTTGTATGCAAACGAACTGTCTCAATAAACTGATCACCACGATCGATTAAAGATTTAATCAAAAGTTTTTGAAACGCCGAATCGTTTTTTATGTTAAGTCCCACTTCTAAAGTTTTATTTTTTATATTCCACGCTTGCTTCAAAAACGAAATATTCAGTTCAGTTACTAAAAAATCAGGGTTAACAAGCAAACTTTTTGCTAAGCGATAATGAAGTTCAGCATAAGCTAAAGTGGTCAAGTACCAAGGGTTTCCACCAAAATAAACATCATCCGCATAGCGACCAATCGCCGGAGCCATTTCTAAATTTTGATTGATCTCGTATAAATTTTGAAAAGTATTTTCAAGTTGCTGGGCTGTCGCTAAAATTTTTTCATCTCGTACTGAAAAATAAAAATCTTGATCAAGGCCCGCGTGTAAAGCGCCTAAAATAACGGCCGTATCTAAATCAGTGACTTTATTGGCTCCGCCTTCGGTGCGATTTAAGCTGATTGAAAAATAATTTTTTTCGCTGAGCCAGTGTTTGTTCAGCGCATTTTCTAATTCAGCGCGAACTGCTTCACAATCAAAAATACTGATCTTCCAATTCACATCAAAATGAAGGATTCCTTTTTTAAGTGCAGCCATTTGAACAATGCGCGTGTAAAAGTGATCTGCACGAATTTCTTCCCAAATATCAAAAGATGCTTCAGCGGCGTGTGATAAAATAAAAGCTATGTCTGTTTCAATGATTTCATTTATTTTTTCGCGCTGGGATTGATGAACTCCGATTTCAAGAAAATGCAGAAGTGTTAATACGCGAAGTGCTGGGCCATCATTTTGTGGGCGCGCCCAAAGTCCGTTAAATGCAGACCCATCCACATTGAAACGGGGCTCTCCAAGGCCCGAAAGCGAAGGCGCCAACTGAACGCGACGTGAAAAATATAAATAATCATCCAGAGAAATTTCAGACGAGCGAAAATGTGCATCATTAATCAGTGAATAAAAAACCAAAGCAGCGTCACGGACCCAGTGAAAATAATAATTGGGATCTTGTCTTGACGGCGACGCAATCACAACACCGGGAAGGCCATCTGCCGGAGAAATATTTGCAAAAATTTTTTGTTGTGAAACGAGATATTCTTTTTGTATCCAGTTATTTAAATCAGTGGCGAATACGCTTAAGCAAAAAAATAGAGCGAATAAAAAAATAATATTTTTATGCAGAAGACCTCCGTCAAGCAAAGTAAAGGAGGTTTGAGCTAGCTTGTCAATCGAGGAAAATGGCCAAGAAAATCAGATTGAGCTATTGGCAGCTCACATCGCTTGTAATCATCAACACGCCATTTTTTTCTTGGCTGACTCCACCTTTTTGATTTCCACAAAGATTCGATGTTCCAATTATCGCGTTTCCTTCACAATTATCGTTTAAACGAAATCCTGAAAATTTTGAATCGTTGATTTGAACGTCTTCAAAAGTATTCTGTGTCGCGCAAGAATTCGCCGCTTCTGACTTTGCCATAAAGACGCCGTGATTTCCACTGCGCTGAATACTGACTCGTAAAAAGTGATTACCCGTTAAGTTGCGCGCAAAAATTCCAACATCGTGGTTGTCGTGCAATTCTGAATCTCGAATTAAGTTATGATTGAAATCAATATCGATTGAAATGCCCGCACCTAAATTATGATGTAGATTGAGTTCTGAAAATTCACTGGCTTCAGTTTGATAGCCAGCAAAGCCATCAAAAAAATTATCGTAAGATTCAAAGTTTTTAATCGTCAAGTTATGGCAGTATTTCTCGGTCACAAGACCGCCTGAAATCATCGAATGAGTGATGACGTTTTCAATCAAAACTTCACTGGCTCCGCGAATAGTAATACCATTGTTACGCACACCTGTTGGGTCCCCTTCGCAAATATTTTCACCGCATTCTTTTTTGACATCATGATTTAAACGATTACCGTCAAGAGTTAGATCCGACACGCTAATATTTGAAACTCGCTGAGCGGTAACGTAATTACCATTCGCATCTAAAATAATTTTGGATTCGCCAATCACTAATAGCGGAGCATGAATGTGGTCAGCCAATCTTAAAGTAACAAGATTTTTTCCGACCCCTTTAATTTTAACGTTACTGCGATCAATAATAATTGAAGACGTGCAATCATAAGTGCCCGCGGGTATTTCAATCACGCCACCAGCCTCAGGAAGAGCCGCAATATCTGACGTTAAAGTCGAGCAGTCAAAAGCTAAGGCTGTTACTGAAAACGCAAACGAGGCGACAACAAATTTTAAGGCGAAATTCATAAAGACTCCGATGGTTCGATTTAAAAGCTTAAGATAGCTTAGTTTAGCTCGAATTTCAGAAATATCAGAATTGTCGTCTTTTAACGAAGAGTCTTATGAAAAATATGAACGACTGTCTGGTTGATCGACAGTTTTTATCCGAGTCGTTTTACTTTGAAGTTGCTTTGATTCCGTCGAATAGAATACCGACAGTTGCATAGCCGCCCGAAAAATCAATTTCTTTGATACTGGCATTAACGCTTCCTGTGCGCTGAAAAGAAGAAACTTTATTGAACTCATAACCAACTTCAACAAATCCATAAATATTATTATAGCCCACACCAACCGAAACACCGGCTGCAGCCGTTGGTGACGCAAACCAATCACCAGGCGCTGATTTTGTTAACTCTCCGCTTTGAGTAGCCGTGCGAACTTTATAAGTTGTATTTGTTCCACCAACGCCAACAAAAAGATCGACCAGTACAAGCCCTTGCTTATAAATTGCAGAACGAGCTAAAAGCAAAACATCGTCTTGAATCAGTTCGGCCTCGTAATTTGTTAAACTGGTTTCTGGATTTTCATAAGCCACTTGATCTGTTTTATGATAACGAATGCCAACATTTAAAAAACTTTTTACAGGATAAGTGATCTCAAGACCATATTGGCCGACGCTTGCAAAAGCTGACATGCCATCAGCTTTTAAGTTTTCATTCACTTGACCCAAAGAAGCTTGCGATGATCCTAAAAACAAACGTCCTTGCGCCGGAAATTCAGCCGCATAAACATTAAGTCCAAATACCAAAAAAATTGCAGACATGATTATCGTCGTGATTTTCATAGATTATCTCCGTGCGGCTTTATTATGACAAAACTTTTTGAAAAATTCCAAGCTTAATAATAAAAAATTATGAATTTGGGACCGATCTCTACTTGTGTTAATTTCCAACTACCGATTTACAAATATTATACTTTACGACTTGTCATTTTTAAGTATCTGCACAAATATTCAATGATGAACAAACATGATTGGCAGATACTTGGCGACATAAAAATACTTGCGAACACACCACTTCAAGAAATAACGATTGGTAAAACTAAAGTCGCTCTTACTTATTTGGATGGCAATTTTTCTGCAGTCTCGGGCGTTTGCAATCACTTTGGTGGCCCACTTGGGCGCGGAAAATTGTCCGGAGAGTACATCGTCTGTCCATGGCACAATTGGAAATTTCATCATAAAAGTGGAAAAGGCGAACCTGGATTTGAGGCCGACTGCCTTACCACCTATTCATTAAAAATCGAAGGTGAAAAACTATTTATTGATTTAGCGTCGGCTACTGCGCGACAGAAAGCTCCTCATCCCGCCCATTCACTTGCACGCGAAGTTAAGCGCAGCCCCGGGCCAATTCGAGTTTTAGGTATTTCAACAACAAACATGGATGATGAAAATCCTCGGACATCGACTTCAGATCTTTTACTTGAGGTCGCGATCAAGCATGCGTCTGCTTCACTCAAGGCCGAAGTACAAACGATTCACTTAAGTCAGCTTCAATTTCGATCTTGTGAGGGTTACTACTCAAAAGCGGCGCGCGCTTGCACTTGGCCGTGCTCGATCACACAAATGGATCCCGAAGATCAAATGGAAAAAGTCTACGAAGCTTTTGTTCACTGGGCCGATGTGGTCGTCATTGCAACCCCAATTCGCTGGGGCAATGCAAGTTCGCTGTACTACAAAATGGTTGAACGCATGAACTGCATTCAAAATCAAATCACGATTGCAAATCGTCAGCTGATTTCAAATAAAGTAGTTAGCTTAATTATTACAGGTGGCCAAGACAACATTCAATCTGTTGCAGGTCAGCTTCTTGGTTTTTTTGCCGAGATCGGTTGCTCTTTTCCACCCTTTCCTTACATTGCTCACTCGCGTGGGTGGACTGCCGAAGACATGGAGCATAACGTAATCCAAGTTGCAGAAAGTAAAAATCTTCGTGCGGGCGCTCAAGCACTTGTCGAGCGTTCAATTGAAACAGTTCAAATGATGATCGAAAGCGATCAAGCAAAAAGTTTGGTGCGCGGTGGCCGCAAAGCTCAGATTTTAGAATAAATTTTAATTCAAAGGATAATCCGTGTATCCCTTGGCGTCGTTTGTATAATAGGTATTTTGATCGGGCTCGATTAAAGCAACTCCATTTTTAATTTTTTCGACTAAATTTGGATTGCTGACATAAAGATGTCCGAATGCAATGGCGTTAATTAAACCCTTTTCAATACTATCGGCTGCTTCTTCAGGAGTGTACCCCATATTTCCAATTATAATTCCCTTAAAAGATTCGCGGGCTTCGGCCATGACGTCACCCTTTTGAATTCCAAAAAAATCAGATCTCATCATGTGTAAGTAAGCTACTTTAAGCTGATTTAATTCTGAGACAACGTAAGCGGTTAGCTTTTGTGGGTTAGAATCTTTCATACTGTTAAAACTATTGAGCGGCGATAAACGAACACCCACTTTGTCGGCGCCCCAAACTTGAATGACTGCTTTAGTCACTTCCAATATTAATCGACAACGATTTTCTATACTGCCACCGTATATGTCTGTTCGTTTGTTGGCCGAATCACGCATAAATTCATCAAGAAGATATCCATTGGCGCCGTGAATTTCGACTCCATCAAAACCGGCAAGCTTCGCATTTTTTGCAGCTGTCACAAAACCTTCGATGATGCTTGGGATTTCTTTAAGCTCGAGCGCTCTTGGGGTGACATAAGGTACTTTACCTTTTGGTGTGTGTATTTCACCTTCAATAGCAATCGCACTTGGCGCTACCGGTAGATGATCATGATTGAGTAGTGGATGACACGCGCGACCTCCGTGCCAAAGTTGCAATACAATTTTTCCACCTTTTTGATGAACAGCTTCAGTCACTTTTTTCCAACCAGCTACTTGCGCTTCAGAATAAATACCGGGCTCACGGGCACCGAAGGCCGAGTTATGCTGGGTGACCATTGTGGCCTCGGCAATAATAAGACCTGCAGTTGCACGTTGGGCATAATATTCAGCCATCATAGCCGTTGGATTATGATTTTCATCGGCACGACAACGTGTCAGGGGTGCCATAACAATTTTATTTTTAAGTTCAAGGCTTCCTATTTTGATCGGGCTGAAGAATGTTTTTAGTTGAGACATGTGGTTCCTTTGGTTTTTTTTGGGGTCGGGTTCATACTACATGTTAAACAACTATAAATACATATCAGATATTGTAGTGAACTACTGCAGCTCAACCGGTGCATAATTGATATGCGTGTTCATCATGTACTTAAAATCAGCTTTAATTTTATCTGCAGTTTGTACCGAGTTAAATAATCTGACTTCATCAAGCTGACCATTGAAGTTTCCCCCAGCCACAGGCATTCCAATGCGATCAAAGAATTTCCCCGCTGCAACAGCGCCAGAAGTGCCCGTTCCTGAATTAGTCAGAACGCCGTTCACGTAGAAGGCCACGGCGCCACTGGTACTGTTGCGCGTGATGGTCACATGTCTCCACGCATTGTTGTTGATGGCGTAGTTAGAATTGGCGACGAAAGTATTACCGACACCAACTGCAATCGACCCGTCGGTGATTCCACCTGCCCCTGTCGGAATGATCCCAAAGAAAATATCGTCGACACTTGAATTCACTTCAATTCCAGTGATTCCAGGCGCTGTGTATGTGTTCGAAGTACCCGTTTGTGAAGTACGCATCCACGTCGAAAATGTCGAGCTATTACCGATCACGGGTTGCAAGTTGGTATTAACTGTAATGTAGTCAGCAGTGTTACTTAAATTTGCGCTATCGCCGATAACACCTGTCACTTGTGTGGGTGGCGTGGCGCTGACAGTTCCATTGCGGCCATTTGCAGTTGAATCTTTGTACTGAGGGGCGGCACCTGTCGGATTATCATTCAAATGCCAAACCATCCAATAGCTTGTCCATACACCAGTTTTATTTTGCGCGTCCACTGCTGCAGAATTTTTGTAATACATATAAAAATGAGTCTTATCACTGGTCGCTAGTATTGTCGGAATTCGAACCCATACTTGCGAGTTCCCAGTCGGATCCCAACTTTCAATTTCATAATCAAGCGTGGTCACATTATCAGAGGCAACAAAGCGAATGTCGGCTCCATTGGTTTTCGTATCAGAATAACTAATAAGACTGGAATTGAGCGTGACCAAAACAGGTTGATTCGTGTGCGCCACCGTTTGATCTAAATTATTGATATCCATCCGCATCCGCTTCAGCCAACTGTTGTTCCACCAACTAATCGTTGAATTAAAAAGGATGGTCTCTGCTGAGGGATTGTAAGCCGTGGCCGAAGCCGTGGCAGTCACTGATTCCGAAGTCAAATCCAGGACATAAACGACTTTCAGATAAGTGCCCGAAGATACGATCGTGGTTGTAATACTTGATAAACAACTTGCATCAGAATAATAAATAGCCCCACCTGTTTTAGCCAGATTCACAGTTAAGTTTGCGCTTACTGCCGCAGGAATTCCATTGGCATCCGTTGTATAAATTTGAATTGGATAACAAACTCCAGCCTTTGCCTCTGGAGGAGCGTACATAACAAGGCTATTCGGGCTACCGGTGAAGTAAACGCTTTGCGAGGCTCCTTCAAGGCCCGCATTTGAGGCGACCACGATGCCGTTCGGATCTGAAATCGTCGTAATCTTAACCCATACATTGGCAGAGAACGGAGCCGTAGTCGTAATCGTTGTTGTCGTAATTGTCGGAGTACTTGCATTACAAGTCGCAAGTGAAGCGTAAAATTGAGGATTCGTCGTATTATAATTAATTGCGAGGTTAATCGTTCGTGATACATCGTTGATCGCATTACCCACATTGTCTTGGGTCTGCACAGTAAATTGAACGCAGTCATTCACTTTAATAAAACTTGAAGGATTGACCCAAACAAGGCGCGTAGGTGTTCCACTGAAAGTGGCGGCGACGTCGCGTGTGGCGGTTTGAGCAACGACTTGGTTCGCGCTATTTTTAGCACTGTAGTCGATTCTAATCGTGGCGGCGCGGGCTCCGGCAGAAGCCCTGCGAGCCGTAACCACAAAAATACAAGAGGCCTGACCCGCTAGGATTGCACCACAGTCACCACCCGTGCCAGGGAAAGTTCCACCTTTAAAACTAAAGCTATCGGTATGTCCTGTGAACGCACTGCCCGCTATGCCGGTGACTTGAAGATTACTGCTGTTGGTTAATGTAAAAATATGGTCTGCATCGACATTGATAGCGATCGTGCCGTAGTTGTAAGTTGTGGCATCAGAAATGAGTCTGTCCCCGAATTCAAAAAACTCCTGACAAAAGTCTAGGGTTCATTCAAAGTTGAGGGATGTTAAAAAAAGAATCCAGCCAAATAGATTATTT
>JAYTPC010000014.1:0-25850 GCA_043747425.1 Bdellovibrionales bacterium
TTTTTTTTGGTGGCCTCGACGATTACTTCTTTTTTTGCCAAGATGGGCTCCTTGTGGACTATAAACCTTAATTTGAGTTTGAAATTTAAGTTAAATAGTCGTGGTTACTAAAATCCTTGAGATTTTTGTTTGATTAGATATGTCGGTAGCGACAAGAATAATATCTCTTAGATCTTGGACTAAAGTCAACAATTCACAAAAAACGTCTCAAAATAAGAATTCATTAACTTTTTTAGATACTTAGCCGATAAGTTTCAAAACACCAAAGAAAGATAATTGGAGGATACCAATATGGATACCATGAAAGCTCCGGCGCCCAGAACGCCACTGAATTTGGATGTTTCGTTTCGACGCAACTATGCTCGTCAAGACGTCACTGGAATTTTAAAAAACATCAGTTTATCTGGTGCATTTTTAGAAGTTGAAAGTCACGACCTGCGGGTTGAAGAGAAAGTGAACTTAACTTTTATAGTCGGTTCGCGAGAAAGAAAAATCGGCGCACAAATCATCTGGAAAAACTCATACGGCGCTGGCATCAAGTTTTTACCGCTGAACAACCGCGACGTTCAGATCGTTGATGATTTGATTTATTATGTAGAATCAAAACGCATGGGACATCGTGGAATTTTAGACGGAATACTAAGAAAGGTTTCGTAGTTTGAACTCACCACGCAAAACAAAAAAAGGAAGCTAAATGCTTCCTTTTTTTTATTTTTAACAATTAAATCTGAAAATTTAAAACTATGTTCCGACGTGTGTTTCGTTCATTGCAGCAGCCATCTCAGCTGCTTTTTTCTTTTTACGACGAATTAAAGCAAATGCTAATGCGGCAGTTAAAACACCCACTGCACCCAGTGACATCACAGTATCATTGTCTAATGCACCAGCATCAGAAAGCTCTTGATCTTCAGAAACTACTGGCTTTGTTGAAGCCATGTCATCCATCGGAGCAGGCGGAGCCATTTCTGCAGGTGGAGGTGGCGGCGGTGGTGGTAACGACGCAGATGCATCCATAGGTGGTGCATTTGTTGGAGCATCCATCGCTGGCATTGGCTGTTGATCCATTGATGGCGGCGGAGGTAAGGATGCCGTTGAATCTGGTGGTAGTGGCATATCCGTTGTCGTTGCCGCTTGTTGAGCCGGCGGCATTTCTGCAGCTGGTGGAGGTGCGAACTGTTCAGGTGGAGTATCTACTAATTGCGCCGATCCAGTCGCAGTATTGCTAGCAACCGTTGAATTGGTAACGCCCGAAGCAGAGCGCCAGTATTTCAGCGTTTCACCCTCAGTCAGTTTACCTTTTGAATCCACTGGGTTTGCAGCCCACATTTCCATGTAAGCATTTTTGTAGCCTAGTATTTCTTTAGCTACGTTTTTCAGGTTATCACCTTTTTTCGCAACATACGTTTCCGGAACCATTCCCATATCTTCGTAATAAAATAAAGTTTTAGCTGAATCATCAGGTCGGTTCGGAGATACATAGTATAGCTTGTCACCAGGTTTAACTGAGCGCCATTTCAGATAACTGTTCTCAGCAATTTTTTTCAGATCTTTAACTTTGTCAGCAGCAAATATTTTCTGACTGATGTCAGCGAGTGTTTCGCCGGGACGAGCCATGTAAACAGTATTTACCCATCCGTTCGGAGTTTGATAAGGAGTTGTTAAAGCCATTTTTTTCAAAACGTCGCTACCAGTGGTAGCAGTGGACGCGGCGTTTGAAACTGGAACTGAATAATCTGTCGCAGTGTTCGAACTTGAACTTTCGCTGTATGAAGCCTGGTTTGAAGGTTCAATTTCAGGAGTACCCTCAGCAACAATTTCTGCAGGAGCACTCTCAACAACAGTCTCTGCAGGCATGTCAGCTGGTGTGTCCAGCGAAAGCTCTTCTGCTGGGGGAGTTTCTAACATCGCAACTTCATCTGTCGTTGGTGGTACGTCATTTAAACTGGATTCATCCAGCGTCGGAGCAGAAGCAACGTCGGCTGGCAACTCAGCGGGTTGAGTTTCAGCAGTTTCAATTGGCGCGGCCTCAACTTCAGAAGTTTTAGACTCTTCACCAAGAGCCGCTTGCATCGTTGGATCTTCGACAGAAAGTTCTGCTTCACCTTCAGCCAAAGAATCTTCAGCTTCGATTTTATCAACATCCGCGTTTTCAACGACTTCTGTATCTTCGTCTGCCACTTTGGATGTGCAACCAGTAATTTGAAAACTTAAAGCGAATGCTGCAACTAATAATAACAATTTTTTTGTCATGTCCTCATCCTTGATAAAAATAAAGAACTTCCAGTCCTTATATACACTTGCATATTAGAGCATACCGATTTTGCATCGCAAAGTGCTTTGCAGAAGACTAGACTGAAGTCACTTCGATCTTTGACTAAGGTCTAGTTAAGACATACTTAAACGAAGCGCCCACTTTAATTTTATTTTTTTTGAACCAGCCCTTATTCATCTCTAAGGCGTACATTGCCGGTGACTTGCTGGTGTAGGTTGGCAAAGACTGTTGCATGATCGACGAAGTTGCCGACATGTCTTGAATGTCGATCAGTTTTTTTTCTTTGTTAAAATAACCTATACTTAAGTCTATCAGAGTATTTTTCATCCAGAAGCTTCTGATCTGTTCATCGTCAAATACAAACAGCATGCCGGCGTCAGGGTCCATTTTTTTTCGAAACATGAGACCCTGGGCCTGAAGTTTTTCAGTATCGGCGACTTCAACCTGGATTGATTTTTTGCTAAGCTGAATTTTCTTTTTAGAGAATTCAGCTGCAAAGCAGGCCACTGAAAAAAAACTAATTAGGACGAAAAGCCATTTCAAGTGCGATGCCATGACGAACTCCTCGGGTTGAAACTTTAATTCTGTTCTTTTTAAAACTCTTTAGCGTTTCTATTAAAATAAGGACTCCAACCAAAATGACGTCAGCGCGTCCTGCAGGTATTCCGTTTTCGATTTTTTCGTCTTGCGTCCATTTTTGTAATTTTTCTTTCCAACTTAACAAAGTGTCAGCAGATAAAAGGTAGCCCTCAATTTTTTCAGCATCAAAAAAACCTATTTCAGCAGCCACCAAGCTGGTTGGGGTTCCTGCCACAGCAATAATTTCTTCGATAGGAATATCTTCAAATTTTGAAAGCTGCTTAAAGTTTTCAGCGATGATCTTTTCTAATTGTTGAACTTCTTCGTTCGTTGTTGGCTGCGAAGTAATAAATTTTTCAGTAAGCCTAACACAGCCGATGTTTAAACTTTTGCTAATATCAATTTTTGTTAAATCACCAATAATAAATTCTGTCGACCCGCCACCGATATCCACGATTAAGCGCTTTCCAGAACTGATTTGACCTGACATAGAACCATTAAAAGTAATCCGAGCCTCTTCAGATCCGGGAATGATCTGAATCGGTATATCCAATTTCTCTGCAATTTTAAAAAGCTCGTCACGATTGCTGGCATCTCTGGCGGCTGAAGTTGCCATGGCCAATATTTTTTCTGGTTTGTGCAGATCGATAACTTGCTTGAATTTTTTTAAACTGGCTTCAGCACGCAACAAAGCGTCGGGATGCAGGCGCTTTGTTTTTTCCACATCTTGACCTAAGCGCACAACATCCATTAAATCTGCATGAATTTTTGTAATTGATTTATTCTCAATCTCAGCAATTAAACATAAAAATGTATTTGATCCTAAATCTAGGGCTGCTACTTTCATCTGTTATTTTTGTTCCAGCTTTTTCTTTAAAATTTCATTCACGATGTCAGGATTTGCTTTTCCTTTTGATACTTTCATAATTGCCCCGACTAGAAAGCCTAAAACTTTTGTTTTGCCAGCACGAAATTCTGCGACCTGATTTGCATTTTTACTTAAAACAGTATCAATCATTTTTTCAATATCAGCTAAATCACTGACCTGCGAAAGGTTCTGACTACTAACGATGGCTTCAGCGGCAAAGCCTGATTTCCACATTTCAAGAAATACAACTTTAGCAATTTTTCCAGAAATGGCTCCGCTATCAATCAGCTGGATCAGCTTTCCCAGATTTAATGGAGAAATCGGCGATTTCAAAATGGTTATTTTTTCATTATTCAGCTCGCGAAGTAGCTCTACCATGACCCAGTTCGCAGCAGCTTTAAAATTACCACACGTCGAGCCAACTATTTCGAAATAATCAGCGACTTCTTTTTCTGCAGTCAGCATATCTGCATCCAAAGCAGAAAGCCCTAATTTTGATTGCAGCCTTTGTGTTCTGGCCAGAGGTAATTCTGGAATCGTTTTCTTGATGTTTGCGATTTGTAAATCGGTAATTGTTAATGGTAGCAAGTCAGGATCCGGAAAATAACGATAGTCCTCTGCATTTTCTTTCGCCCGCATCGAAAACGTTCGGTTTTTGTCAGGGTCATACAATCTGGTTTCTTGAATGATGTTTTTTCCTGATTCTAGTTCATCAATCTGGCGCTCTATTTCATATTCAATTGCTTTTTCTACGAAACGAAATGAATTGATATTTTTTAGTTCTACTTTTGTTCCTAATTTTTCAACACCTTTTTTTCGAACAGAAACATTGCAATCACATCTCAGTGATCCTTCTTCTAGGTTGCCGTCACACACATCTAGGTATCTTACGATTTGTCGAATTGTTCTTCCGTATGCGGCAGCATCTGCAGCGGATCGAAGATCTGGCCCAGATACAATTTCTAGCAGGGGAATGCCGGCACGGTTGTAATTTAATAAAGTAAATTCTCCTGAATGAATGGATTTTCCAGCGTCTTCTTCCATGTGGGCTCTGGTGATACTGATATTTTTTTCGACGCCGTCCACGTAAAACTTCACAGTTCCGTTTTCACACAATGGCAAATCATACTGCGAAATTTGATACCCTTTTGGTAAATCCGGATAGAAATAGTTCTTGCGTGAAAAAACCGAATGCTGGCGAATCTGACAACCCAAAGCCAAACCGGTTTTGATAGAGTACTCGATGGCTAAGCGGTTAATCACCGGCAAGGTGCCAGGCATGCCGATGCTAACGGGCGATGTGTTTTCATTATCTGCAGCATCAAAACGGGTCGAGTCTGCACAAAATATTTTGGAGTCTGTCTTCAGCTGCACGTGGACTTCAATTCCAATAACAGGTTCATAACCGCGGTGAAAATCAGTCGGATTAATAGACATGAGGCACCTTTTGTTTAAGATCTGAAGTTGCCTCAAGAGCAAACGCTACGTTTAAAACTTTTTGCTCATCGAAATGCGCACCCGTCAGCTGAATCCCGATAGGTAAGCCATCTACAGACATCCCGAAGGGGACGCTCATGCCTGGAAGACCCGCCAAGTTGGTTGACGTCGTAAAAATGTCATTCATATACATCGTTAATGGGTCCGCAGATCTTTCACCCAGCTTAAAAGCCGGAGATGTTGTTACCGGACTTAACAAAACATCACAGTTTTTAAAAGCTTGAATGTATTGATCGCGTAGCAAGCGGCGCACTTGTCCGGCTTTGTTGTAGTAAGCATCGTAATAGCCCGAAGACAAACAGTGCGTGCCTAACATAATTCGGCGTTTTACTTCTGGGCCAAAACCTTGACCGCGAGTTTCTGCATAAAAGTCATCGAGATTCATCGAAGATAAATCTTTGAAATCGGCTCGAAACCCATATCGAACTCCATCATAGCGGGCCAGGTTAGAAGAAGCTTCGCTAGCAGAAATTAAATAATACATTGGCACCGCAAATTCTGTTAATGGCACAGAAACTTCAGTGAACTCAGCGCCCAAATGCTTTAGTTTTTCGATTGCAGAAAAATAAGTTTTTTCAACGTCAGGATGGACGCGTCCCAAACCATATTCTTTCAGTAAACCGATTTTTAGGCCTTTTACATTTGCTGACAAATTTTTTGAAAACGGCGGAACAGTTTTTTGCGAAGTTGTTGAATCCATTGGATCATGGCCACAAATAGTTTCTAAGCAAACTGCCGCATCCTCGACAGATGAAACCATCGGTCCCGCCTGATCTAAAGACGATGCAAATGCCACTATTCCATAGCGACTGACACGGCCATAAGTTGGTTTGAAACCCACGATCCCGCAAAAACTTGCCGGTTGACGAATAGACCCACCGGTATCAGTGCCAATCGTGCCCATCGCGATTCGGGCCGCCTGAGCTGCTGCCGAACCACCGCTGGATCCGCCCGGAACATATTCCAAATTCCACGGATTTTTGCAGGGACCAAAAAAAGAAGTTTCGTTACTAGAGCCCATAGCAAATTCATCTTGATTTAATTTTCCAAGAACCACGACGCCCGATTTTTTTAATCTTTCCACGACCGTAGAATCATAGGGCGGAATAAAATTCTGAAGCATTTTAGAACCTGCTGTGGTTTTTAAACCTTTTGTGCATAGCATGTCTTTAATACCAAACATGACGCCAGCCATCGGTCCGACATCTTCTTTCGCAGCAAGCCGCTGATCTAGAGTTTTGGCTTGCGCTAAGGCTTCGTTATTCATTGTGATATAGGCATTTAGTTTGGGATTCAGCGCATCGATTCGCTTTAAAAAAAACTGAGTGATTTCTGAAACCGAAATTTTTTTTGTTTGAACAGCTGAACTGACTTCTTTAAACGAAGCTTTTAGTAAATCCATAATTTTATCCTATACGACGGGTGGCACTTTAAATAATAGACCCGCTTTTTCCGGAGCGTTTGAAACCATTTCTTCAGAAGTATGGGTTTTAAAGACTTCATCCGTTCTTGAATAAAAATCAATTTCAGTAGGTGTTACCAAGGGCAGAATACCCACAGTGTTTATTTTTGTAATTTGCTGAAAGTGATTCAGCACTTTAGTTAGCTGTTGACCGTATTGTTCACGCTCGTCGGCATTTATTTTTAGCCGTGCCAGTTTAGCTATATGCTCGATTGTTTTTTGATCAATCATTTTCAGAGTTCCTTGCTTGATTGCCTGACAGTAGTCAAATTTCTAACTTACTTCAAGCTGCGACGCTAAAACCTGGTGAATCCGGCTAGCCGTACCGCCGGGCTTTGTGTAAGCTCAAAACATGCCCAGCAAGTTAGCTTCAAAGAAATCAATTTTCCAACGCCACGAGGAATTAAAAAAAACAATTCGGCATCACGACGAGCTTTATCACGTGGGCGACAAACCTGAAATTTCAGATTACGAATACGATCAGCTTTTTTCAGACTTATTAAAGCTAGAAGCTGATAACAGCAATTTAGATCGCACCGATTCGCCCAGCCAACGAGTTGGCGGCACTCCGATTGACCAATTTCAAAAAGTGGCGCACCGAATGCCAATGCTTTCGTTAGCAAACAGCTACTCGGCCGAAGATCTTCTGGAATTCGATGAGCGAGTGAAAAAGTTTTTACGCTTTGAAAAAGAATCGAAAGAACAGATCGAGTATTTTGCAGAACTAAAGCTTGATGGTTTATCTTTAGAGCTTGTTTATGAAAACGGAGTTCTTATTCGTGGCCTGACTCGCGGGGATGGACTTGTGGGTGAAGACGTAACCCATAATATCAAAACCATCAAATCGATTCCTTTAAAATTAAATTCGACAAATCCACCTAAAGTTTTGGAAGTTCGTGGTGAAGTTCTGATCTTTAAAAAAGATTTTTTAGAAATGAATAAACGAAATACCGAGCAAGGTGTTTCGCTTTTTGCAAATGCACGAAATGCTGCGGCTGGAACGATTCGACAACTTGACCCCAAAATTGCTGGCAGCAGGCCTCTGAAGTTTATCGCTTACGGAGTGGGAGTTGTTGATGGACTTGAATTCACGTCACAACAAGATATAACGACAAAATTTAAATCTTTCGGTTTGCCAGTTTTAACTAGCGATTTCGTGACTTGTACAAAAGAAATAAAAGACGTCGTTGATTATTACCACATGATCGAGAAAAAAAGACCACGACTTGATTTTGATATTGATGGAATTGTTGTGAAAGTAAATTCTTTGCAGAAACAAGAAGACTTGGGATTAGTTGCAAGATCTCCTCGCTGGGCCACTGCGGCTAAATTCAAACCCGAACAGATGGAAACAGTCATCGAAGATATTCAGGTTCAAGTTGGCAGAACGGGTGCTTTAACACCCGTAGCAATTATGGTTGCAGTTAAAGTTGGTGGTGTGACAATAACTCATGCTACTTTGCACAACCAGGATGAAATTGATAGGAAAGATATTCGTATCGGCGATACCGTTTTTGTTCAAAGAGCGGGCGATGTTATCCCAGAAGTTGTATCCGTTGTTATCGCAAAACGTTCTAAAAATTCGAAGCCATTTAAAATGGACACAACCTGTCCGTCGTGTGGAACAAAAGCAATTAAAGAACCCGAGGATGCTATCTTAAGATGCCCGAATACTCTTTGCAACGCAGTTCTAAAGGAAAGTATTAAGCATTTTGTTTCAAGACGAGCCATGGGTGTTGATAAAGTTGGTGATAAGATCATTGAAACTTTTGTTGAAAAAAAACTGGTGGCCACATTTTCTGATTTATATAAGTTAGAAAAAGAATCTCTTTTAGTACTCGACAGACAAGGTGAAAAATCAGTAGAAAATATTCTGACAAATATCGAGGCCAGTAAAAAAACCACACTTTCAAAATTCATATATGCTTTAGGCATACGTTTTGTTGGCGAGCAAACAGCCAAATTAATCGCTGATCATTTCGGTACAGTCGAAAACTTCATGCAGGCAGAAAAAGAAGAGCTAGAAAAGGTTCCAGAGATCGGACCAAAAGTATCTGCAGCGGTATTGCAATTCATCAAAGACAAGCGATGGCAAAAAGAAGTTCAACTTTTAATTAAAGCCGGAATAAAATTTGAAAAACCAAAGCGGGCTCATGAGGGACCACTTTTGGGCATCAGCTTTTTAGTGACAGGATCATTGCCGGTGAAGCGAGAAGAAGCACACCAGTTCATTGAAGAAAATGGCGGCAAATTGCTGTCAGCAGTTTCTTCCAAATTAAGTTATCTGGTTGTCGGTGATGATCCAGGATCTAAGGTGAACAAGGCTGAATCGCTGGGTGTAAAAATGATTTCGTGGGATGATCTAAAAAAACTAGTGAATAATTAGCTTACATATGTTCAGTACCACACCGAGCATTCACCACCCCAGTTGTCATGATGTTATGTAAATAAAGAATAACATCCATCTCACCTTCAAGGGCGGTCCCCAAGCGATCAAAAGCATGCTCGGTATCGGCCAAGTGATTTGTTCCTAATGTTGTTTCGTCGAACCAGTGGTAGTTAAAATCTAATGGTTTTTTCTGTACAATAGACTGCGCATTGTACCACTGATCTTTTTTTAATTTAAAAACAAACATCCAGTGCTTGCACCCATCACTTGGTGATTGAACTGTCACGCCAGGCGCAGTGAAAGCATCCGAGGCACTCATTTCATAACTGCTAGCAACGAACGGTGAGTAAGCTTGTTCACGTACAGTTGTACTGCCGTCATCATAACCCGATGCATACCAGTCCGTGTGCCGATTTACTGCGTCTCGAAGTCTTTCGAAAGCAAATTCCCTGTTTGGTTTTATATTGCCTAAGCTCACTTCACTAAATCCAACAATCGTATTAAAACCCAGATCGGGAAGTTTCCAAAAATTTTCCTGATTGCTTTGCCAAAATGGAATGTAATCAAATCGAAGACTGTCGGCCTCTTTCTTTTTTTGCGCCAATAATGATTTTTTATCATCGATTTCTTTTTGCATTTCAACGACTTGGTCTGTTGTTAAAACAATATCTGCACCGGTCGTTAGATCCCATGTGATGAATTCACCTTTTTCGTTCTTAGCTAACTCTTCAATTTGGTCTTCAAATTTTGTTTGATACGGCAGTTTAAATCCGAAAGGTTTCTCTTGTGGCGTCAGGTTTGGTACGATAGTTACTTTTGCTCGAGTGTCTGAAAAGACCCGGTCATGTTTTGAATCTCGAAATAGCCAAGCGCTTAAACCAGCTCGGGCTGCAGACCAACGATGTGCAAACGGAGTTTTAAAATACTTTTCGCAAATTTCAGGGTCGGCAACTCTGGTTTTTGCAGACTCTTTCAAAACATACTTTCCATCAACGCGCACACAGCTATTTGTAATAGTCGAAGAATACCAGATCATGCCGTTTGACTCCGGAGAATTTGGCTTGAAATTAGAATCACCTCGGAAGTCATATATATAAGAAAGATCTTCGGAACTACACCGTACCTTAAACTTTGTATATTCTTTTCGATAATTTTTGAAATTCTTTGTCTCAAAAAGCGCGCCGACTTCAACATAGCGTTTAAAAATGAATTTTGTTTCACATATTGTAAAAGGCTCGACAGGAAAGTCCTCATTGTACTTGCCAAGGAAGCTTCGATAATTATTTTTTTTGAAAAACAGATCTTTCGCTTCGAAAATATTTTTGGTGTTTTGTATGTATTTGGCATAGGATTCTGCCGATACCTGCGACCAAAGTTCTTTGTTCAGGTTGATTTTCTTCTGAGGTTCTACAGGAAGTGTGTACATTTTATTTACCCACCGCACTTTTGCTTTGATTAACGTGGGTCGATCACGGAACTCACCACACAAAACCGTCATAAAAGCATGGGCGTTTTTTTTGCCATTCTTAACTTCTTTGATGTCAGGAAAGTCAGCTGGAGCGTCGATTAGCTCTTTTGCTATTTTTAAATTGTAAGCGTAAAGTGGTCCTGAATAAAAATAAAAACTTAAAGCAGAAACCATGCTCAATTTTTGCACCGCTTTGATAACTTCGGGTTCTTGATAATTAGGCCTGGGAATTTCAGAGCTTTTACGATCACCACTACAATAAGTCTGCCAAATTTTTTCGTTTTCTGCATCAGAGACTGCTGTCGGGGGCAGAACGCTAGCTTGCGCCTGAAATGCAATAAAAAATATGAGGGGTAAATACCGGTAAATTTTCATTTAATCTTCAAGGCCTTTCTGGATATTAGTGACCTTGCTTGTAAAAATTGGCTTAAAGCCAAAGGTATTCTTTCCTGATACGCAGGGGTCTTCGTTTATCTGAATCTGCATACACAAATAGGGATTGGCCTTCGCATTTTTTGCAGCCTGAACCGCTGCCTGTTTCCACCGAGTCAACCACGCTTTTTGTTGTGGCTTGATTTGATCTATCGAAATACTGATGTTTAAATTTCGGTCCTGCGGGGTGATTTTTTGATCCCGATTGCAGTCCAGTCGAAGCGCATAAATTAAATCATCATCATCCCTAGCTACATAATTGTCTTCGGAGTACTGAATTTCTCCACATTGATAAACTTGAATTAGCTTTACGTTTTTTTCGGATGTGGGTTCCCGAAAAGACAGCTTTTGCATCGATCCACAACCCGACAGAATTAAAATGATGACTCCAATGCTTTTAATTCGCATCAGAACCTGATTTTTTTGAGGGTTGATCTTCTAGTAAGTCAGAAACTGAGCCCACTGCCGGCAGATCTGCAGGATCTGTAGCTAACTTTTCCCAAGTATAAACATAGTGATCAGCAAATGCTTTTACGACTTCCGGAATCATTATGTAATACGTATTTTCCCAATTTGTTTGAAAGGCAGCGCCCGTCAAATTAGCTGATCCCGCTAGTACTGCTTTATGATCATTTTCATCAGCGAATATTAAATACTTACTGTGATGCAATTGATGTTCATCTGAGTTGGTTTCCATCAGTTTTACTTTTGCTCCGGCTCCTGCAAGGTTTTCCATATAATACCACTCTGCATTTTGAGTGTCGCCGTCTGTAAAGGTGGGATCATTTGCTTTGTAAAACGTGTCATCGTCAGCAATGATCCGAATTTCTGGTTTGCTATCAGAATTCAATCTTAATTTTAGTGCGTCTATCATTTTAGTATATAAAAATCGATGACAGCCTATCCAAATCTTTTTTGCATTATTTATTCCCGGAAATCCCTCGGTTCCATCCAGCATATATTCAGAAGCAGTTTTTTTACTAATTCCAGCTCCGGGCTCTCCTTCGCCAGGAATAAAAAATACTTTGATGTCTTTTTCTTCTGGATTCTGGATTTCTGAACGGCATTTTTTAACGTAATCGATAAAAGTTTTTCGAGTTCTTCCAATGGCGTCATCCCACTCGGCATTCATCACACAAAGATGCGACTGAGCGAAATTTGAATTCGAGTTGGTCGTTATGAAATTCCAATTTTCATGGTGGATTACTGCACCTGATGTCATGTTACCGCTACTAAAAATAACTTTAAATTCCTGCGGACTGCGCGGATTCACGATAAAAAATTTATTGTGAGCGTAACCTATGCCACCCTCCATTCCGCGACCCTTCATCTGTACATTTTCAGGGCTGCATGCAACAAGTTCGTTGGCTGCCGTCATGTCTCCGGTAGAACTAAGAACAAATTTTATTTTAACACCACGTTGGGCGGCCGCACACAGGGCATTTTTTACGGCTTTATTTCGAAAAGAAAGATAGGTAAAGAATATTTCCTGGGTTGCGCTATCGTTGATCCATTCAATAATTCGAAACTGTGGACTTGTTGGGCGACTGCCCGAGCGGGCCAAATCATGTTCGTTTTTACAGTAAACATTTTCGGGCTTTTGAATTAGCATCTTGCCACTTTTAGTTTTCACTTGTGCATTAGGCTTGTATTTATAAACTCCACATTCAGGATCAGTGAAAAGAACTTCGTATTTGTAAGGGGTATAATCGACCAATCGGTCAAATTTCTGGATCTGATTGTTTTCGATCATTTTAGATTCTTGGGTTGGCTTGCGGTCAGCAGACTGACAAGAAATAAATAAAGCCACAGAACAAATCAGTAGTAACGCCTTCGTCCATGAAAACATAAAAACCCTTCGCTTTTAAGTTGCTATACCATTTTAGTATATATAAAAACGGCTATTATTTAATGCTTTCTTGCCTAGCCAAATAGCTAGATTTATAAAAAAACCCAGCAGGACAAATGCTGGGTTTTTTGAATGTGTGAAAATTTTAATCCTTAACTAGATGTGATCGATAATAATATCGCGAGCCATGACCGTTTTACGGCCGTCTGCTTTTGCAGATTCGATACCTTTTTGGCAAAGACGTTCGATCGCTTTTGACAACACGTCTACTGTTTCAGCAGAAGTATTCATCTCACTTTTTTCTTTGATGTATTTCTTAACTTTACTAGTTACCACTAAAACGTCAGCCATGATGCCCCCAATAGTTATATGACTTTAAAAGCGTTACATGCCAGCTGACGGATGACAACATCACCAACTTGTTTAATGCGGCTAGTTAAATGTTCTCTGCTTGTCGGCTCGAGAACGGAAGTAATTCAGCTTTACGAACCGTTGGATCTTCATTCGTCGGTGAAATCCAAACGAAGGTATTTCGCTCGCTGGTTTCGGTGCATTCGACGTTCGTAAATGCTGGCGACCAAGTTCCGGAGTTTAAATGTTCGACCCCGCCGTAAAAAGCATGAACAGCAACATGTGTATGACCGTAGACAATGCGCTTCACGCCCGTAACCATAGATTGTTTTGCCAGAAGTTGTTCATCGGGTTCTTTGTACTGTGAAACTAAAGACGTCACGGACCGCGCATAAAAAAGAAAAAATGGCACCAGCAAAGAAAGCGGTAAGAATATCCAAAAGAAAGATATGTGAAAGTAGTTCTTAAGTGTGGACGTTAAAAAATAAGCGCTAACAAAAATAAATAAGATCAAAAATAGTCGATCCAACCAAAGTTCTTTTGCAATTAGAATGGGGCTTTGCGTGGCTGGTCGCACAAAAAGTTCTTTGAGTTCTCGAACGACTCCGGGGCTGACCTTTGCTTTTTCTGCCACGTTGATTATCTTTTTCTCGATACTGGCTGCAAGCTTGTAAGGTTCTGCAAAACGTTCGGCAGTGACATGCCAAAGCGTTGCCACTGAACCCCAAAGCCACGTCCAAATAATCAGGGGCTGAGCCTGTAATAGATACTTGAAAAAAAATTTCAAATAATCTGGCAGCGACATAATATAATTTTTTTCAACGTGAGGATTAAACAAGCCTAAGCCATTCATCATGTATCTGCAGGCGACGTTTCCAAATGGCAATCGAATTTCAAGTTCATTGTACTTCAATAAAAAAGGATTAATTGGATCTTCACACATGCAATACGGATCTTGTTGATGTCCGTGTTCGACCAAGGTGTCTTTTTCGCTAACATAAAACCATTCCACAATTCTTACATTTTTCTGTTCCTCATCAGTTAAATCTAATGATTCTCTAATTAGTTTTTGCACTTTTGGAAAGTGAAGTTCGATGTCATGGTTGCCTGGAACAAAAACAAGAGTATTTCCATTTTTCACAAAATTCTTAAGGGCGTCGAAAACATTGATGTGCTCATCGATGATAACCTGCATTTTGAACAAAGATTTTTCTTCTTTAGGAAACAAACCCCGTCGTGTTTCAAACCAATTCACTTTGTAGATCGGATTGTCTGGCAAACTCATGACGCTGTCGAAATCAAAAATGTCGCCGTTTAAAATCAGTTCCACTTTTTCATAATTGGCTTTTTTCTGTATATGTTCGATAAACTGAATAAGAGCTGCATCAATAAAAAATTCTTTTGTTTTAAACTTTTTCCAAAGTGGATGTCTAGACACTTTTCGGTGACGGGGAGGTTCGGCATCCGTTAAATGTAAATCGCTAATAATGGCTGTATGAAATAAACTCACCATGACATCGTTTCATGGTTCTGATTTAATGTCATCATGGTGAATCTGAACTGGATTAAAAATTTGAAACCTCCCATTGCAGTCATTGGACTAGGAAAAAGTGGAAGTTCTGCTTTAAAATTATTAAAGACAGTTGGTTTTACAAACACCGAGCTAATAACTTTTGACGAAAAAAGTGATGCTGCCGATGTCACAAACGCAGATACTTTGCTGTCTAGAAAACCGAATACACTTGTAGTGTCTCCAGGGGTTCCTCTCAGTTCTCCCTGGATAAAAACCTTGATTCTACAAGGCTGTTTTATAACATCTGAAATTTCACTGGCAGCTTCACTTGTTACTAGTGAAAAATTGATCGGTGTTACCGGGTCCGTCGGCAAAAGCACCGTCGTTTCGTTACTAGGCCGTGCGCTTCAGCAAGAAGATCCCAATCATTTTCTGGGTGGCAATCTAGGAACGCCGTTTTGTGAGTATGCGCTTCGTTTGTTAAGCGGAGGGCCGGTTGCAAATTGGATCGTCTTAGAACTGTCCAGTTACCAACTTGAGAACTGCCAGGGTTTAAATTTAGATTTTTCTGCAATTACTTTTTTGTCGGAAAATCATTTGGAAAGATATGAAAGCGTAAATCATTACTACGCTGCCAAACTATCAATAACTGCCAGGACTAACAACACTTGTGTTTTTAATTCTTCATCACCCGACTGTGTCGTTTTTTCAAAGCAGGCAAAATGTAATTCTGTTCTAACAAGTGCTGTGACTGATTTAACAGATAACGATAGAAGTAAAATTTGCCTTATCGGGCCTCATAATCATGACAATTTTGCAGTCGCTGCAAAATTAGCAAAGCTTGCAAACTGGACAAGCCTATCTTTTGAAAAAATGTACTCGTTCGCGGGGCTTCCACATCGTTTAGAAAATATCGGAGTTTTTGATGGCATACATTTTATTAACGATAGCAAAGCGACAGCCTTAGATTCTGTTTTGGTTGCTGCCCGCGGGTGCTTAAAAGAAATGGGAACTGGTTCGAAATTGATAATATTGATTGGCGGCAAAGACAAAAATTTACCATGGGCACAACTTTCAGTACTTAAGAATGAACCCCAAATTCAGCTTATTTTTTTCGGAGCTTGTGCATCGTTAGTGAAGACTGTTTTAAACAGTGACGGCCCTGTATTTTCAAACTTGAAAGACGCCGTCAATCGCAGCTTTGCCAATGCAAATAGTGGTGACATTGTTTTGCTTAGCCCTGGCGGCACCAGCTTAGATGAATTCAAAAACTTCGAACAGCGTGGTGATTTTTTCAAAAATTTGGTCTTGGATCATTTTACTCGTTGAAGTGTGAAACGCTAGTTTGATTTAGTTTCACAATATGAACTTGCGAGAAAACTCTTCCAGTCGGAATTTCTTGAACCAAAACTTCTTGTGCACCAACTGGAACATTAAACATAATAAACCCACCGCCGCTGACTGGGGTCGTCGATACTTCACCCAACCTATCGAAGTAGACTATCTGCTTTGAATCATAGCTTTCAGATATTAAATAAAGTTCAAATTTTTCCAGTTCGGGAACAAAACCGACAATTGTCCCCGTGTTGGGTTGATCATTTATTTGCTGTTGGCTTTGTAAATTCAAAAGCCAAGGTTCGCGAATCAGCGGGACGTGTACGTGATCTTTTCTAGCATCTTGAATGTAATTGATTGGCATGTAATCTTGCTTAGCCCGCACGATAAATTGCGAAAGTCCTAACTGGTTATAGGTTCTGTAAGAAGCTGTACCAGCAGCAGTTTCTAAGATGTCTACATAATCTGGAATAACAATGTCACTGTCCTGAGGTTCTGCAGAAAAAGCATCATAGGTTCTAAACAGAATAGATCGGGCAGCTGTCGAAGAAACTATATGTTGATAAGAAATATGATTTTCTTCAGCAATAAAAAGCTGCTGACCAATCACGGTTCCGTTTTTTGAAGCAACCACAGGGTAGGTGCCTGATTCTAATCCCACAAACAGAAAATATCCGTTTTCAGATGTGCTTTCTAATTTCAGATTAGGAATCATATATTCATCTAGATAGATCGCTTTTAATCCGGGCTGACTTTCGATTTCGACAGTGACGCCTGCGCTAGCTGCACTGTTTAATCTTGTTTGGCCAATTATAACCGGAGCTGTTTTTGACTTAAATTCTATTTTCATTTGATCAGAAACATAATTCAAAGCACCCGACAGCCATTTTTTAGTGAACAGTGGAATTTCAATTTCATCTGCTGTCTGTCTAATTGTAATTATACTTTGATGAATCTTTTTTTGATCTTCGATGATTGAAATTGTCGACGAGTTTTTTGAGATGTTTAGAAACTGTTCTTTTGGATTTTCTAACTGCAACTGCTTTGAAAAAAGTGATGCTACAATGGAGGAAGGTTCGGTTAACACCTGTTGGTTAGACTGACTTCTTACAGTTGGGTCGGCTTTCCCTCTGCTGTTGTTGGCCAGGTTTCTAGTTGCTAAACTGCCGCCAAGAGGTTTGCCATACGAAGGTTGTCCGCCAGAATTTCCAGGGTTGGCGGCTATGCCTTGTGGGCGGCCAACGCGAATAAACGGACCTTCAAAATAATTGCCTTGGCTTTGCAAATTCATTATTTTTTGCTGATCTTCGCCGATAAGTATTCCATTTTTGTCTTTGATCTGAGCTATCAAAGTGCCTTGCGGATTTTCAATATCAATCGCGTATGATCCCGCATGTAAATCTATTTGGCCTAGCTCGCGAACCTGTCCTTCTTCAATTCTTTTTATCTCGACAATATGGTCAACGACACCAACGCCGTCTTTGACTTCGAACTTTCCACGAATAGTTCCCCATTTCTTCATCGAAGAACTTTTCGGTTGTTCCGCAGATTGCGAAATAGATTTTACTAGATTTTCAATTTTCTCGGAATCTGCTTTTTCGGAAACCGATACTCGAAATCCAAAATCATTTTTAGTGCCGATTTCTTGCTGCGCCAAAATCATTTCCGAAATAATCACGGGCTTAATCGTTAATTTCAGACTTTCGGTACTAATAAAAGTTGTTTCAGTTGCGATAATTTCTACTGGTGCTTGATCTTTATCCAGAGCATGTTGGTATAGTTGAAATGCTGGCGTCCGTCGGGCTTGAGTAATCACCATTGGCTTTGCAAATGTGACAACTCTGCTTTTCTCCAAACTCGTGGAATAAAAAAACAAAACTGAAATCACAATAGTAAGAGCCGAGAAAAACGATGGCAACTTCACTCCTTGAATATTCAAACATGAACCAATCATTGATTCTGCTTTTTCCTGCAGTTTACAGGATACTTAGAAAGGGTTCTCTACGTCAAACTCCTGGGAGTTCTCGCGACTTTGGTTAAGCACTGTACGAAGTTCGTTTAAGCGTTTTTGACTAAGACCATCGTCTAGGCCTTGATCAACAAACTGCATTGTTTCAGGGTCTTTTCGTTCTCGGCGCACTTCCACTAAAACTTCGAAAGGTCTACGAACTCCAAGAACACTTGTCTTTGTAAAGTAACGAATACTGACTTTGGTCGGGTCGTCGATGAAGTTGAATTTTTTATCATGGTAATGAGAAAACAGTTCGCGTCCATTTTGGCTAATCTTCCGAACATCTCCAAAAACAGCGACGATGGCTTTTCTGTGCTCGGTTGCAGAAAGCGATGATTCTTCGATCACATGCCGACTTGTCTGACAACTGGTCATCCCAGCGACCAAACAAACCACAGAAATAAATAGCGCGTTCACAGTTTTATTTCTGCGCATTTTTCCAGTCTGACATAAACATTTCAATACCTTTAGTAGTTAATGGATGTCCGGTCATTTGTTGCATCACTTTAAAAGGAATCGTTGCAATGTCTGCTCCCATCAAGGCCGCATGTTGAATATGCATAGGGCTTCGAACCGATGCTACCAAAACTTCCGTCGAGAAATCATAATTTTGATACATCTGTACAACTTCGTTTACCATCACCATGCCATCTGATCCGATATCATCCAGGCGTCCAACAAAAGGAGAAACCATCGAAGCACCAGCTTTTGCTGCCAGCAAAGCTTGAACTACTGAAAATACTAAAGTGACATTTGTTTTTATTCCCTCAGCAGTTAGTTTTTTAACTGCGATCATGCCGTCTTCGCACATCGGGATTTTAACAACTACATTGTCGGCCCACTTGGCCAAGTTTTTCCCTTCAGCAAACATCTCATCAGCTTTCAGTGAAATAACCTCTGCAGAAACAGGCCCTTTCGTCATTTTACAAATTTCTTTGATCACGTCCTCAAAGGGGCGTCCTGATTTTGCAATCAGTGTGGGATTTGTCGTAACTCCGTCAACCCAGCCCCGTTCGTTGGCTTGTTTAATTTCATTCACGTCTGCTGAATCAATAAAAAATTTCATTTGTTTCCTCGTTTTAAAAGCATGTCGTCCATCGCGTAAAAACCACTTTTTTGATTTACAAGCCATTCTGCCGCGCGAAGTGCGCCAGAAGCAAAAACTTTTCTATTTATGGCTTGGTGTTTAAAAGAAATTAACTCATCTTGTGAGGCTGCATGCACTGTGTGTATTCCGTACACACCACCAATTCGGTGCGCCTGCGGCAGATCAATTTTTTTATTCAATATGTTTTCCAGGTCATGGTGTAAAGTAAGTGCTGTGCCGCTGGGTTGATCCTTTTTTTCGGAATGATGAATTTCTTCAATCGCGAAATCAAAATCTGCAACATATGAAAATGCCTTCAAGGCTTGGCGAAAACTCCATAAGCCGACGCTTAAATTGGAAGCCCAAAAAATAGGCCGCCTGCCAGATTCTCTTTTTATTTTTGCAATCTGAACTTTTGTAATACCGGTCGTTCCTGAAACAACGGCGGTTTTCTTTGTAAATTGAAGCAGCTGGGAAAGGCCTGCGGCGGAACTAAAATCAATCCAGACATCGACTTCATTTAGTATTTCGGGTTCGATATTTTTTAAATCAGAAACGCTAATTGCAAAATGCAGTGATTTTTTCGAACCAACAAAAAGATACGGCATGTGTTTCGACTGAAGCACAACAGCTTCGACCTGCTGCCCCATCTTTCCAGAGCCACCGAATAAACCAATTTTTAATTTTTTCATATCAACGAAAACTCCTTGAGCAAAGACTCGGCTGCTGGTTTCAATGCTGTATCAAGCTCGGTCAGCGGTAACCGCATTTCTGGCGACTTAAAAATTCCCATTTTATAGAGCATCCACTTAGGAACTATTGGATTTGCCTCAGCATAAATTCCATTAATAAATTTTAAATAGGGCGCAAATTCGGACTCGATTGGATTCTTCGTCCACTGAACACATTGTTTGGTAATGATGTTCGACATAACGGATATAATTCCATTTCCACCTAATTTTAAAAACTGCAGATAGGTCGCGTCGTCGCCAGATAATTTGATAAATTCTTTTGGTAAACTTTGAAATAACTTTGATGCAAATGCCATGTCGCCCGAGGCCTCTTTTATTCCGACAATCTTTTTGTTTTCTGAAAGTGTAACAAGACTTTCTAAATTCAAAGATGTTACGGTTCGTCCAGGAACATTGTAAAGTATCACTGGCACTTCGCTGGCGTTTGCCACTTCGTTAAAGTGTAAAACCAGTCCTCGTTGCGGAGGCTTGTTGTAGTAGGGAACAACCGCTAAAACGGCATCGGCACCAAGTGCGCAAGCTTTTTTAGTTGTCTCAACGGTTTTTTCCGTACTGTTTGATCCAACGCCGACAATCACGGGCATTTTACCAGAAAGTTTTTTTACGCAACTAAAAATCTGTTCGACTTCGCTCCAGTGAAGCGTTGGGCTTTCGGCTGTCGTTCCATTGACTACAAATCCCGTAATGCCATTGTCTAGTTGAAACTGTAAATGTTTTTCTAAGGATGCTAGATCAACCTTGCCATTCTGAAATGGTGTTAGCAGTGCTGAAAAAACTCCTTTAAATCGAGAATTCATAGCTATACTTTCCGATAACAGTCGCTGGGCCTGTCATCAGTGGACGATTAATGTTCGATAAATTCATCATAAGAGTTCCGCCCGGCATTTCAACCGTTGATTCGACGACACCGTTTGTTTTCAAATTATAAAATGCAGCCGCCACAGCACCTGTTCCACAGGCCTCGGTAAAATCTTCGACTCCACGCTCATAGGTTACTGCTTTTAGAAAATTTGGATTCTCAGAAAGCTGCAAGTAGGTGACATTCGTGCCTGCGGGTGAAAAAGCAACGTGTGACCGCAGTTTTCTGGCTTCAGCTTTAAATGATTTATAGTTTTCAAATCGATCTGTCACGAGCACCAAATGAGGAACTCCAGTGTTACAAAAAAAGCCAAGTTCAGAATGCTGAAGCTGCAAAGCTGTCATTGTGATCTGGTACCGATGGTCCGATAATATTTCAATCTGAATAGGGCCTGCCTTCGTCTGCAAATGCCAAACAGTGTGCGGATTGTTCATTTCACTTTTTATGTAGTGACCAACACACCTGGTGGCGTTACCACACATTTCAGCATCAGACCCGTCATTGTTGAAAAAATCCCATTCAAAGCGGTCTGATTGAAATACTCTTTTTAAAAATATAAAGCCATCTGCTTTGTTTTGAGTACATATTTTTTTTGCAATCCACTTCTTATTCTCAGTGGTCAAGGTTTCTTGAAATTCATGAACGATATGAAAAGTGTTTCCTGCACCAGAAAGCAAAACGGTTGTGATTTTCATTTAACTTTTTTCAAACTTTTCTTTGGCACAACAGTTTCAGGAAAAGGAGGTGTGTGAATTGTTTCTTGCTCAAACGGCGGCAACGGATCACCTTTTATTCCGCATCCCAAAGTGAAAATCAGACCAAGTATCAAAGCAACGTTTAATAAAAAAAGATTTGAAATTATTGTTTTATTCATAAAATTTTATATTCCTCGTAAACACAGGTCAAAATCGTATTTATATTTTCTAGCCACAGATTTGCTTAAATTTTTACATTTATTCTTATACTGGTTTAAATTGTCAATTGCACTTGCTGAATTGTTTTCAGTGGATTCCGCGTTGATCTTATTCTTGAAAAACGCCAGCTCTGGCCAGTCGGGGTTTTCAGATTCAAGCATACTTAAAACTTCTCTAGCTCTAGAAAAGTTTTTAGTAAATACCGACCTTTCAAGCTCAAGAATTGCAAAAACCAGTTTGTTTTCACTTGCTTTAAAAGCATCTTTTTTAAAAAAGTTGTTGGCTCTAAACTCAGTTGTACTTTTTTCGCAACTTACTTTGATCCAATTGGTATCGCCTGGTTCAAAATATTTTACAAAAGGCTCAAGTTCATCTGGTTTAAAAGAACTTTTTCGTTCACGACACAGCAGTCGTGCTTTCTGGATAAGACACTCAAAATTTTCGGGATCTTTGTTCAAACACTCTTCATTGCTTTTTCTTGATGCTTTCGGGTTATCAATCGTCAAGTTCAACGACATTTCATAAAACTCTTGAGCTTCTTTAGTTAAGAAAGTTTTAGCAATTTTCAATCGAAAGGCATAAGCATTTTTTATCATCGACTTGCTGCTGGCGGTGGAAAGGTATTCTGTCAAAACAGCAAGAGCCTGCTTTTTCTGTGACTGCATCAGCAAGTTAATCGCTTTTTTCTTAGCAATTTCTAAAGAGTTTTCGGCACTGATCCGTGTCGCTGACCCAAATGCACTAACTGAGTACAAAAAATAAAAAACCGCAGCAATTGCCGCGGTTTTTTTAAATTTGATTGTTTTAAAAATCATTCTTACATTTTAAACGAAGTTAGCTCGACTGTCACTTTTCCCATTTGAGAATCGCCTAAAGTCTTTAACATGCCTGATAACGGTATATCACGAGGATTAACCCATTGCTCTGACAATTGGTTGTTGGTTTTGTCTTTTACTTTAAGATAGATCGCGTCGAAAGTACCAGCAACAACAGTGATACGAGCTTCTTTTTGCTCGACCAGCTCATAATCAGCTTTTGGTGGTTCTTGTTCTTTGCCATTCACGATCATTTTTTTGATCGCGCCTGTATTTGGATCCAACAGAACTTCTACTTTTTGTTTTTGAATAGATAGATCGATATCCTGAATTAACCAAATGCCGTCGGCAATGATTTCACGAACATACATCTTCATCGTCCCGTTTAAAAATCCGCCGATATTTAATTTGTAGTTGTTTTCTTGGCCAACTTTCCAGTTCAAGCCCTGAGATATTACAGATTCCTGAATATTAATCTGCTGACCAGCAAAAATACTTTCAGCGACAGTTGTGTATGCGTTTGCAGAAGCAGCGACAAATAAAGATGCTGCGATGACTAGTGATTTAAACATAAAGCCTCCCTTGGTTTTTGTTTTAAGTTCTCAAATCACACCATGGGGACTCATCAACCGCAAAAAAATTCCACTTAACACACTTGGTTAAATGACATCCAGTTTCTGAAATTAAGTTTTCTTTAGATTAAGGCTTATAAAATGCAAAAAGCGAGTCGAACTCCTTCGATCTCGCTTTTATAGACTTTGAATCTCTTTAAATGCAAAGGAGGTTCAATTGCCGGAACGACTACCAACCCTAGTTAGTTTTCGACGTTTTATGAAACTCGCTAAAGGGATCTTTCGTCTAGTTTTACTAGCGTTAGAAATCTTGAAGCGTGTATAGGCCCCAAAAAAGGAGCTCTAAATCCAAAGAATTTAAAATCATGGATAGCAAGATTCGAAGGAGTTCACTTTATTAGCCCGCGTGACTGCTCACAAGCACAGCGCGTGGCTTACTGCCATTAGCAGGTCCGACAACGCCTTCTTTCTCAAATAACTCAATCAAGCGTGCGGCCCGTGGGTAACCCAGTTTGAAGCGTCGTTGAATCAAAGATGCAGAAATTGCTTTTTGCTCTGAAGCCCATGCTAATATCTCATCATAACGCTCATCGTATTCATCTTCAGTAAATCCAGAATCACCGTCTAAATCTCCGCCAGCTGCGCTTGTTCCTTCAAGGGCACGCATAGCAATTGGATCATACTCGGGCTCTGCCTGATCACTCCAGAATTTTGCCACAGCATTGATTTCTGATTCTTTTAAGTAAGGCCCGTGATGACGAATCGCTTTCGATGTTCCAGCAGATATAACCAACATATCACCCTGTGCAAGTAAGCGCTCGGCACCTTGTTCATCTAAAATAATTCTTGAATCCATTTTTGAAGCCACTTTAAAACTGATACGACCCGGAATATTTGTTTTAATTAAACCGGTCACAACTTCTTTTCGAGGCGACTGCATCGCTAACATCAAATGAATTCCGCAAGCACGAGCCATTTGTGCTAACCGAACAACACTTTGTTCGACGTTTTGTTTGTCGACGGCCATAAGGTCACCGAATTCTTCAACTGCGATCACGATATAGGGTTGGAAAGAATAATAGTATTGTTCCAGCTTCATTATACCTTGAGTTTCAAATTCAGCATTTATTTTTTCATGCTCTGCAAGTTGTTCAGTTGTTAACTTTTCAACAGCTTCGTTAAACTGTTCAATATTTCTAGCGCCGAACTTGCTCATGGATTTATAACGCTTTTCCATTTCGCGAACGGCCCAGCGTAATGCAAAGACGGCTTTTTTTGGATCGCGAATTGGCGGCATGATTAAATGAGGTATGCTTTCAAAAGCGGCCAAGTCGACTTGTTTCGGATCTACTAAGATAAGGCGTAAAGTTTTCGGTGAATGCCGAAATAAAAAACCCGTGATCGTTGCAACGGTAAAAACTGATTTTCCAGAACCGGTGGTTCCAGCAATCAGCAAATGGGGCATTTTACGTAAATCAACAATCCGAGGTTCGCCGTTTGATTGTTTCCCTAAAGCTATTGGTAATTTGACTTCTTCAGCCCAAAACATTTCATCTGCAAGCAAATCTTTTAAATAAACTGTTTCGCGAATTGAATTTGATGTTTCTATTCCTATGACATCACGCCCAGGTATAGGGGCAATGATTCGAAGCGATTCTGCAGAAAGAGCCAAAGCCAAATCATCTGCTAATTCGGTCACTTTATTGACCCGCACATCCACATTGGGCTTAAACTCGAACATCGTGACGGCGGGGCCTGGTTTAGCTGCAACGATTTGTCCGTTAACGTCGAATTGTTTTAGTTTTTCTAAGGTAATGTCTGCCTTTCGGCGTATTTCTTTTTCATCGATTTTTACTCGTGTCAGTGGCGGATCTTCTAATAATGAAAGCTTAGGCATGCTCCAGTTGGCCACCTTGCGTGGTGCTCTGGTTGTCATAACCACTTTTCTGCGGGCTTGGGGTTCGTATGCGGACACAGATACTTTTTCATCTGTATTTGCATCCTCATCAAAGTCTAACTCTGCGTCTTCATTTTTTTCAGAGCTCAAGATCTCTTCATTTGTTTTTAATTTTAACTGAGAAGGTATTAGCAAAGCAGGTTTTTCCACAAGCTTCGATTTTTCTAAATTATTAACCAAAAGATCTTTTGGTTTTTTTAATTTATTTCTTAGCTCTTCAACTTTTGGCCATTTCCAGTTTTTAAAAAATTCAGATTTTGATATCAGTTTAATTTGGTCTGCCAAAGCCAAAGCCGGCTTCACAATCATTTCTTGCAAACTGATTTCAAAGCAAAATACCAACAGTACAGAAGCGGTGGTTAGTAGAACGATTTGTGCGCCGACTGAATTTAAAATTTTTATCAGACCAGTAGCTAATCCAAGCCCAAGTAACCCACCCGGATAAATTTGATTGTCAAAAATCTTTGTGTCCGTCCAATAGATGCTGACTAACGCGGAAAATGAAGCCATCAATAAAACCAACCAAATTAAGCGTACATTTTTTAACTCAATGGATTCGCCTTTAAAACTCATGTAGGCGGCTTGCAGCAGACCCGCAACCGTTAGCCACGCTGGTAAACCCAAAACTTGAAAAATAAGATCGGCGACAAAGCTCCCGATCAGGCCACAGTAATTCAAGGTATTAAGACCATGCCCCAGCGAGTTAAATGACGGATCACGCGGATTGTAGCTTGCCAAAGCTAATGCCAAAAACAAACCCGCACCCATGAAACCAATAGCTTTTACATCATGTTTAAATTTCTTAAAAAAAGGACTCATGAATTCAATGTAATAGGGCTTATGCTGACGTGCAAAAACACCAGGGTCC
>JAYTPC010000015.1:0-28114 GCA_043747425.1 Bdellovibrionales bacterium
GGTTGCTCGGAAGGAATAACGAATGCGCGCAATGAAGATCGAAAATTTAGATTACGACGCTTTACGAGGAATCGACAAAGCGGCCATTCTTATTAATTATCTTGGAAAAGAAGCCATTAAGGTTTTATTTACCAAAATGGATGATGGCGATATTCGAAAATTAATTCACTTGATGTCTAAGTTTAAAGTTGTTCCTGTTCATATCACGAAACGTGTTTTAGAAGATTACTATGAAATGCTGAGTGAAGCTGAAGATTTTATTTTTTCTGATTCGATGGCCAGTAAAGATACAATTATTGAAGCCCTAGGTGAAGAACGTGCTCGGGGCATTATGGGCGGTTTAAATATATCTTCAGGTTCTGGCAGAACGCTAGAGTCTTTAGAAATGGTAGATGCGAAAGCGTTATCAACGTTTTTGGTCAATGAACATCCTCAGACCGTGGCGGTTATTTTAGCGCATTTAGAACCAGAGAAAAAGGGCGAAGTTCTGCGTCGCTTGCCGGAATCTTTACAAGCTGAAGTTGTACTTCGTATGGCTAATTTAGAAAATGTAGATCCTGAGCTTATTGCTGACATAGATAAAGTTTTAAAAAATCAGTTATCGAACACGCACACTATAGAACAAGCTTCTTTGGGTGGCGTACAACCTGTTGCCGAGATGTTGAACGTTATGGATAAAAATACAGAGCAATCCATTATGTCAAGACTTGAGGAAAAAGATCCACTACTGGCTGAAGAGATTAGAAAATTAATGTTTGTCTTTGAAGACGTTACTAAAATTGATGATCGTGGAATTCAAATTCTTCTTAAAGAAATTCCGAATGATCGTCTATTATTGGCCCTTAAGACAGCAAATGAAGACATTCGTGTTAAAATTTTCAAAAATATTTCTGCACGTGCTGCAGAGATGTTGCGTGAAGATCTATCGAATATGGGACCAGCGCGATTGTCAGATGTTGAGACTGCTCAGCAAGAGATCGTAAACGTGGCCCGTCGTTTAGAGAGCGAAGGAAAAATTATTATAGCTCGTGGTGGTACAGAAGATGCAATGGTCTAATCCGTCTAATCCACCTAAGAAGCCTGAATCTCATTCTTCGGATTCAGGTTCGAAATCAAATGTGCTTAAAAAAAGCAATGAGGCTTCATTAAGCTCAGATATTTCAATCCTAAATTATATCCCCAAGCAGTTTCAATTTGGTACTCCCGGAGTTGCACTTGAATATTTGCGTGAAAAAGAAAAGGGATCTGATTTTGTCATGAGTGATGTGCTCAGACAGACTACGGGCGTTGATTCTATCGAAAAAATGTCCGAAGAAAATAAAATCGAAAATAAAGTTCTTGAAAAACTAGCTTTGGTTCAGTCTGAAGCTTATCAAAAAGCATTCGATTTAGGATTACTTGAAGGTCATGAAAAAGCTTACAATCAAAAAACCAACGACATCAATCAAAGTTTAGCTGAACTTGAAAATATGATGACTCATTTAGCCCAGCTCAAAGTAGAAATGGTTCGTCAAAACGAAAGTCATATCATTAAGCTTATCTATGATATAGCAAAACGCATTGCTTTAGATCACATCGAAGAAAAGCCAGAAATTGTACTTTCAGTGATAAAGAATGCAATTGAAATGGCTCAGGCTGATGAAGAAGTGAACGTTCTTATTTGTAGTGAACAGTTAGATTTTCTAGAGCAAATGAAAGACAAAGCCGGCAGGGAATCAGAATTTCTGAAAAAGGTAAAGTTTCAAGTTTCAGATCAGGTTACTTCTGGCGGTTGTATCATCGAAACTAATTTTGGCGTTGTCGATGCACGTATTGAAGAGCGCGTGAATAAATTGTGGTCTGAGATGAAACAAGCATTACCGCGTGTTAAGTCGCCAATCATTTAGCGAAAGACCTAAAAGATGAATTTAAATTTTGATAAATATTATGACATCATTAACAACACTCATCTGACAAAAGATAGTGGCAAAGTAACTGATGTAACAGGATTACTTATCAAAGGTTACATTCCCAGTGTCAGTATTGGAAGTATCTGTGAAATTCAAGGGGCTGCTGCAAAACCTATTCTTGCCGAAGTGGTTGGTTTTAAAGATCGTCAAGTTCTGATGATGAGTCTTTCGGACATGCGCGGAATTTCTATGGGTTCGAAAATTACTTTAGCTAAATCAGTGGCCACCGTAAAAGTCAGTGAAGAGCTTTTAGGACGTGTCGTTGACGGATTAGCTCAGCCCTTAGATGGCAAGCCTGAACTGGAAATGATCAAAGAAGTTCCGCTGTACAGCGAAGTTGTAAATCCATTAAGTCGTAAACCTATTCGTGAAAGTTTAGATGTCGGCGTGCGCGCAATAAATGCGGCCATCACTATTGGACGCGGTCAGCGAGTCGCAATCATGGCAGGATCAGGCGTGGGTAAATCTGTGCTGATGGGTATGATGGCAAAAGCAACTGAAGCTGATGTGAATGTGATTGCCTTAATCGGTGAGCGTGGCCGAGAAGTCCGTGAATTTATCGAAAATGAACTTGGCCCTGAGGGCATGAAAAAAACGGTCGTTGTTTGCGTGACCAGTGATCAAAGCCCATTACTCAGAATGCGTGGAGCTTACGTTGCTACAGCAATTGCTGAATACTTTGCAGGACAAGGAAAAAACGTGCTGCTCGTCATGGATTCTGTGACAAGGTTTGCGATGGCACTACGTGAAATCGGTTTAAGTATTGGCGAGCCACCAAGCACCAGAGGCTACACTCCCTCTGTATTTTCGACTTTACCAAAACTTTTAGAACGAGCCGGCAATTTCGAAAATTCGGGATCGATCACAGGATTTTACACAACACTCGTTGAAAGTGATGACATGAACGATCCCATCGGAGATGCAGTTAGGTCCATTATCGACGGCCATATCGTACTTTCGCGTGATCTGGCTCATAAGGGTCATTTCCCGGCGATTGATATTTTGCAAAGTGCAAGTCGTGTCATGAAAGCCGTCAGCAGTCCAGAACACGCTAGAAATGCAATGAAGCTTCGAGAGACTTTAGCTGTCTATAAAGAGTCCGAAGATTTAATCAATATTGGCGCTTATAAAATGGGTGCAAACCCAAAAATCGATAAAGCGATAAAATCGATTGATGCCATCAATGATTTTTTGAAACAAAGAACAGACGACCACAGCAATATGAATCAGTGCTTAAAACAACTGATGCAAATCACATCTGGGTTGTAAGAGCAAATGCCAGCTGCGCTGTAGATTAAAAGGAAAATATGAAAAAATTTAAATTTTCCTTAGACAAAGTTTTGGTGCATCGAAATATTCAGGTTGATTTAGCAAAAAAAGAATTTATGGATGCTGAAAATATATTAGATGCAGAAATAAAAAATTTACAAAACATGCAAGATCAGAAACAAGCTGCCCTGAATCAGCGTACTGAAGCCGTTCAGGGATCTTTGTCCTGGGCAAACTCGGTTGACCAAATTAATAATTTCTTAAGTGGCCAAGACCTTCGAATTAAAAAGCAAAACGAACGTCTGCTTGATTGCAGAAAAGTGGTCGAGTCCAGACGTGAAATTTTGCAGGAAGCCCTAACTGCAGCTAAAATGATAGAAAGACTTCGCGAGAAAAAAAAAGTGCAGTATTTCCGCGAAGTTTCTATTAATGAACAGAAAGAAATTGATGAGCTTTCTGTAATTAGATTTTCCAAGATGGAAAATTAAAGGATGTCATGAAGACAGGTTATGATCAGTTTTTTAAAAAAGCGAAACAGACTGCTGCTGCGCAATCACGCACTCAGAATTTGAAAAGCATGAAGCAAAAATCAACCAAAGCAAAAAGAAAATTTCCTGTAAGTCAGCTGGCTTTGTTCATGCTTTTGGGTGTGATGGGATTTGTCGCTTTAGAAAACATAGATGATGTTGAAGCTGCTTTGAAAAAAATAGATATCACGATGGGAACAGCGTATGCCCAAGACAAAGTCAGTCCCAGCCAATTGAAAGAAGCCACGGCAGACGCTAAATTATTGGCAGTTAAAAAAGAAGAACCCAGTATAGAAAAAAAGTCAGATGATGCGGATTATCTATTTAAATTAGCTGAACGTAAAAAAGCATTAGATCTGCGCGAAGAAGATTTAAATAAAATGGCTGTTGAAATTGAAAAGCAAAAAATTGAAATCGAAGAAAAAGTAAAAAAAATTGAAGAAACCAGATCAAAAATTTCATCGGTCTTAGAAGAGAAAATCAAAACTGATGACGCTAAAATTGATACCTTGGTGCAAATGTATTCAAGCATGAAACCACAGCAGGTCGCTAAAGTTTTCGAAACGTTAGATGAAGACTTAGTGATAGATATCCTGGGCCGCATGAAGAAAAAAGTGGCCGGAGACATTTTAAATTTAGTTAAGCCTGAAAAGGCACAAATTTTTGCAGAACGATTTACTGGCTACCGAACGCCAGCGAATCAGTAAACAACTAACCGTAGGAGGACAGTGCTAGAAAAATTACTTGGTGTCAGCCCCCCGCAAAAGGGATTGGCTCAAGACTCAAAGGTCGTAGATAAAAAAAATCTACAACCAGACTTCAAAAAGGATTTTGAACGTCAGCTTCAGAAAAAATTAGATCAAAAATCTAGTTCGATGAAGGAAGACCCAAAGAATCCAAGCACACAGGGTGCAAAGAAAAATGAAGACGAGTTAAGAGCTGAGCGAAATGAAAAGAAACCATCTGGGGGAACTAAAAAGAAGATGGTAGAAACTGATCCTGAAGTTAAGATGATTTCAAATGTCATGGCCTTACCCGAGAGTGAATTTGAAGTTCCAGATCAAAAACTAGATCTGGCGATGATCGAAACCCAAGGAAACTCAGAAGATTCAAACAGTGCGATTGCTATTGATAGCAAAAGTGGAAGCGCCACGGATGCTCAGTCGTTGCTTGCAACATTAGCTAAAGTGGCGACCACTGAGCAACAACTCGGCGGCGATGCGGCTACTCAAGTTGCTGAGGATAGTTCCAGCGCAGCAGTTGATGATCAGTTGAAACAGCTGTTACAGGCTTTGGAGTCTCAGGCTGCAATTAGCGAAGAAACGGCTTTGCCACCAGCAAACTTAGCGACTGAAAAATCGCTGATTTTGGGTGATGAATTAGTTCCTGCGGCAACATTAGAATCGAAGCCAGTGCCAGCAAAAAGCGAAGCTGTATCCTTTGAGGAACAGCTTAGCCAAGACGTTGGTTTTCAATCCGATTTGAAACAACATGTGGCTGCCGCTGGACTTGTACAAAAGATGAAAGAATTTGAATCTGAAAAAGGAATGTCTGCAGAAACGGCTCAGAACTTTGAACAAAAAGTTTTAGAACAGCTGCGGCAGGAAAAAACCTTTACAGTGCCAAGTTCTGAGATGAATCAAAACTCGTTTTCTGAGAATTCATCAGAAAAAGGCAATGATCCGTTGAAAGAACTAAAAACAGATTCATTGAAAAATGATTCTGGACTTCATATTGGTCAGTCACATGATTTTAAAAATCATATGGCAACCCCACTTGAGAAAACAGGCACTGCCACTGCGATGACACAGCTTCTGGAAAAACGGGATGAAAATGTCCAAGAAGTCATGAAGCAGGCTCAGTACTTAGCAACTAAGGGTGGCGGTGAAATGACCGTGAAGATGAGTCCTGACGGCATGGGAGAAATTCAATTGAAAGTCCTTATGCAGGACGGGCGATTGAATATTGAAATGCAGACTCAGGATAAATCAGTGAAAAAGCTAATTGAAGACAGTTTAACTGAACTTAAGTCCGGTCTGGCAGCTCAACAGTTAAGTGTAGATCATGTTAGAATCACTACTGTGAATGCGACGAACACTGAAAACTCAGCGCAGTTTCAGTCGAATCTAAATCACAGCGACCAAAATTTTGGTCAAGCGCAAGATCAACAAAAAGAGTTTTGGAAACAGTTTCAAAGCAATTTTGGAAATCAAGCGCGTCGCGGTTCGTACAATGATGTCGCTTCGGTTGGAGTAAGAGCCAGCGCCGAACCAAATGCTTTGCAGCCTTTAAAAACAAACACTGCCAGAGCAAGCGGTCGCACAGGTTCTACGTTGAACAGAGTCGCATAACCGTACTATTTTAAGGAGATTTGAATGGCAACAAATATGAGCGTTAAATTAGGAACAAAAACCTGGTCTGATAAGCCAACACAGGCTCCACAGAACAGCAACGATGTTACTAATTTAACGCCAGATCAAAAAAAGCAAGTTGGCGAAGAAGACATGGGTGCCCTTTTAAATAAGGTTGCCGATCCTAACTATGTTGACGAGTCAAAAAAAGTTCGTGGTGTCGGCAGCAATAATTTAGATAAGGATGCTTTTTTTAAACTAATGCTAACGCAGTTGAAAAATCAAGATCCGACCAATCCACTAAAGAATCACGAGATGGCAGCACAGCTTGCGCAATTTTCGACATTAGAGCAAATGTCGAATATGAATTCAACGCTGACGAAAATCGAAGGTAAAAATTCAAAACCAGAAGATTTTCAAGCATTGAATTTAATTGGCAAGACAGTTGCTGGTGATTCTTCACGAGTTGTGCGAACACAGTTTGATTCAGATCATGATTTTAATTTTAATTTGCCACAGGAAACGAAGGAAGCAAAAATTAAAGTGATGAATGAAAAAAACGAAGTCGTTCGCGAATACAACCTAAGTAATTTGAAATCAGGCGCAAATAAAATCAGTTGGAATGGTGCAAATTCTTCAGGTGACAAGCAAGGTGCTGGTGAATACCAATTTCAAATTGAAGCAACAGGTGTTGACGGAAAAAAAATGCAGGTCAAATCTGATTTTCAAGGTGTTATCTCGGGGCTTAGTTTTTCTAAGGATGGACCTGTACTTCAGGTTGGGAATCAGACGATCAAAATGCGCGACGTTCGTCAAATTATGGACGGAAGCCTTAAGAGCAACGACCAGAATGTTAATGATGTCACTAGCCTTGACTTGAAAAAAGCAGGTGACATGCAGCAAACTGATAACAAGCAGAATGAAGGAACAAATACTTCGAACACACGTAAGCCAGAAGCCGCTACCCAAGCAGCTCCTGTGAATAACGTGATGACTGATGTAGCGATGTCACCAGACTTGATGGCAACGATACAGAAAGCGAAGAAGTAGTATGTCTCAGATGAAATCGGCGCATTTAACCAACGGGTTAAATCGCATAGAAAATCTGATCCCGACGAAACCTCTGGATATTAAAAAATCCGAAGGTGAAGCGGCAGCAGGACAAGTTTCGTTTAAAGATGTTCTTAATAAAACAGAAGCTCCCGCGGGATTAACTGCGAAACCGGTAGCGACTGCAGAGTTAGGCAACATCAAGTTTTCGAATCATGCGATTGAGCGCATGCAATCACGGGGAATAAGTTATTCTTCCGATGATTTAAGTAAGCTCAGTCAGGCAGTATCGAAAGCGGCAGCGAAAGGTTCGAAAGATACATTAATTTTGATGGATCAATCGGCCCTGATCGTGAGCGTAAAAAATAACACGGTGGTTACGGTTATGGATAAGAGTGCATTGAAAGAAAATGTATTCACCAATATCGACAGCACCATTGTTATGTAAGACGGATAACTCGAATAGTTAGTCGTATTATGTTTTAAGTTTTAGTTTTTAAGTTTTAAATTAGGGCTGGTCCTCGCAGAGGGGGCCCTTCACACACACGAACTAACTTTGAATAAGTTAGTTCACATGACATGGAGGTCATTTATGGCAATTCTTTCTTCATTATGGACAGGTGTATCCGGTCTACAAGCTCAAGGCGAAGGTTTAAGTGTCGTAGCAGATAATATCGCTAACGCCAACACAACTGGTTTCAAAGCATCTCGCGCAGAATTTCAAGATATCATGTCACGAAATTTAAAAGGTATCGACGGCGGAAATCAAATGGGCCGCGGTGTTCGCGTAGGCGCTGTGAATCCCATTTTATCACAAGGTAATCTTGATCACACAGACCGTGCCACCGACTTAGCTGTAAACGGTGACGGTTACTTCCAAGTTAAAGGAACTGAAGGCGTAAGCTACACGCGTGACGGATCATTTCATTTTGATAAAAGCGGATTTCTAACAACAACATCTGGCCAACGTGTTCAAGGTCACCAGTCAAATCTTAAGGGTGAAATTGAAAATAAAGTTGGCGACATGAAATTTCCAAGGGCATTAGTTGGTGCTTCGGGAACAAAAGAAATAAAAATGGATTTAAATTTAGATTCAAGAGCTACTCCAAACGCAAAAACATTTGATGCTAAAGATCCATTCAAAACATCTGATTTTGCTACGGCCGTCGAGATGTATGATTCTCAAGGTAACAAACATATGTTGAATATGTTTTTTAATCGCGGCGAAGATCGCACTTGGACTTTCCGTGGTTTAGTTGACGGTAAAGAAGTCGAAGGCACGCCACCAGAATTACAAGGTCAATTGGCTCAAGTATGTGAAGGTAAAATGCAATTCACTGAAGACGGTATTTTACAATCTCAAGAAATGACAAACTCAGCTTTCAACTTCAACGGTGGTGCTAAGTTAGGTCAAGAAATTAAGTTTAATTTCGGTAGCGATTTAGCAACAGGTGGTACTGGCGAAGGAACAAAACAATTCGGAAGTGATTCCGATGTTGTGACTTGGAGACAAGACGGATCTGCTGCTGGAACAGTGACAGGATTATCATTTAATGATGAAGGTGTGTTAACAGCATCTTATTCAAATGGTCAGGTTGTCGATTTAGGTCAAATTTTATTAGCGAAATTTGAAAATCCAGAAGCATTATTCAAACAGGGTGGAAATTTATTTAAGCAATCTCGTGATTCCGGAGAGCCTAGCTTAGGCGCGGCACGTATGTCAGGTCGTGGATCGATTATGGCAAAATCACTAGAGCGTTCAACAGTTGATTTGGCTGCGGAATTCGTAACAATGATCACCGATCAGCGGGCCTTCCAAGCCAATGCAAAAACGATCACAACGTCGGATGAATTACTAAGTGAAGTCATTCAGATGAAAAGATAATAAGGTAGATATTAAGAAGTAACCTAGCCTGATGTCCACGATGGACATCAGGAAGGCCATCTCAAGGATGGAAAATCAAAGCAAACCAAAATTAGCATTAAAAACTAAGTACTAAATAAACTATTTAATTAAATCTAACAACTTCATCGTGTAAAAATCACGATAGCCTTTGTAGCCACCAACAAAATCATCGTAGGTGATCTCATATGGATAATCTGGAGCAGCCCCATTGTTTTCAATAGGGACACCATCAGGTCTAAAAAACAATGACCGAGTCATGCTGACAGTGATCTGAGAATAATTCAGCGGAGCATTCTCGGTCACGTGTCCACCAGCACCCATGGTGCGTGTACCAATCAGTTTAGCGCGGCCGTAACCTTGCATTAAACCAGGGAAGCCATCGCCGCCAGAGCCAGACATTTCATCTATCAACATCACAACGGGCTTTGTGTAACGAATTAAATTTGGCTGCAGTAAATCGTTTCCATCCAATGATGTGAACGACGTCAATCGTACCCCTTTTTGCCAGAACTCTTTCAACAGATTTGAAACTTTCACAACATTGTCATGGTAAGTTGTTAGGCTATCTACTTCTTTCACATAAGTCTGATAATCTAAATAATTTTCTTTATTAGCTACCAATTTAAAATACATTGGGCGGTAAGGTTGATCCACGAACAATCCAACCATGCGGTCAACAAGCTCGACGTAACCGCCACAGTTATGATCTTGATCGAGAACTAATCCAACGGTATTCTTTTCCATAATGCCAATAACTTTTTGGTACTGAGATATGTAAATCTCGATCGCCATTCTGTCGTCCGCCCCCTCTGGTGAATAATGGGGGATACGAACATATCCGACGTTTCCCTTCGCAGTTGTGTAATAATAAGAAACGAAAGGTGTTTCAGAAATTATTGTAGCGCCTTCAGGAACACCAATGCGCGATTCGCCTGAGCAAATAAATTTACGTTCTATCTTCGTTCCATCACCAATTAAATCAGCATAGCTTTCTTTGATTGAAATTTTGCTGAAAAATGAGCTCGGTACAGCAAATTTAAAATTAAACTCTACCGGGTCTTCACCTTTGATAATCCAGTCAAAATTCTGTGACAGGACTTCGACCTTACCAGCTGGTTTAACAACAACAGCAGTGGGCCCTTCAGGCGTTGGAACCCGAGCCGAACGGCGGGCTGTTAGCATCCAAGTTGCAGAATGCATGCGTGTTTTCTCAAAGCCGCTGCTGACGTAAGGCATAAGTTCTTTAAGCAGGTCTTCTGTAGCAACGCCTCCAATAGAAATTAATTCGTCGCCTTTTTTGAAAGTAAATTTTTCCGGTGACATCAGTTCTGCAGTGACTTCGTCGATATAAACTTTGCCCTGAACCAATTCTACGGTGAATGGTAGCACAGATCGCTTGTCCGTAGGAATTCGTGCCGCGAAATGGGAATCGCGAAACTCTGCAATAAATTTAGCAATTAAATAATAAAATTCAGTGTTCGATTTAGATTCTTGAATTTGCCGTAAGTAATTGGCTTCAAGAACATCGATATCAATTCCCTGGATTTCTTTTTTGTATTCTAACGGTCCGTACGACGATTTAATGCGGCCCAAAAGCTGTTGAAAATCTAAAGTTTTTTCTGCAACCGTAAGCTGAGCGCTCATCGCATTGAAGCAAAATAACAGAACGAAAAGAATGGCATAAATTCTTAGCATGGTTTCCCCTTGTGTGGACCCTTGTTTGGATAGGTGAGGTGTTAAAATAGATAGGCGTCAGAGACAAGTAAATACAGTGATCGATGTAAAAGTTATGGCTAACAAAACCCACCTAAAAAAGCTGACAATCAGTTAAAAAAAATACATATTTTCAATAACTTTCAGATACTTAGCCGGTAAATGGTTTTGAACGAAGGGGTATCGGTCACCGAAATGATCTAACTTAAATACGATTCCTGAACACGACTGTCGTTCAATAGCTGGGCACCAGTTCCTGAAAGCGTGATTTCGCCGGTTTCAAGAACGTAAGCCGAGGACGAAACTTCCAAAGCCAACGAGGCGTTTTGTTCTATTAACAAAATACCTAAACCTGTTTTTCGAAGTTCTTCAAATTTTTGAAATATTTGTTCAATAATAATCGGCGCTAGCCCTAATGAAGGTTCATCCAGCAAAAGTAATTTAGGTTCAGACATCAGCGCTCGAGCAATCGCCAGCATTTGTTGTTCACCACCTGAAAGAGTTCCTCCAAGTTGGCTGCGACGTTCTGCCAATCGCGGGAACAAAGAAAACTGATGATCTAATAACTGAAGAATTTTCTTTTTAGAATTATTTGAATAAGCACCCAGCTGCAAATTTTCAGTGACCGTTAAATTTGGAAAAATTCCGCGACCTTCTGGGCATAAGGCTAAGCCAAGTTCTAAACGCTGCTGCGTAGAAAAAGCAGAAATATTTTTTGTATCTAAAAGTATTTCTCCGCTGTGCGGCAGTAGCCCTGCTAAAGCTTTCAATGTCGTAGATTTACCAGCACCATTTGAGCCAATCAAAGATGTGATTTCTCCAGCGCCGAACTCAAACGAAATTTGGCGAACTGCTTTGATCAAGCCATAATTAACACTTAAATTTTTTACGCTAATTTTTGAGCTCATGTTGAACGCTTTCCCAGATAGGCCTCAATCACTTCACTAGATTTTTTTATTTGTGCCGGAGTGCCTTCAGCAATTTTTTTACCCCGGTGCAGGACTGCAATTCGGTCACAAATGTTCATCACAACTTTCATATCATGTTCGATAATCAAAATAGTTAATTGAAACTTATCTTTAATAAAACGAATCAGATCGTTGAGTTCTGCTTTTTCCGTGTGATTCATTCCCGCAGCAGGTTCATCTAGCATTAATAGCGAAGGCTTTGTTGCCAAAGCGCGAACAATTTCTAATTTTCGTTGGGCGCCGTAAGGCAAAGAACTTGCCATATGATTTTGAAACCGATCTAGATCAAATATTTTTAGTAAATCTAAAGAATGTTCATGCAAAATCTTTTCAGTGCGGTAAAAGTTTCTAGTTTCTAGTAAACTATCAATCCAAGTGTGCTTTTCGCGCTGCTGTAAAGCGACCACAACATTATCAAGAACACTTAGGCCTTTAAAAAGTCTGATGTTTTGAAAAGTTCTAGCTATACCCATTTCGTTAACAGCATAAGGTTTCAAAGAATTAATATTTATATTAGAGAAAATAATTTCACCACTATCAGCTTGGTAAAACCCAGACAGCATATTGAAAACAGTTGTTTTGCCAGCACCGTTAGGTCCTATAAGACCAAATATTTCATTTTTTTTAATTTCAAAACTTACGGCATCAACTGCTTTTAAGCCGCCAAACTGAATCGATAAATCTTTTACTGAAATAATATTTTCCATTATGATTTAATCCATTTTTTATGCCGCAAGTAATCCATCAGTTCAAAACGTCCAAGTAAACCTTGCGGTCGTAAAATCATCATCAGTATTAATATGACCGGATATACAATCATCCGAATATCCACTGAGCCCGTAGGTAGACTGCGTAGTAATTCTGGTAAAATCGTTAAAATAAAAGCTGCCAATATAGATCCCGACATTGATCCTAACCCACCCAGCACAGCAATAATCAATATCTGCACGGATATCAAAAAACTAAAAGAACCGGGACTAATAAACCCTAAATGATGGGCGTAAACACCACCACCAATTCCTGCAAAAAAACTAGAGATAATAAAAGCACTGCGCTTAGCTTTAACTAAATCCAAACCCATAACTTCTGCAGCGATGTCATCTTCGTTCAAAGCCCAAAGATTACGGCCAAACCAAGATTTTTTTAAACGAAAGAAAGTTATAAAAGTGATAGCTAAAACAAATAAACCAAAACTATAAGACCATAAAAAATTCGGAAACTTCACGATCGCATTGTATCCTCGTGGACCACCAACATGATTCCAATTTAATATCAGCACGCGAACAATTTCTGCCATCCCTAAAGTGACAATCGCCAAGTAATCGCCTTTTAATTTAAACGAAGGCAGAGAAATCAAAAAACCCAATACAGACGTCACAAAACCTGCAGCAAGAACAGTTATCGGAATAAAATACCATTGGTCTGACAAAAGTTCTTTCAACAAGATGGCTGATGTGTACGCGCCAACGGCCATTAGGCCTGCGTGGCCTAATGAAAACTGATCTGCAAGGCCTGTGATAAAATTCAAAGACAATGCCATAACCGCATTCACCATGAAACTGATCAAGATGGCATGAACGTAAGAATTCAAAAAATAATTTAGAATTAATCCAAGACCTAAAAATCCAACTAAAAATAAAATTCCTTTAGTCGGTTTGTTCATTAAATCTTTTCTTTCATCTTAGAACCAAAAAGACCCGTCGGTTTAAACATCAATATAAAAATAAGCACTGAAAAAGATAGAGCATCACGATAAGTGGATGCGCCGTAGCCAATTAAATAATATTCGCCGACACCAAGTAGTAATCCTCCGATGACGGCTCCGTGCAAGCTGCCTATACCACCAAACACAGCAGCAACAAAGGCACTCATACCAATTTTTGTACCCATCATCGGATCAATTTTGGGATACTTAATTGAAACTAGAACAGCTGCGATACCAGCTAAAACAGAACCAACAATAAAAGTCATCGAGATAATTTTATTATTATCTATTCCCATTAGAGGCGTTATGTCTGAGCGTGTACTGACCGCACGCATAGCCCGTCCCGTTTGAGTTTTGTAGATAACGAAGTGTAACCCCAGCAAAGCCAAACTACTGACACCGTAAATTAATAAATCGATCAAATGAATTTGGCTGCCAGCAATTTCAAATAAATTCTGATCTTCAATCAAGGTCGGAAACGATTTGGGATTCGCGCCAAAAATTATTTGACCGCCAAACTGAAATAAAATACTGACTCCAATGGCCGTGATTAACGAATTCATCTTTGGAGAATTTCGAAGCGGTTTGTACGCAAACTTTTCCACAAGAAAGCCAATCACTCCGGCGGCAAGACTTGCGGCTAAAAGGCCTAAAGTAAAATTCATCGGCGAGGGGGTCGAGAATCCCATAAACAAAGCAAAGTAATAGCACATGAAAGCGCCCATCATGTAAATTTCTGAGTGCGCAAAATTAATCATGCCTAAGATTCCATAAACCATTGTGTAGCCCAATGCTACCAAGGCATAAATGCTACCGAAGCTAAGGCCATTTAATGTGTGCTGAAAAAATTCTTCCATGAATAATTAAAAATTTAGTTTGGCGAAATTTCAGTGACTAATTTGTACTCTTCACCTTCGACACGAACTACCACGGCGCTTTTTATAGCGTCACGGTTAGCATCCATAGACATTTTTCCAGTGACACCGTGAAAATCTTTTATCTTAGATAATTCTTCACGAATGTTATCTGAAGTGATGGTTTTGGTATTTTTGATCGCTTCCGCCATCATATAAGTCGCATCATAAGCCAATGCCGCCATCACGTCTGGGGTTTCATTGAACTTCTTTTTAAATTCTTGCACGAACTTAACAGTTTTTGGATCTTTTGACTCTGTCGTGTAATGATTCGAGAAATAGTGGCCGTTGATAGCTTCTTTAGCAATTTTAAATAAATCAGGTGATGACCACCCATCGCCACCCAACATAGGTTGCTTCATGCCCAGTTCTTTAAGTTGTTTGGCGACCAATGCGACTTCGCCATAGTAGCCAGGAATAAAAATAACATCCGGATTTTTACCTTTAAGTGAAGTCAATTGAGATTTAAAATCAATGTCGCCCTCTTGATAAGAAACGTCAGCAACGATTTCTCCGCCAAGCTCTTTCAATTTTGCTGCAAAGTTATCTGATAAACCAACCGAGTAATCACTTTTTATATCGCGCATGATTGCCGCTTTTTTAACTTTTAAAGTTTCAGTCATAAATTTTGCCATCACCAAACCTTGAAATGGGTCAATGAAGCAGGCGCGAAAAATAAAATTTCCAACTTTAGTAACATCTGGATTCGTTGCTGATGAGGTCAACATCGGCACTTTATTTTGCTGAGCTACTTGGGCACCAATTTTTGAGCGACCCGAAGTTGATTCGCCTAAAATAGCGACGACCTTATCTTGTGTGATGAGGCGATTTACCACGGCCAATGTTTCATCGCTATCTGATTTATTATCGTAGTTAATTAATTTTATTTTCTTACCGTTGATCCCACCAGCAGCATTGATTTCATTCACAGCCATTTCGGTACCGCGCATTTGATAGACTCCAAAGGTAGCTGTAGCACCCGTATTAGAGCTGTATGAACCTATGACAATTTCATTTTCATTTGCTTTTTTTGTACACGAAAACATAAGTAAGCTGACTGCTAAAAGAAGTGCTGTTTTTTTCATTTTTGAATTCTCCGGGATTATGTTTAGTAACATGGCTCCATTGAACTAAACTGAAAGTGCTCTGGCAAGGTGAATCAAAGATTTGTCAGCTATTTTTGTTTTTGTTGTCACATCATTTAACGAAACTTCAACCAACTTACCAGCAAAGGTACCAATCATAATATTCACTTTTCCAGCGATTAAATTTAAGACTGCAGCATGTCCTAATTTAGAGGCCAAAATGCGATCGTTGGCTGTCGGGCTTCCGCCGCGTTGCTGATGTCCTAAAATACAAACTTTAGCATCTAAGCCTGATTTTTTACGAATTGAATCTGCCAGGTCATAAGCGCGACCTGGTTTTTGTCCTTCAGCCGTGATCAAAATACTGCTGGTTTTACCTCGCGCTCTAGATTCTTTTAACTTTTCAACAATTTTATCAACAGGAATAATATTTTCTGGAGTTAAAATTTCTTCCGCACCGCCGGAAACTCCAACAGCCGAAGCAATATAGCCAGAATCTCGGCCCATGACTTCAACGATAAAAATTCGGTCATGACTGTCGGCTGTGTCACGAATTTTATCGATCGCATTAACGGCTGTATTAACGGCCGTATCAAAACCAATGGTGTCATCGACTCCGTAGACATCATTATCGATCGTGCCCGCGATACCGACGACAGGTATTTGATGTTCGCTCCATAAAGCTTGAGCTCCACGAAATGATCCGTCTCCGCCAATACATACTAGGCCATCAATCTGATTCATTTTTAAATTTTCGGCCGCTTTCTTTCGATATTCAGGCTTCATAAATTCTAGTGAGCGACCTGTTTTAAGAATAGTTCCGCCACGTTGAATGATGTTTGCCATGTCTCGCATTTGCAAGGGGATCGTTTTATTTTCGATCATGCCAATGTAGCCTTGCATGATTCCCAGGACTTCGATTCCTTGCGTGACTGCGGTTCGAACAACAGCACGTATGGCTGCATTCATTCCGGGGGCATCACCACCACTTGTGTAAACACCAATTTTTTTTATCGATTTGAGTTCAGCTATAGACATGAAAGAATCATATGTTTTCAGAATAAAAAAAGCCACTTACTTCTCTAAGATTTAAGTGGCTTTTAAAAAATTTAATTATTCTTTAAAATAATAAAGTTTAATTACTTCACTAAGTGCTTAAATTCAGCGCCAGCACGGAATTTTGGAGCCCATGCAGCAGGAATTTTAATCGCTTTTCCAGTTTGTGGATTGCGACCCATACGAGCCTTACGCTTTGCTTTTGTGAAAGTACCGAATCCAACTAATTTCACGTCGTCACCTTTTTTTACAGTGGCTTTTACGTTCGTCATGAAGCAATCAACGATATTTTCGCATTGTGCTTTTGGCATTTTTGTTTGCATAGCGATCTTTTCGATCAATTGTGCTTTGTTCATTTTATCTCCTTCGTGAGACTTGCTTTCTTTTCAGAAAGCTTTGGGTTGTTGTTACATCCTGTTGTTAAATCATCTTCCTTGATATGCAAATCAGAAATCAGAAACACATCATGGTCAAACAAAATTTCATGTTAAGTTGTCGTTAAGTGATACTTGACGCTGGTGACAATAACCCGTTTCTTGTAAATCAAGCTCAGCTTGATAAGCCAGGCAGTCTGATTATGAAGAAGTTGATGATACCATTTTGCCGTCATGAATTCTGGAAAAATCACAGTGATAAATTCGGCCGGGTGCTCTTTTGCAACATCATCGATAAATTTCAAAATAGGTTGCGATACGGATCGGTACGGGGATTCCAAGAAATGCAATTTACGATCTGGGAATTTAGCATCCCAAGCGGCTCTCATGCGGGCGCCTGACTCTTCGTCGGTTTGTACAAAACAGATTCGCATATCTTGGCTGATGCTTTGACCATAGCGAATCGCATTCATAACACCTCGGTGCAGGCCCGAAATAGGAATGACCACGATATGCTCGGTAACTTTATCGCCGATTACCATGTCGTAGTGTGATTGAGATAATTCACGCGCAAACATGGTGTAGTGAACATGAATGCGGTGAAACATGTAAACTAGTAGCGGTATTAAAACGACAACCATCCATGCACCGTGTGTAAACTTGAAGAAAGCAATAACAAGCAAAACAATAGCTGTCGTTAATGTGCCCACCGAATTCATAATTAAAGATGGCAACCAACCTTTCTCACGTAAACGATTATGACGAACCACCATTCCAGCCTGAGAAAGTGTAAAAGACAAAAATACACCAACGGCATACAATGGAATTAAATGATGGGTGCGGCCACGAAAAAGAAATACTAACAAAATAGCAAATATTGAAAGCCCTACAATTCCGTTAGAAAAAACAAGTCGATCGCCTACGCTTGAAAATTGTCTTGGTGCATACCGGTCTTTTGCTAGCAGAGAAGTTAGGCGTGGAAAGTCGGCGTAACTGGTTGAGGCAGCCAAAAATAAAATAAGTGCTGTTGAAGCTTGAACCACATAATAAAAGAAACCACTTCCAAATACAGATTTCGATAAAGACGAAATAAGTGTTTGTCCTTCGATATGCGTCAATCCGAACTTGTTCACTAAATAAGTTATCCCAGCAAATAAAAATCCGAGGATAATCACCATCGCAAGCAATGTACGATTCGCATTTTTAGATTGTGGTGCTCTAAACAAGGGAATGCCGTTTGAAATCGCTTCGATTCCTGTCAAAGCTGTGCATCCAGACGAAAATGCTCGAAGCAACAGTATAATACCTATATCAGGAAGAGAATTTGTTACAGCCTCTACGGCTACATGACCGTCGACAGGCCCGCGAACAATACCGACTATGATCAAAGTAAAAATAGAAAAAATAAATAGGTAAGTTGGTGCAGCAAAAATGGAAGCTGATTCACTAATGCCACGCAGACTTAGAAGCATGATAATTAAAATAATCCAGGTGCAGGTAAATACTTGGACACTTGCCATTTGCGGAAAGGCAGAAATTAAATTTTCAACTCCCGCTGAGACGGAAACGGCCACTGTTAAAACATAATCGATCATCAGTGCAGCACCAGCCACAAGACCAGCGCCGTTTCCAAGATTATCTTTTGCTACTATGTAAGCGCCACCGCCATTTGGATACGCCACGATAGTTTGTCTATATGAAGCTGTGATGATGATCATCAACGCTAAAATTGCCAAGGCAATTGGGAACGACCACATCGATGCTAACAAAACTCCAGAAAGCGCTAGAGGAATAATAATTTCTTCTGTAGCGTATGCCGTTGAAGACAAAGCATCAGAAGACAGTACTGCTAGGGCTTTCCATTTTGGAATCAATTCGTGATGTTGATGAGCAGTCGCAAGCGGAGTTCCAATAATCAATCGGCGAAGTTTAGAAGCGAACATGGGGTTAGTCCTCGGTTTCTATTTCCTCAGCATCATCCAAAAGATCTAAAGTTTCAACCGGTACAGGGATCTTATACGATTGGTCAGCCCATTCGCCCAAATCAATAAGTCGACAGCGATCACTACAGAAAGGCCTAGATGGATTTTCAGCGGAATAAAACGTTAAAAGCCCGCACTGCGGGCATTTAACTTGTCTAATATTCATATTTTGATCAGAGCTCACTTCTTAATTAAAGACCACAATTCAGAAGTTGACAACGACTCATCGTCCCTTGAGCAGCAGCAGCTCCTTGAACATTCAGATTAAAGTTAAAAGAGTTATCTTCTACTTTTCCGGTTGGAACTTGGATCGCAAGTACTGTTGTGTTTAATCCTGTCCAGTAATCTCCGTATCCGCGCGCTTCAAATCCAGCAGAATTGTTGATCGCTGAAACGACCATTTGTAATTGCAAAGGGTTTCTGTAAGCACCTGTGTAGTAACCCGGGCTTGGTAACCAAATTCCAGTTGTGACGCCTAAGATTGCTCCGAAGATGCCCTCTGTACTGGTTGGGTATTGTCCAGCGTAATTGTAAGTGGAATTGACTCTTGGCCTAGCAATAAAAGTAGCCATCATTGTGTTTGCAGCACCACCTTGAGGAAACTGAATCACGATATCTAAGCTGCCTGCTAAATATGAATCACAGTTCGCCTGACCAATGTTGCCTTCAGCGCGGTCGCAAACGCCCATTCCAAATTTAAAAAGGTCTTTCATTTTTGTCGCATTCACAACTGTGATGCGCGTTGTTCCCGAATAATTGTCAGCATAAAAACCTTTGTTGAAATTTATTTGTGAGTTTCCAACGATACCCGTGCCGTTAAAGCACTGACCATTAGAATAATACTGTCCAACTGGACATGCCAGATTGACAGGGGTGTTGTTGTCGCTTTTATTGCTGCCACAACCACTAAAGGCCATGCCCAAAAATAACAATCCCGTTATCCAAATCAAGTTTTTCATAAAAACTCCTCGCTATATATACGTACTGTTCAAGGCCAATACCAGCTTGTAATGAAGCGTATAAGATGTAGTCTGTTTACGAATTTGACAGCGACATAAATGGGTTAGCCTAAATTCAGTCAGCTATTAGACAGTCCCATATTGAGACTTCACCCTTTTGTGAATTGGCAAGAAGACGAATGCATCACGTCTTTAACAACTTCATTGATTGATTTTTTATTCTATAAAGTGCATTTTCAGTTTCGAAATCACCTCACCTTTGCCGGAGCACAAATGAAAAAAGCAATTTTACTAACCCTATCTGTAATCAGTTTCAAAGTTCACGCTATTCAAGAATTCGAAGCCGTTGTTACCGACAAAAAATTTAATTCATCAAGTACGATCGTCATCGACGAAGCAGAAATTAAAAAATCCAGAGCCAAGGACTTAACATCACTTCTGGCGACGCAAGCAAATATTTCAGTTTCTTCGTCGACCTTTCAGCCAACTTCCATTTTCTTACGTGGCGGAGATTCCAGCCACGTACTTATTTTAGTTGATGGTATTCCTTTCTATGATGCTGGAACTGTTCAGCGCACAGTTGGTTTAAACACTCTAAATTTAAAATCTGTTCAGAAGATAGAAGTGATCAAAGGCAGTCAATCTGTCTTATTCGGTGGTCAAGCGTTAAGCGGAGTCATTAAAATCACGACAATTCCTAAAAGTTTAAAAAACTCTGGATTGGTGAATGCACAACTTGGTACTGAACAAAGTCGGCTGTTGTCTGCGGCAGGTATTTACGCACTTGATGAAAACCAGTCTTTGTTACTTCGTGCAAATGTTTCAGATCGTAATAACAAATCACCAGTTTTAAATTCCGTTCAAATCTATCCGACACGTGCTAACTCTGTGGAAGCAGCATACGTTTACAAGAATGAAAATCTAGAAAGCTTTGTGAAAGCATTAACTTCGTTCGATAAAACTTTTATCGCGACGTCAGACTTTGCGACTTTCAAAGCTGTAGATACAGATAATTTTGAATTTTCGACCTATCAGTTATCGACAGTAGGAAGTGTTAAGCTACTTAAAGACTTTTATAAACCACAGATTTATTTGGCTTTTCAAAGAGGCGCTAGGATTTTCGAACAACAATTTACAGTGCCAGTTACCAACAGGGATTTTTTAGGCGATTCACTATCAAGTCGATTTGAGATTTCTCCTTTGGAAACGGAACAAGCGAAAGTGGTTCTAGGATTCTCTATTACTCAGGAAAAGTTAATTTATAACGAAGCAAAATTGTTAGTTGCTGATGTTGATCAAGTTTATCAAGGAATATTTCTAAAAAGTGATTTCAAGATAACACCTGAATTATTTTTAGAAACGGGTATTCGAACTGACTATGTCAAGTGGGAGAAATCGGTTTTTACTTACCAATTAGGTTTAACACTTTTTAATGATTTTAAATTAGAATACTCAACTGGCTTCAAAAGGCCCAGCTTAACCCAATTATATGCGTTTTTTGCAAATCCTGAATTACAACCTGAAAAATCGACAAGTGTATCGGTCACTTATGAAACAAATTTGACAACGAACTGGTTTTTTTCAATTACTGGTTTTCAAAATGAGTTTTCAAATTTAATCTTGGCCAAAGGATCTCCTACAAAATATGAAAATATCTCTAAATCAAAGACGCTCGGAGTTGAAGCCACCACAGGTCTTCGTTTCGAACCACAGCAACTGGTTTTGAACTTATCTTTGGGTTATCAAGAGCCACGTGACGTCGATCAAGCAGACTGGCTGATTCGTAGACCACTTCGTACAGCAAGCTTCAAAGTGCGAAAAGAAATTAATCAGTTTAGTCTTGGTGCAGAGGTTGTTCACAACGGTGACCGTAGAGATCGCATGGGTATGACCGTTAACGGTACCGTAGAAGGGTATACTTACGTGAATGCAACTACAGAATACAAACACAGCGAAAATCTTTCTGTCTATGCTCGTGGGCAGAACATCACAAACTACATTTACGAAGCCAGCCATGGTTACTACGATGAAGGCCAAAACTACGTGGTCGGTGCGGAATTCGCGTTTTAATTCTTACGAAGTTTATTAAACGCAATCAGTGATAATAACATGAGCCCTAAACACAGGGCTTGTGAAATGGAAACAGATCCTAAAGCAGGTATCTGAACGAAAACACCGCGAAAATCATCACGGTAAAATTCGACAACATATCTAAGCAAAGCATGCAGAAAAATCCATTTGTAAAATAAATGCCCAGCAATTGTTTTTTTATCTTTTAGAAAACTTTTCTCTAGAAAAAGTAAAATCAAAAATATAAAAAATTCACCGAACATCAAATATAAAGCTGTCGGGTGGCGTCCGCTGACGGCCCAAGGTAAATCGCAGTACTGCCCAAAGCAGCATCCAGCTAGTACGCAGCCAAGGCGACCCAGCGCATGTGACAATGACAACAAAGGCGCAAAAAAATCAGCCCATTTTAAAAACGATTCTTTTTTAAGTCTGCAAAATCCCCAAACCAGTGGCCACGCCAACAGAAAGCCGCCGTAATAAACAAAGCCACCGTTCCAAAAATATAAAATCAGCTTTGGATCTGCCGCGTAATAAGGCCATTCTTCATAGAATACATGTAAAAGCCTACCGCCGACAAAGCCACCCACCATCAGCAGCAAGGCAATATGAAATGCAATTTGGCGGTCGTTACCGAATTGATCAACGCGAAAAGAAAGAAACAGTAACAAAGCAGACAAAGACAAACTGATGACCAAAAAAAAAGTGGGAATGCTTAAGAATCCCAGATGAATGGCAGAAATCATGCTTTGTTAATCTTTTTTTCTGTGAGCATCAAATACATCAAATAAATGACTCCACAAACAATGGCCGAATCCGCAATATTAAAAGCAGGCCAGGATAATTTTCCCTGGTAATGAAAATCTAAAAAATCGATCACATAGCGAAACTGCAAGCGATCAATATAGTTACCAATGGCTCCACCAAAAATCGAAGACAACGCTAACGTTTGTTTATGATCGTTGTTCTCTACTCCGCGTAGGATATAGATTATGATTAAACAAGCAATCGGCGGCATTGTCAGAAAAAAAGCTTCCCGAAACATGGTAGGCGCGCCAGCCAAAAAGCCAAATGCCGCCCCAAAATTTCGCACATAGGTGATGTTAAAAAAGTTCTCGATGATCGTTTTTGATTCATGCAACTGGTACTGCGTGTGAATATATATTTTTGTCAGCTGATCTAAAGCAATGATGAAACCAGAAGAACACGCCAATAATAAATACTTACGGTTCACGTCAATGCCTCGACGCATTTAGGGCACACACCCAAAGTGCTTTCTGCTTTTGATATTTCATTTGAATACACCCAACAACGCACACACTTTTCGCCGTGAGCTTTTTCGGCGTGAACCAAATAAGCACCCGAATTTACTGTGACTTTAGAAACGATCAAAATTTCTCGCAAATCAGAAACTTTTTGTAACGCTGAAAGCGCTTCGCCGTCAGCAGTTATGCTGACCTGAGCCTCAAGGCTCGCACCTATTGTTTTAGCAGCACGCAGGTCTTCCAATTTCTTTTGCACATCCGTGCGCACAGCAAGAACTTGATCAAAGACTGCTGCCAATTCTGGTTTTAACCAACTCGGATTTGGCACTGGAAAATCTTCTAAAAATACAGATGTGTGCTTTGTATTTTTTAAATAAGAATAAGCTTCTTCAGATAAAAAAGAAAGAATCGGCGCCATCATTTTAGTGACAGTCGTTGTCACATGGTAAAGTGCTGTCTGCGAACTGCGTCGGGCTTGTCCATTCGGTTTCCACGTGTACAGTCTGTCTTTTAAAATATCCATGTACGTTGCAGATAAGGTCACAGTAAAAAAATTATTTAGCAGATGATAAACACGGTAAAATTCATATTTTTCATAAGCCGTTATGATATCCGTAATCAGTACCGTTAACTGGTGCATCATCCATTGATCGACCTGAGTCATCTTATCAAAAGAAATTTCATCGGTTGAGATATTAAAATCAGAAGTGGATCCCAATAAAAAACGCATTGTGTTTCTAATTTTTCGATAAGTTTCTGTGACGCGAGTTAATTCTTCCTTACCGCAGCCGATGTCACCACCGTAATCTCCGTAAGCGGCCCATAAGCGAATAATTTCTGAACCGCTTTTTGAGGAAACCTCGTTCGGATCAATAACGTTACCCAAAGATTTACTCATTTTTCGGCCTTGCGAATCCATGACAAATCCATGTGTGATCAATGCCTTAAATGGGGGTTTATCTGTTGTCGCCATTGCTGATAACATCGAAGTATTAAACCAACCGCGGTGCTGATCAGAGCCTTCGATGTAAGCATCAGCGATTCTATTTTTATATCCGTGACCGCTATCAGCGGAGTGAACTGCAGCATGGCAGACGCCCGAATCAAACCACACATCTAAAATATCGCGTCCAATTTTAAATCCCTGTGATCCAAATTCTGGTTTAGCGGCTGCTGGTTTTTTCCAACTTTTACCAGCTAAGATATTTGCATCGGCTTTGTAATAGGCTTCGATACCGCCTTCGGCGACGATATCTGCTGCCCGCATCATGATATCAAAATCTGCTAAAGGTTCGCCAGTTGCGATGCAAGTTAATATTGGAATTGGAACACCCCAGATACGTTGGCGCGATAAACACCAGTCGGGTCTATTTTCCATCATCGCTTGAAAGCGGGCGCGTCCCCAGTCTGGGAAAAACTGCACGTCTTCAATGGCCTTCAAAGTTTTTTTTCTAATTTCAGAACCTTCTTGATCGATACCAATAAACCACTGGGCCGTTGTTCTAAATATCAACGGCGTTTTTGAACGCCAGCAATGCGGGTAGCTGTGTACGAATTCTGAAAATTTAATCAGGTGTCCGCTTTCACGTAATTTTTCAACAATCATCGGATTGGCTTTGAAAATATTCACGCCCTGCATCTCAGGAAATTCGTCCGTAAATTTTCCAGCATCATCCACTGGGCATAAAACTTTTAAACCATATTTCTGACCCACTCGAAAATCATCTGCACCATGTCCCGGAGCTGTATGAACACAACCTGTTCCAGCATCTGCAGTCACATGCAAACCAAGCACGACAGTAGAATCACGGTCTAGAAAAGGATGGCGCGCTTTTCCTAAATCTAAGTCAGCTCCTTTAAAAGAAGTGACCTCTGTTAAAGTCATCGTCATTTCTTTTTCGAAAAAATCTTTTAATTTTTTTGCGATGATTAAATTTTCTGTTCCGTTAAAGTAAACAGCATAGTCAAAATCAGGATGTAAACAAATTCCGACGTTTGCAGGAAGTGTCCATGGGGTCGTTGTCCAAATAACAATAGATGTTTTTCCTTTTGGAGAATTTAATTTTTTTAAAGTCGCAGAATCAGTCACATCAAATTTCACATAAATCGACGGAGATTTGTGATCGTGGTATTCGACCTCAGCATCTGCCAAGGCAGTCTTTAGCGTCCAGTTCCAGTAAACAGGTTTTACGCCTTGATAAATCACGCCGCGCTGAAATGCTTTCGCGAATTCACGAACTTCAGCAGACTCATATTTTTTAGACATTGTTAAATAAGGATTTTCCCAGTCAGCCAATACACCCAGGCGCTTAAACTGTTCACACTGGTGGTTCACCCATTTCTGAGCTTCTTCGCGGCATAAAGTTAAAATTTCTTGATCTGTTTTTACTATTTTTTTATCGGCCAAGTCTTTCATGACTTTGTGCTCGATCGGTAAACCATGACAATCCCAACCAGGGACAAAGGGCGCTGCAAAACCTTTCATTGCTTTGTATTTCAAAACGAAATCTTTTAGCGATTTATTTAAAGCATGACCAATGTGAATAGATCCATTGGCGTAGGGTGGTCCATCTGGCAACGTGAATCCAGGATTATTTTTATTTTTTTCTTGTAGTTTTTGGTAAATCTTTTCGCTGGTCCATTTGGCAATAATCTTAGGTTCATTGATTGGCAAATCACCCTTCATCGGAAAATCAGTTTGAGGCAAACGAATCGTATTTTTATAATCCGGGGCAACAGGTGCAGACACGCAAAAACTCCTTCAATAAGTAATTGCTAAAAATATCAAAAAGATAAGCCCTTGGGCAGCGCTTTAAAGTTCTTTGTGTTGAATAGCGCTAGGCGAAATTAGATTTTTTGAACTGTCTGTGTCCTAAAGCGATCAAAGCACGCATGGCCTCGATGTCAGAACTTAAATTAAGGGTTTGTTTCACTTCGGCAATGGCCTGCAATGAGGCTGGGTCTAAAGTGGAAGTCAGTGAAGGCTGAACCAATGGCTGAACGGCTGGCTGGTGAAAATAAGCCTGAGGACTCGTGTTACTTGAGTTTTTATTTTGAGTTACAGCGGGGCTAGTCGGCTGTAGATCTCCCATGATACCAGCCAGGGACTTTAATTCTTGCTTAAAATTCTGAATGCTCGGAGTTTCTAAAGAGGCATCACCGTTACGCTGAGCTTTTAAATAAAGACCGATCAGCATTTCCTGCGAAGACGCGATTTCTTTAATCGCAGGGCTTTGTGTTAACAGCCACGTATATGCTTTTTGCAATATATCTTTGGTGTAGGCTTGTGGTGGCAACGGATTTACTGACATAAGGTTGTCAACGCTAACCATCTTAGAAATTTCAGTCAACACCATCTGATAAGAAAAAAACAGTGCGCAAAAAAACGAAAAAATTAAAAACTAAATTTTTACGTCTGCATATTCTTTAGCCACGATTCCATACTTTTCAATTTTTCGTAAGAGCGTTTTTTTCGGAATATTTGCGTGCAGAGCAGTTTGGTTTATTCGTCCTTTGAAAGTCTTCAAAGCCTTGATAATAAACTGTTTTTCGAACTCTTCTTTTTGTGCGTTGAAATCTAACATTCCATTCATAGGTGGAGTGATGCTTATATCATCTGCACCAACTTCATCTGAAAAATCATCCTCTAAATCTGAGTCAACATCTAATCCATCTTCAGAATCAAATTCATCACCGCTCAGAACCTGTGCAGATTTTTTTAAGGTTTCGGATTGACTCTGAATTTGCCCCATTGTCTCGATTAAATTCACACCGACCGCTTCCAGAACAGCTTCTGGCAAGCTAGACAAGCTAATCCTATTTCCAGTTTCTAAAACAAAAGAATGTTCGATCACATTTTCTAATTCTCGAATATTTCCCGGCCAGCCATATTTTTTCAACACAGTCAGCGTATCTTTCGTCACACCCGCTATTTTTTTATTATGAACTTGATTAAATTTTTTAACGAAAATATTAATCAGTACTTCAAGATCATCTTTGCGATCAGCCAACTGTGGTAAAAATATTGGAACTACGTTTAAGCGGTAAAATAGATCTTCGCGAAACCGACCATCTTTCATCATTTCTTCTAGCGGTCGATTTGTTGCTGCAATAATACGAACGCTGGACGAAATTTCACGGTTCGATCCGACCGGAGTGAAAAGCTTTTCTTGCAATACACGAAGAATTTTTACTTGCATCATCGGTGGCATGTCGCCCACTTCATCCAAAAATAAAGTTCCGCCTTCTGCGTACTGAAATTTACCGATCTTACGTTCATTGGCGCCCGTAAAAGACCCTTTTTCATGACCAAAAAGCTCTGACTCGAATAAATTTTCTGGAATAGCTGAACAGTTGATAGCTACAAATTTTCCGTCTTTGCGACTGGAATTGAAATGCACGGCTTTTGCGACAAGTTCTTTACCCGTTCCGGAAGCGCCTCGGATAAGAACCGGAGTGTCAACTTTAGCTAATTTATGAATCACGTTGAAAACTTTTTGCATCTGTGACGTGTTGCCAATAATTTTTCGGCCTTCATCTACAAACACTGGAGACGACACCGCCAAGGTCGAAATCAACGTGTGCGCATTGATGGCTTTATCCAGCAGCAAAATAAGATCATCGCCAGTTATTGGTTTTGATAGAAAGTTATAGGCACCATCACGGACGGCTTGCACAGCCACTTCGACGGTCGCGTGAGCAGTCAACATCAGTACGATAATTCCTGGATCAAATTCTTTAATTCGTTTTAATGTTTCGAGTCCATTAAGCCGAGGCATATCCACATCTAGAATAACGATGTCATAATGTCTTTGTGAGGGGTCGTCATTTTTGATTTTTTCAAGGGCATTAATTCCATCAAAAGCTTCTTCGACAGTGAATCTTTTTGCGCTTTCTAAGGCAGATCTAACCGTAAGGCGCTGGGCCTGATCGTCGTCAACCACAAGAACATTCAACATAAAAATCTCCCCCGAG
>JAYTPC010000016.1:0-1453 GCA_043747425.1 Bdellovibrionales bacterium
ATCAAGCTTACGACGCACTCGTAGCTCAGCTGGATAGAGTACCTGACTACGAATCAGGTGGTCAGAGGTTCAAATCCTCTCGAGTGCACCATTTTTACCACTTACATTTTTCGCAAATTTCGCCGCTTTTCCACTAATTTTTTCTTTAAACTTAACGGCATTTTTTCACTAGCGGCATACCACGCAGTTGGGTGAATCATTGATAAGTTGTCTGTAATAAACTTAAGGGTTTCAATAGGATAAACGTTATACATCTCGCGGGTTGTCCAACCAACGGCCTTCTGCACATAGTGTTCTTGTGCCGATAAATGTGGCTTTACCATTGAAAATGCCAGCTTAAAGCTGGGCTGTTTTTTTCTAGATCTTGAATAGTAAAAAAGGCCAACCATAGAACAACGACGCAACCACGGATTTTTATGCTTGTTCCAAATTTTATAAGTTTTTAAAAGACTTTTCGGCGATGCCTCAAAAATTCGTGCGTAAATTCCGCACAAGGTATCTGAATCCGCCCAGTTATCAATTTTATCAGCCCACTTACTTAGTCTTGGTGCAAACTGAACCAATTGTTCATCCGGAAGCCCCTCGACCCAATATAAAGCAACCATCCTGACTTCAAAAATGCGTGAGTTTTTCCATACCTTTTCGAATGCTGTGAATTGTTTTTTAAGTGATTCCGAGAACAGTGGAAGATTTTTTTTCAAGACCAAGCGTACTTCTGGAATGCTTAAATTTAGATAAATTAATTTAGAATTACCACCGCCGATGTAGGTTTCACCATTAAAAATTTCTGAGCGAGGGGGAGCTTTCAGTTTTCGCAGCTCTGCAGTTAAATAATTCTGCATTTCAAATTTTTTATTCATGTTTGAACCTTATCTGATTTGCCTTTTTCATGCATCTCACTATTATAAGGACTATGAAACTAAAATTAATTATTAAAATAATGCTTTTGATTTTCAGTCTTGCGGCGGTCATTTTAGCTATGAAACTGACATCGTCGGGTGGTTTTCAGCAGGGTCTGGAGCAGATATTTTCAACAGACACTTCAAAAACAATGCGCTGGTGCCCAGAGCACGTGGTCGATTTTAAATGGGAAGCCACTTATTTGCCGGAACAATCGAAAACAAAGTGGTTGGGCGCGACTCCAGAACAGATAAAGGATGTTTTTTGCGTGATAACAATGGATGCGTCAGATGGTTTAGATATGTCGCAACTTCAGTTCAAACCGCTGCTTTTGGCCCAGTCGGCCGAGGCAAAAACAGCCCTGTTAGAGTGGAACTCTGAGTCCAATGTCTTTCGTGTGCAGGGAATGCCATTTAAATCTGCAAGCCTAAGTCGAGAGCTTCTTGACGATCGTAAGTGATTTCGTTAGTTTGTTACTTCGTTCAGATGTAGCTCAGTTGGTAGAGCAAGCGACTGTTAATCGCTTGGTCGCAGGTTCGAGTCCTGCCATCTG
>JAYTPC010000017.1:0-1265 GCA_043747425.1 Bdellovibrionales bacterium
ACGGGTGGAGCTGGATTCGCTTTCCCTGCCGGTATCTGTAGCTTAATCATACCTGTAACTTTTTTTGCCATGATTCCCACTTTTTAGTAATAGGGTTAAATTACTGATCTAGATCCCCATGATCTGAATCAGTTTAAAATTAATTTAAGTCTTTTCTACTTGAACGAAATCTAACTCAACAGGAGTAGGTCGCCCGAAAATAGTTACCAAAACTTTTACCTTTGCCTTGTCTTCATTGATGTCCTCAACAGTTCCGTTGAAAGAGCTAAACGGCCCATCAACAACCATGACTTGTTCGCCAACTGAGAAATTAACTTTAGCACGTGGTTTTTCGCCAAGACCCGCCATTTGCTGAGTCACGCGCATAACTTCATGCTCTGGTACTTCAGGTGGACGCGTTTTTGTGCCGCCGACGAAACCGCCGACTTTAGAAGAATTTTTTACCAAGTGCCACGTCTGGTCGTTAAGAACCATCTGTACGAAAATGTAACCTGGAAAGAATTTGCGAGATTTCGTCGTTTTCTGACCCTTAACTAATTCAACAACATTTTCTGCTGGAATTAAAATATCGCCAAACATAGATTCCATTTTGTTTGAGCGAATTTTTTCTTCGATAGCAGCCTTCGCTGTATTTTCACAGCTGGTCTGAACGTTAACAATGTACCATTTTTTATCCATGCTAACCCCTACTTCATTAATTGGTTCAGAACAAAAGCCGAAAACATATCAAACACACTTACGATAACACTTGAGATTAGAACCATGACGATCACGATAATTGTCATTCCACGCGTGTCTTTTAACGGCGGCCATACAACTTTTTTGATTTCTGCAATAACTTCATCGGACCAAGTTAAAACATTTTTATTAAATTGCAGGTATGCGAACAACGCAAGAGCAGCAACAACCGGAAGTCCGTGGCGAAACAAATCGTAATTCATTGCTTTGGCAATTGGACCAAATGCACCTGAGAAAACTTTCAACAATGTTGAAAGTGTCACGCCAATCAAGGCAGAGAAAGCTACAAAACTAAGAGTCAAAATTTTGGAATTTGTTTTATCCATGCGGAAAACCTCTGTGAGTTTCAAAAAACATTTACGTCAAAAAAAATAAATACAGCATCAACGCCATTTAAATTTGTTAAATTTAAATGGCAGGGCAAGAGGGATTCGAACCCACGACCTAGCGATTTGGAGTCGCTCGCTCTACCGCTGGAGCTATTGCCCTCTAGTTGACACAAGACGCAGAATATAACTCTAAAAAGG
>JAYTPC010000018.1:0-1254 GCA_043747425.1 Bdellovibrionales bacterium
GTATTCAAATTTATCAACGGCTTTCATTAAACCGATGTTACCTTCTTGAATTAAATCCAAGAATTGCAAACCACGGTTGGTGTATTTTTTTGCAATAGAAACAACTAAACGTAAATTGGCTTCAACCAATTCAGATTTTGCTAAATCGGCTTCGCGCTCACCCTTCCAAATGGCCGTGTATGTTTCTTGGACCCATTTGAAATTCATTTCACTGTCAAAATGTAAACGCTTTAGGCGAACTTCAGCTTCTTGTGCTTGAATTGCATACGAACGGAACCTGCCAAAAGATAAACCCGTGTCACGCGTCATCTTTGCTAATTCTTTTTCATTCGTTTCAATCAGCTTCATGCGTTCAGTCAATGAAACAACATCTTTTGAAAATGTTTTTTCCATTCCGTCTTTAATACGACGACGAAGTGCACCCATACGGTTCACTAAGTTTTTAAATTTAATAACAACGCGGTTGATTGTTTTACGGTTGAAATTGATCGATTCGAAATTAGCCATCAACTTTTCGTTGATAACTTTAACTTCGTCCATCGTTTTGATACGTAAATTTTGGTTCAGATTCTCATCACGTAAAAGTAAGAACGGCTTTTCAGTGGCACTTTGGTATTCAGTCACGATGCCGATCAATTGGTGAATTTTTTCGATGTATTCTTTTTCGTCGTACTGAGTGTCTTCATCTTCAAGGCCACGGAAAATAGCTTTAACTTTAATACGACCCTGATCTAAGCGCTTACCTAAATTGATAATTTCAAATGTTCCAAGTGGTGATAACAACATCGAACGCACGATTTCACGTTCGCCTTTTTCAATACGACGAGCAATTTCAACTTCACCCTCACGAGTTAATAATGAAACAGAACCCATTTTACGTAAGTAAAGTCTAACTGGGTCGCTGCCTTTAGCGTCTTCCGCAGCCTTTGGTTCGTCTTCGTCTTCTTCGTCATCATCTTTTGCTTCAGATAAAAATTCTTCTTTCTCTTCTGCTTTGGCAGCTTCAGAGTGCTCAGTGATAATAACGCCGTTGGCTTCTAACGATTGCATAAATGCATCTAGGACCACGACAGAGTTAATTTCTGGTGGCAGGCTTTCGTTGATCTCTTCGATCGTAACGCGGCCTTTTTCTTTTGATAACTTAATTAATTTTTGAAGTTCTTCTTTTGCTAAAATTTCTTGTTCAGGAATCGCAAGCATTTTTGCTTCTTCTTTAGCACTCAGATTTTTACCAGCCATACACCCACCGCATTT
>JAYTPC010000019.1:0-14118 GCA_043747425.1 Bdellovibrionales bacterium
ACTTGGAGCAGCTAATAAAGGTCGTACTTGGTTCAACAGCACATCAAATAAAATTATGTATTGGGATGGAGCCGCAGCTCAGCCAGTCACAGCTGGAGCTTCTGCGATCTCTTCACTTGGTGGTCTGACATCAACAACACAATCATTTGCGACAGGCACGGCCGGCGCAGATTTTGGAATCTCATCTGCAGGGTCAACACACACGTTTAATATTCCAACAGCATCTGGCACAAACCGCGGTGCTTTAGCATCAGCAGATTTCACAGCATTTAGTAATAAATTAACATCGTCATTAGCTACAAATAATATCTTTGTAGGTTCTGCCGGTGGATCTGCGACTGCCGTTGCCATGTCAGGTGATGCTTCAATAGTCGCTTCAGGTGCAGTGACTTTGGCGAACACTGCGGTAACCGCAGCGACATACGGATCAGCGGCATTAGTTCCAAGTTTCACAGTCGATTCTAAAGGTCGTTTAACAGCGGCTGGATCGCAAGCTTATCAAGATGCAACTGGTGTAACAAAAGGTATTTTATCCGTTGGAACGAATTTGTCCGTTGCTGCAGGAGCTATTTCTTTAACAGGCGCAGGTGTTACTGCAGCATTAGGAACGCAAACGGCGAATACATTTTACTCTGGTCCAAGTGCAGCGGGTCCATCGGCTCCGACATTCCGTACAATCGCTTCTGTTGATTTACCAAAAACGGGTGTTGATGGTGCTTATGTGAATGGTGGAAATAGTTTTGGTTCAGCAGCAAGTATCGGATCGAACGATGCATTTAATTTTACAATCAAGGCCAACAACCTTGTATCGCAAACTGTTGATACTGCCGGAACAACAACATTCACACGTCAAGCTTCGCCAACACGCCAGACATCAGCGGCAGCTTCTCCACTGGCCTTTGATGCTAACTTAGGAAACATGATGGTATGGACGACAAATCTAGCAACAGGAACAGTAAATATAACCAACATGAAGCCGGGCGGTCAGTACATGTTGTCAGTTGCAGGTACCGGAACCGGTACAATCACAATAACTTGTGCTGATACAGCGGCTGTCAATTTACCAACAGGATTCATCCCAGCCAACGGAGCACGCGTTGCTGGTTTATTAAATAAAACTGTTTATAGCATTATCAGCGACGGAACAAATTGTTTAATAACTTGGATAACAGGATTTTAATTTAAGGTAGGTTTTTCAACGGATGAAAAAATTTCTTGCATCATTGCTGCTTGGTCCAATTTTTTCGAGCTATGCATTTGCTCAAGTCATAATTCCATTTAGTTATTGGAATGCCAATTCTGGTGCATTAAGTATTTCTCCTTCACCATTATATATTCAGACTGCGACATCTTTCAATTTTACCGCGTCCGGTGGAACCGGATCCTACGTCTGGGGTAACACGGCAGCTGCAATTACAGACGGCGCAACAATTTTGGCTGCGCCGCCGAATATGGCAGATTACTTATCCCGAAGCACTGCGTACACAACAGATACTGTTAGTGTCACATCCGGTCCAGCAACAGTTAATGCGACTGTGGCCACTTACGATCCCTTAAATATTTCACCTTCGCTAATTACGATGGCAATTAACAGTGCACAAACTTTTACCGGCACAGGTGGTTGTTTAAATGGAACAAATTGCGTTGGTGGCGCGCGCGTTTTTTCAATGGTCTCTGGCGGTGGTACTATCAATGCCAGCACAGGAGCGTATGTCTCGGGCGCATCTGCGGGAACTGATATTGTTCAAGTCGCAGACAGCATCGGTAACATTGCTCAGGCGACGATAAACGTTTCAAGTACACTAACGATCTCGCCAACAACGTTGAACATTTCTGTTTTCTCTACGAATTTATTCACGGCTATTTTGGGAACCACACCGTATACGTTTTTAGTCCAAGCAGGAACAGGTTCGATTGGTGCAACGACAGGGTTGTACACAGCTCCTGCAGCGATCGGTACCGCAACAGTGCGGGTCATGGACTTCGGGCTAAACACATCTGATTCTGCCGTAACGATCATTGAACCTGTTGAACTTGCTGGTGGTCAGTATTTTATGTGCGCTAGGTACAATCAAGGGTCTGTGAAATGTTGGGGAAACAACGGGTCAGGCCAACTGGGACTTGGATCGACTGCTAGCATCGGTGATGGCGCTACAGAAATTGGAGGCGCCAACCTTTTCGTCAATTTAGGCACAGGTCGAACTGCCACAAAAATCGTTGCTGGATTAGCGCATGTCTGCGCCAAATTAGATAATAACACGATGAAGTGCTGGGGCAGTAATGTGAATGGTCAACTAGGACTGGGTGACACGAATAATCGCGGAGATGCTGCGAATGAAATGGGTGACAGCTTGCCGATTGTTAACTTAGGAACAGGAAAAACTGCGTCAGATATTTTCGCTTTTGGAAACATGAGCTGTGCAATTCTTAATGACGCTAGTTTAAAATGCTGGGGTCGAAATGGTTCGGGGCAACTTGGCAAAGGCGACACAGCCAGCCGTGGTGACGGAGCCGGCGAAATGGGTGACTCGCTTGCCGTTATTAATTTAGGAACTGGTAAAACAACAACGAAAGTTTCCGGTGGTTTAGATTTCATCTGTGCCATTCTGAATGACAACACTGTAAAATGTTGGGGCGAAAACGGTCGAGGTCAATTGGGTAAAGACAATACGAATAATTTAGGTGATGGCGCTAATGAAATGGGTGACAACCTGCTTGCAATAAATATTAACGGAACATCTGGCGGTGCACGGACTGCTACGGAAATTTCATCTGGCTATGAACACACGTGCATTCGCAGAGACAATAATACCATAATTTGTTGGGGACGAAACAATGCAGGTCATTGTGGAATTGGTTCTTCTAATGGCGGTAACGCTTCACTTGGAGATTCCGGCGGTGAAATGGCAGCACTTGCAGGGGTCACGATGGGTGCAGGCTTTGGTACTCCAGCGTCGTTACTTATATATGGTAGAAGTTCGTGTGCGATAGATACTCTAAATGTCGTTAAATGCTGGGGAAGAAATGCCGAGGGTCAATTGCTTATTGGAAACAATAACAACCAAGATGCGCCACCTGCAGCCGTTGTAAATTACGGAACTGGTCTTGTGGTGTCGAAATTATCTGCGGCCTTTTACACTCCGTGCGCCATTTTTACAAATAAACGAATCAAGTGTTGGGGTCGCGGTACAAATGGTGGTGGTACATCGATTGGTATTTTTTTAAACGGCAACACGACAGTGAATTTAGGTGATGTCAGCGGTGAAACCGGCGACGGATTACCTTTCGTGAACCATTAATTTTTTTTCAAAAAATCACAAATTTAATAACCAACCTTGATATATATTTTCCAACTGATCCTGGCTATCACCGGTCAAATACGGTTTAAGACTTAATAAGTTTTTATAAGTGTTCGTTATATCCAGCACAGAAACTTGAGTCTGCAAAGAATCTTTCGTACTCAGCTTGTAAAACTTAAGATTTGAATCGAACAATTGCTGATTCATCGAATAGTAAATATCTTGCGCTGACCATAAATAAACATCAATGTCTGTCATTTCATACGTTCGCACCAAAGCTTCAACTGCAGCTGTCTGCACCATCAGGTCATACGAAAGTGACTCAGTTTGTGATTTTTCAGAAACTTCGGCATTGGACGACAATAAAAATTCACTTTGAACCAATCCGCTACTCTGCATCATCTGATTCGAAAGAAAGTTTCCGATCGCTACCACCAAAGTTTTAATTTTTTTACGTGCAGCCAAAACTTGATTTAACAATGAAATCTGTCCCGCCACTTCTTTTCTTAAAACGGCTGAGGTTGTTTTTTCCAAACCACTTGTAGCGGTATAAAAATCAATCAATGCGACCTGAAATAGACTTAAATCTTTTGCACTAATCATAGATGATCTGACATCAAGTTTAAAATCTGTTGCTGCTGCCAATGCTATGGCCGAAGACTCTTCGTTAAAATCTTTGATCATTACTAATTTCTGATCGTTATCGATCAATACCAGCGGTGATTTTTCGTCTTCTAACAGTTTCAAAGTCTGGCTAGAAACCGATAATGCCAGTGCCAGCAAATCAGCCTTACTAAAAAAAGATTTGTTCAGTTCGGGGGTGCTAAATTCGGTGATAATTTCGTTAGCCTGTATAGCTGACAAATTCTCATCAAAGCTGCTTGTCTTCCAATCGGCTAGCTCACGAATAATCTTTGCCGTTGTTAACAAAGAATTAGTCTGATCCTTTAATTGAATTATTTCTGAATTTTTACCATCAGCTAAATACTGGCGCGGCTTGGGTTCGATTAACAAATTCACTAACTCTGGTTTTGTTAATGGTGTATTTGTATCAAGCGCTTTACTGAATTCAGGTAAATGCAATGTCAGTTCTAAAATTTCAAACTGATTTTTTGTTAGTGTCTTCGTATCACTGTCAGCATTTAAAGCGTTTAATTTATTTCGTATCACAAGCGCCTGTGCTGTTAGATTGGCTTTTAGGTTAGCCTTATCTAATAAAGACGACTGCATACCAGTAATTCCTTTTGCGTTCATGTAATTTGTGAAATTTGTTTTCAAAACTTGATTTAAGTTTTTGTCGAAGTTTTTTAAATCAATCGTTTTGGCCAGGATCGTAGCACTGACCTCAGTCACGATGGTCTCGCCAAGGCTTGTCAGCGAATCAAAAGCGACTTGATTTACTTTAGCTAAAACAAAATCTCTGCTTTTTTGATTTAACGTGTTTTTAAGATTTTCGATCCCGTATTTTTGAATTGCTGGGTACACACCTACATTGAGGATAATCTTTGTTACGAAACTGTCACAGTTTCTTTCAGCTAAACAATTGATATCTCGCGGACCCTTTTCTGAAAAAAATTTATAAAGTTCTGCATTTTCAGGTTTAATCATCAATTCTCGCTGATCAGGTTCTAAGATCGTCCAAACCATCGCAACTGCAGCCAGGCCACGTTTTTCATTTGTGATAGCAGAGACCATTTGTGCTAATTTTCGACCTTCATCTAAATCTTTTTGATCTTCTGGCAGTAAAACTGTTTTTGATTCAGTCACATAAGTATCAATATACTTTATAGCTTGTTCAAGATCTTTAGATAGCGATAAATTTGTATCTAAGCTTTTTGCTCGTAAAATCAAATCGGCAGATTTCGTTTTCATCTGTGTGATAAAAGAAGTTTTGAATTCCGGCATTATTTCCAAAGTTTCAATCTTTGCGGTTACTTTTTCGATGAAGTCTGCAGTCTTTGTTAGCTTTTCCGCTAGGGGACTTTCTAAAGTTATTAAAAGATGTTCTTTTTGCTGTTCACGCACCGATGCAGCCACAAGTTCCAGGTCTTTTTGCAACTGCAAATCGACTTCAGTAACTCCGGTTGTTACCGTTTCACTAATTGAAGAATGGACGACATCCAGGTAAACAGATTCTTCAATTTTAAGGTCTAAGAATTTTTCAGATTTGTTAAATTCAAAAAATCTAGTCTTCGCTTTTTCTTTCCAGTCTGGTGAATTCAGTCGCTGTCCGATGTGAAATTGATTTTCGATAAATTCAAGGTTTTGAGTTTGATCTAATGTGTGGTCCAGTCTCAAGTTTGAAAACTCTTTATCTGCAAAAACGTTTTTGGAATTGGACTGTAAATTCTTGTCACGAAAATGGGGGCCACTGGCAACTATTGGCATGGACGTTTTTTTCTCTTCAATTTTGGGAGCACATGAAAATAAAGACGTGATCAGTGCTAACGCTGTTAGCATAAAAACAGCTAAATCCATATCGATTTTAGGCAACGTCTTAAAAATAGTTTTCATCAGTGCTCCTTAAAAAAAATTAAAAGAAAAATACGGCAGAAAGTTCTTGGCCAGTGCGTCGCTCAATATTAACTCCAGAAACGGTATCAAAAATCGATAACGACAACGTCATTGGCATAAAAGATTTTTTTAGCAAATAAGACTTTACAGTTGAGTAAATGAATTCTGTCGAAATTTTTTGCCACCTTGAAGATGAATTTTTCGTTAACAAATCATAGCGGCTATTTTTTGAACCCGAATAACGGTCTTCAGTTTTTGCTCCTAATTTGTAATCAAAAGAAACCTGAAAAGATTCAAAAATTTGCAAAGCGCTTTGTATTCCAATTTCGAACGTTGTTCCCTCTGTGCGATTGACAGTTTCTTTCGTGTCTTTGTCAGGCAGAATATCATCATCGTTTTTTGGAACACGTGCTTCGATTTGATCGGGCACTGCAATCTTCACAGCCGTGTAAGGCATTAACCTTACGACTGACCCCAAGTTTCTTGAATAACCAAAAGTATTTTCTAAGGTTGTTTTGTGAAATGAATTTAGGGCTACTAAATCATCTGGATTATTTTTTGGTCCGGTTGGTAGATTTAATGTGGCTTGATGGACGACTGCTTGATCAGCGTCTTCATACAATTTGTAAAGACTGACGACTTGGGCATCTGCAAGAAACTGTTTGTCCTGGCTTTCAAGGCGCTCGTAGCCCTTTGCGACGATGGTTTGTTGAGTCGACTCGCCGATGTTGGTGTTTAGCGCATCATCTAAATCCTGTGAAAGTCCCGAAAACTGCGTGCGGTAATAATTAATATTTGAAAATGACTGTGCCATTTTAATTTCATTTTTGTAGGTAACAACGGGTAAACCCACACCGACCGACCAGTTGTTAGAAACTCCGAAAGCCAACACCGGAGCAAAATATTTGATTTCAGGTTTGGTTTGAATTTCCAAAGTTCCAAGGTTCAAGGAATCACCCAGATTAAAAGCACCAAAACGGTTCAGTGTAGTGATCAAGCTTTGCGCCTGAGAATTAAACCGAGCTAAATTTTTCGCATCAAATTCAATCGATTTGTAATCATTTAAACGAACTAAGGTGCCAGACTCTGTATAGCGTTGCTCAAGCCCGCCGACATTGCCATAACGAAATGCTGGGCTATAGATACCCTTCGGCAGCGTTGCGCTTGAAAGAGCAAAAGCACTAGAAGCAAAACCAAAGATAAAAAACACAGCAATAAAAAAATAGTAAATTACAATTTTGGTCGGCGACTGACGCAATTTTTGACGTTTATGAAAATGTGACATGCCAGAACCCCCAGTGGTGCCTTTAAAAACGATTTCCCAGACCAACAAAGGTCCGTAAAGCGAACTTCATGCCAGTAAAATTTGGATTTCGAATCAGAACTCTCGTAAAATTATAGAACGCAGATGTTGGGGGACTAAATGGCAATTCGTGTAACGTTTACTTTGATTTTTATTACGCTTTCACTGGTTTCATTTTCTGGCTGCTTATCAACTCCGGTGCGTTTGCCGCAGTCTGCAAATCAAGTTTACTCAAATAGTGATGTCCAGCAGGGCCTGTTATTAGCTGCACAAAATAATATCCTTTTTTACATTCCAGAAAGCACGGTCCGCGAGGTAGAAAAATCAGTCGTTGATCAAAAATGTCGAAAAATAGAAGACCCTTTTTGGGCTGATAAACTGACCGAGTATTTAAATGAATTCAAAAAACGCCCCGAACTGCTCACTCGTTTTCATATTTTAGAAATGAAACGCGGTGATCAATCCAAAGTGCAAATTCAAAAAGATCTAGATGGTGCGGTAACTCTCTCGATTGAATTTGTTAAAATAGAAAGTCGCGGCAAAATCAATTATCAAACCAATCTGCCATGCCAAGGTTCTATGGCTGAATATTTAGACCGTGATCTGATTAAAACTGATTTCGATTTCCCAACTCCAGAAGATTTAGCCCTGGTATTACAAAAATCACCAGAAAAGCCAGAAGTGCCACGGTTTCAATTTTCTAATGCTTTCTTAACCTATTTGGCAGAGCGCGGGGTAATTTTCAAGTTCAATCACGAATTCTCATTTGAAAAAACAAATTTTGGTAAATACGTGATGGCAGAAATTTTGAACAACCTTGCCGTTGAATCAAAAGATCCATTTCATAAGTATATCAATTACTGGTTTAAAGAAATTGCCGAAAAAAGCACACAAGCACAGTTAATTCAGATGTTTGCTGTTGTCTCACAAAAAGATCCAAGCTCTGGCGTGCGCGTTGACAGCGACGGCGAACAAGCTCGAAAAATGCTGGGCCTATCCGATTTAACCTACGTGTACACCAGCTATTGGACCGACGACAGCAACGTGAACGTCGTTTCGTTAAAAGACTTAGACCAGTGCCTTCAATCATTCACAACCGACATGAGCGGTGCAAGAATACGAAAGCCCGCAGCCACCGAAAAAGAAAGCTTTCTAAGACCCGGCTACACGTGTTTAAAAAACCTGCCGGTTCAGTAATTTCTTCATCGTCTTTTATACCTTAGGGGTATCGGTCACGGTGGAATAGCGTTTAGGAAATTGACAGTGTTGTAAAATCGATTAAGAAAAAAAGAAAAAAAATATAAAAGTGGAAACTGCTAAGTAAGCTAGCTATAAGAACATCATTCAAATTTATAAAAGACAATCCGTGGGGGAATGTAAGGGCGATGATACAAATCATTGCCCTTTTTTTATTTCTTAGGCTTATAAAATGCAAAAAGCGAAATTGAACTTCTTCAATCTCGCTTTTATCGACTTTGAATCTCTTTATTTATAAAGGAGGTTCAAATGCCGGAACTAACCAATAAGATAGTTAGATTTCGACGTTTTATGAAGCTCGCTAAAGGGATCTTTCGTCTAGTTTTTCTGGCGTTAGAAATCCTAAAGCGAATTTCCGACCTTTTGTAAATTTCTACTTTGAGGCGAGCGCCAACGTGTATGGGTCGCAAAGATGGGACTTAAAATCCAAAGAGATTTGAAATCATGGATTAGGGGATTGAAGGGTTCACTTTCAATTCATTGAGCATCAGGCGTACAAAATGCTAAAAGCGAGATTGAACTCCTTCAATCTCGCTTTTATCGACTTTGAATCTCTTTATTTATAAAGGAGGTTCAAATGCCGGAACTAAAACTACCACAAGTAGTTAACTTTCGACGTTTTATGAAGCTTGCTAAAGGGATCTTTCGTCTAGTTTTACTGGCGTTAGAAATCCTAAAGCGAATTTCCGACCTTTTGTAAATTTCTTCTTTGAGGCAAGCGCCAACGTGTATGGGTCGCAAAGATGGGACTTAAAATCCAAAGAGATTTGAAATCATGGATTAGGGGATTGAAGGGTTCACTTTTTTAGTTTCGAGAAACTACTCAATTATGATCGGTATATTCGCAATATTTTCAACTATACCACATTCGCTCGGACCTATTATCTCTTTCGAAAATGAAAGCGGGATACTGTTTTCTTTGAAAATTACTTTTGTTTGGCCATCACAGTTTTCTAAATCAGTAATTTCTAAGCGGGCCTCTAATGGCAGCTGACTGAAAACCCCAAAATGCTTAACTGAAATATTGATCATTGGATTGGTTTTGTTAAATGCAATATATACAATAGGTCGCTCTTGAACAACGTTACTACACGAGTTGTATTTTTCTATACCATTGTAAACAACTGATACTTTATTGGGAAGCACTCTTGAGTTAAAATTTAATTGGTATTCTTGTCTGTCCACGGGCAAAGAAAGGGGACAATTAGACTGCTCATCAACTCTATCCGATAATTTACTTGTGGATGCACTACATCCGCACAAAATATATACTAATATTAAAATTAAACTTATTTTCATTTTTAAATCCTAAAGAGACTATTTAAGAAGGTCAAAAAAACTTTCATCAGAAGCCAGACTTTTTGAATCTTAATCATCGCTTAACGAAACACCCACCGGAGTTTCCAGCGCCAAGATCACGGGCTTCAACCGATACAGCATATACATTCCAGGAATCGCCATGAACGTCGATATAATAAAAAACACGGGCCAACCAATGCTAGCAGCAAGTGTTCCAGCCAGTGGCCCCACCCACACCCGGCCGACCGCCGAAAAAGCCGATAGCAGCGCGTACTGAGTCGCTGTGAATTTCTGATTGCACAAGGCCATCAAGAAAGCCACAAAGGCGGCTGTTCCCATACCGCCAGTTAAATTTTCTAATCCAACAGCAAAAAGTAACAGCCAATCCACGTTGGTCGCTTCTTTTAATGAAACAATGTAAATATCAAATGCCGGAAGTGGAAATCCACCCCACGCCCCTTTACCAAGAACAGCCACTAACCAAAAACCTAAATTCGATATCAACTGTAATAAACCAAATGTGAAAAGTGATCGGTACAAACCGATTTTCATCATCAGCGCTCCACCCGCGATAGCGCCGAAAATAGTTAACCAAAGACCGATGACTTTATTCACAACACCAATTTCGGCCTGAGCAAAGCCAACACCTTTTAATAAAAATGGTGTCAGCAGTGATCCAGCGAAAGAATCGCCCAGTTTATAAAGTATAATCAGCGCTAGAAAACTGGCGGCCCCTTTCATACTAAAATAATTGGCCAATGAAATATTTAATGTTTCAAATTTAGCTTTCTTGGAAGCCCACCAAGCAAGTGGTATTGTAAACGCAACACCTAGTAAAAGTGCTGCCATATCCACCCATTTTTTCAGACTAGGGTCAACAGCACCGTCAGCAAGTGGCGGAAAGAAATTTCCTAAAATGAATTCTGCAAACGGCGTCGCTAAGCGCGTCGTGAACTGATAACCAATAGCAACAGCGGCAGCCAATGCTAAAAATCCAAGGAGATCGTTTTTAGCATTGGTTTTTACAGCGGTAATATTTTTAGCAAGCCTTGGTAAAAATAAAACAGAAATTACAGCGGCACCCACCATAATTGCGGCCATCATCAAATAAATTTTTGACCATGGCCAGCCGTTGCCATTTACTGGATCAGCCCAAACAAAAGCAATTCCACCAGATATAATCATAGCGAGTCGATATCCGAAAACAAATAGTGACGAGCCTAAACCACGTTCTGCAGCTGGCAGAATATCCGTGCGATAAGCATCGATCACCACGTCTTGTGATGCTGATAAAAAAGCGACAAGCACAGCAAACAAAGCAAACGTCTGCGTATTTTCACCCGGAGACATCGATGACATTAAAACCAAACCACCTGCAATGGCCAGCTGAGACAAAACCAACCACCCACGCCTGCGTCCTAAAAATGGTGGCTCGAATCGGTCCATCAGCGGGGCCCATAAAAATTTAAATGTGTAAGGTAAACCCACCAAACTAAAAAAACCGATGGTGGCAATATCTATGTTTTCAATGGTTAACCAGGCCTGCATTGCCGTTCCGGTCAGTGCTAAGGGTAAACCGCTAGCGAACCCTAATAATAATATAACTGTGAATCTCCAGCTGGGTGAATTCTTAAGTGAACTGAACATTGCTGTTCACATCCTTACGCATTTTCCACAACAGCTGGCTGATGTAGGGTCTTCTGGTTTCGCCCGTTGTGACCATCAATAATTTAGTAATTTTTAAATGGTTCGGATCTGTAAGAAGTAAAATTAACATTTCTTGAATAAAATTGGTATTTAGCGTGATGTAATTGTCCGTACCAACACCCAACTGCACATTCTTTTTTTCCCACCACGAAAAAGGGTGATCTTTGTAATCTTCGAACTTACCCGTTAATTTGTTATTCGATGATGGCAGCGTTACTAACGAGACATCTTTTTGAATCAACCGATTTAAAACGTCATGCTGATATTGTTCCACTTCGCGCGCTGTATGAAATTTCGCTTTTAAAAATTGAGTGCGGTCCGTTTCGTTAAGAACAGTTCCTAGAAGTAATTTTTGCAGAATAGGTTTGTAATGACCCCAATCCAAATTCATCAGCTCGGTGTAATCAACAGTATTAGTTGCAATGGGCTTGGCTTCTAAGTTGTGCTTTATCACACGTTGGTACAGTTGATGGAAATAAAGATTCGGATTTATTCCTAAACTGATACCATGCTCTAACGTATCGATGTGCCAAATATTCATCGCATTATCAACGGCTTGAATGCCACGCTTTAACGTGTGCCATGTTTCACCGTGATGGGATCTAATTTTAAATCCACGGTATTGAAGCTTACGAAAACCAGAACTGAGCTCTGAAAAATGCTCTTTCCGATACATGTCACGCTCGTCACCAACGGTATCGACTTCGTTTAAGTGTCTGCCAAGTTCTGGGTATTTATCTGTTAGCGCAAGAATTTCATCGACCTGTTGTTGGAAGTGTTCTTTTCGTGTAGCAAATTTTGCCGCATCAAAAAAATTGGCTTCTTTTCTAAAAGAGGGTGACAAAATGAAATTAAATTCGGGATGTTCGTTTTTGAATCTTTTAAAACCGTCGTACAGGCCGACAACTACGTCTTCTGAAGTGACAGTATCAATATATGGAATTTGCTCTTCTACTTTTGAAGTGGATCTGCTTAAAGAAAACTTTAAGCGAATTAAGCCGACGTTGTATTTATAAAAAAGTTCATAGGCCAAATGATAGGCCGCATCCGCATGGGCTTGTCTTGAAATGAAAATAAGTTTTGTTAAATACAAAATCTTCAAATAGGCCGTGAAACCTTCATGTTCTTTTAAACGAATTAATTTATCAACGTCTTCAACAGATTTAATTGGCCAAGCAGCAGCACCATAAACTTCTTTGATTTTTTGCTCGTAAACGCTGGCATGCACGCCGCCCACTAAAGGCTTTAACTGCGACCAAATAAATTCAGCAGTTAGCGATCCAGTTAAATGAATGTGCTCTTCTTTATACTTGATCGGAAAGGCTTTGAAGAAATCTTCAAGGACGCCCGCAAACGGGTGGCTCATCACTTTTTGTAAGTTAATTTCGTTTGTTATAAATTGATTTAATAAAAAGCGAAATTCGACGATCCAAGTGTAAGCTTCAGGGTTTTTATTTTTTAAAGATGACGATAGCATGAGGTCCAAAGTGTCGATCAGCGATATGCCATTTGTCTCAGAAACAATTTCAACAAATTCTTTTAAAAGTAATTTTCTAGTGAATGAAATAATCATGCTTTGATTAGACAAGACCTAGGGCCTTTTGTACATGACTTTGTGCGGACCGATGCTGGGTATATCAAAAATATTCTCATCTGCAGAAAAACCCAACCTCGAGTAAAATAATTCAGCGCTCGTACGCGCATTGAACCATAATAAGTCACATTGAATTTCGCGTAATTTTTCTAGAGCAGACAAAATGATCTGCCGACCGCAGCCTTTTTTCTGCCACTCGAAATCTGTCGCCATGCCACGTAAGCGGTATGGTTTTTTGGCGCTTGGAAACAAAATATTTTGTTCGCTGATAAATGTACCATTGGAAATAATTTTTCCCTTAACGTCCCGAATTCCGACGTGAAAAGTAGAACTCAAGCTGTCATTGGGGTAATGACAGCTTGAAATATCTAGATGAGGACGTAATATACGGTGACGCAAATCAATGGTGTCGCTGGCAGCAATAAATTCAGGTTTTTGTGAAAACATTTTTAGTTGGCTTTAAAGCGCAAATAATCTTTCCAGCTGACTGGAGTTGTTTCTGGATGTGCTTCATGCTGGATTACTGGCAACCATGTCGGTGCCCGAGCCGGTTTCAACAACGGCATTTTTGCTTTTTCCGGAGTGCGATTGGCTTTTCTTTGATTGCAAGCTCTGCAAGCGGTTACGACATTGGTCCATGTTTTTGGACCACCTTGTGATGCCGGCAATACATGATCAATCGTTAAATCTTTGTAATTAAATTTTTTCACACAATATTGACAGGTATGCAAATCACGAATGTAAACATTTTCTCGGCAGAAACGCACACCATCCACTTTTTTTGGACGAATATAAGTTTTTAAACGTAAAACGCTTGGTAAATGAAAAGAATTGCTAACTGATCTGACCTTCGTCGAGTGATATTCCAGAACTTCCACTTTATCTTGAAACCACATGATCAAAGCTTTTTGCCACGATATAATTCTCAGCGGCTCATAACTGGCATTTAAAACTAAAGCTCTTAGGGTGGTAGAAAACACATCCGTAGCCTGCATACTATTATTATATGTTCTGATATGAGGCATTTTCAATATGAAATAACTTATAGCTAAAATTAGATATATTTGGACTTGATTCCATTGATGAATTCACGATAAATCCTAGACCAAAGTAGGAAAGGACAATTCATGTCTCAAAATAAATCA
>JAYTPC010000020.1:0-2952 GCA_043747425.1 Bdellovibrionales bacterium
TAAAATTTTAGCAGAGCAATCAGCCAGGCACTGATCATTCCAGTGAAAAACGTGACAAACGTCAGTAGTATCAAACCACTTAAAGAATTGATTTGTAACCAGGTACCAAAAGCTGCAGCCACAGCAGCACTTAGGATTATCTGGCCTTCGCTTCCGATGTGAAATAGACCAGCTCTTAGTGGAATTGCAAAAGCCAATCCTGAAAAAATCAAACATGTCGTGTAAAATAACGTCAGTCCAAAATCATATTTCGAATTTAAAAAACTGGTTGTTACAATTTTAAAAACAGTCCATGGGTTTTCTTTAAAAAATAAAGCCAAAGTGCACGCCAGTGCAAGTCCAAGCAAAAAACCAAACCAGGGTGCAAAATCAGACTTAAGTTTCATCGACAGATCCCAGCAGGTAGTTTTGTTGTTCAGGATGACTTCCGGTCATAAACTGGCCGATTTCGATTTCAGAAAGTTGGTTTCTTTCAAAGGGACCAAAATATTTGTTTTTAAAAAGAATCAGCAGCTGATCGGAAAGCTTTAAAATTTCATCCAAGTCAGATGAGATTAAAAAAATGGATTTTTCCTTTGTGGTCTGTTCTAAAAAAGCAGTGTGAATAGATTGCTGCGCGTTCAAATCAACGCCGCGGGTGGGATGGGCTGCAATAATAAATTCAGGATCGTGTGCCAGTTCACGGCCGATCACAAATTTTTGTTGATTCCCACCAGATAGGTTTTCAATGCTGTTCTGGCTATTCAAAGGACGGACATCCCACTTTTTTAATAAATTTTCAGTCGCTGCGAAAGCTTTGGTTTTCTGGATGAACCCTAATTTACAAAAACGCTTGGGATGTCGAAGCACCATGTGGTCGACCAAAGATAAACCAGGGAAAACTCCGTATTTTAAACGGTCTTCGGGAATGTCGGCCACACTTAATTTATTCTTTAGTGCTGCCGCTAGAACAGAATGGATAAGTTGGCTTTGCCCGTGCCCTTCGATGCCGGCCACGCCCAGGATGCGGTTGCATTTAAAAGTCATGTTTTTGTATTTAAATAAAACTTTACTAGGAGTATCCACTGGTTTTTCCAATGGACTTGAAGGCATTTTTTTGCCGATCATTTTTTCTGCTATTTCACCCATTGAAATCTTATCCACATCGGTCGTGAATATGCTTTCTCCGTGCCGCAGTACTGTGAGCTGATCCGCAATGTTTTTAATTTCATTCAGTTTGTGTGAAATTAACAGAATGGTTTTTCCTTCAGCTTGCAGCTGTTTCAGAAATTTTAAAAATTCTAAAATTTCTTGCGGGGCTAGAACAGCCGTGGGTTCATCAAAAATAATAATTTCGGGGTCAGCCAGCAAAGCTTTGATAATTTCAATGCGTTGATGGTCACCAACAGATAATTGTGAAATTTTAGCCTGCAGGTTCACGGACCATTTAAATCTTTCAGCAAAAGTTTGAACTTTTTTAAGTAAATCTTTTGTGGTTATTTTTGAAAAAATTTTTGAACCCGATTCATTTAAAATTAAATGATCTAGAACAGTTAAATTATCGGCCAGTAAAAAGTGCTGATGAATAAATCCGATGCGTGCATGAAAAGCATCTTTTGCAGTCACAGGTTTATAGATTTCACAACGTAGAAATAGTTCACCAGAAGTCGGCTGTTCTAGCCCACCCAGAATTTTCATCAGGGTTGATTTGCCGGCGCCGTTTTCTCCGACCAAGGCATGAATGCTATTTTGTTGAACTTTAAACGAAATATTTTTGCAGGCGTGCACTGAGTACGTTTTTGAAATATTTCGAAATTCAATGTGTATCATCAGTAAACTTATTTGGTTTTATAGTAGTCTGGCACTATAATTTTTCCAGAAATAATTTTCTTTTTTATTTCATTTAGTTTTTCTATTTCAGCGGGGCTCCATAGTTTTTCATTGTTTGCATCAATGGCCCAGTCAATGCCTGAGTCTTTTAAGCCAAAACGAACAACACCAGCTTGAAACTTCTTTTCGGTAACTGATTTTATGGTTTCATAAACGGCGACATCAACGCGTTTAAGCATACTGGTTAGAACGACCCCGGGCTTTATTCCATTTTGATTTGAATCAACGCCAATTGCAAAAACTTTTTTGTCAGCGGCGGCATCGAAAAGACCAGCGCCCGAGGCACCAGCCGCATGAAATAAAACATCCGCTTTTTGTCCAATTTGTGAAAGTGCCATCTCTTTAGCTTTCGCGGGATTGTTCCATGCTTCACCAGTGACGCCAATGTAGTTGTTCAAAATAACGATTTTTGGGTTCACAAATTTTGCACCGGCCTCAAAACCTTTTTGAAAACGGCGAATCAGCGGAATGTCCATGCCGCCAATGAAGCCAATGGTATTTGTTTTTGATTTCATAGCAGCCATCGCGCCCATCATAAATGACCCTTCGTGCTCTTCGAAAAGCAGTGAGCGCACATTAGGTGCTGAAACTTCACCATCCACTATTGCAAACTGATTTTGTGGAAATAAGGCAGCTACTTTTTTGACAGCATCTGTCTGCGCAAAACCGATCCCTATGACAAGATCATATTTTTTCTGTGCAAAATGTCGGTGCAAAGTTTCGAGTGAATTATTGTCGGTGGCCTCAACATACTTAAGTTCGATGCCTAATTCTTTCTCTGCTTTTTTGGCGCCCAGATAAGCAGACGTATTGAAAGACTTGTCGTCTTTTCCGCCCTTGTCTAAAACAAGCCCAATTTTCAAAGCGGCAAAGCCTGAGGTCGGAGCCAAGATGGCTGTCATTATAGCTACCAGCGTAAAAAATGAAATTATGCATTTTGAAGAAAATAAAATTTTCATTGGGGCGTTTCTCCTGTTTTAGCCAAAAAAATAAAGCAGTAAGTCATTGAATCTATTAAGATTATTTAATTTCTACTTTTTATGTTCAGGTTCATTTTGAGTCAAGATAAATTCTATCTATGAG